>CAZVMS010000184.1:0-84737 GCA_964628795.1 uncultured Haloferula sp. | reverse complement strand
GGGCGTAATCGTAGGGGAAGTCTTTGACATCCTTCATGTCCACCAGACAGGTGTAATAGGGGCCCGGCGCACGCATCCCGGCGGGCGAGTCGAACAACTTCCCGCCCCGCTCGAAGCTGAAATGCGTTGATTCCGGCTCGGGGGCAGGATCGCCGGATTTTGGCTGATTCACGCAGGCGACTTGGCCCGTCAGCGCACTGACTAGGCAGACGAGCCGTATTAGGGGAGAGAGGCTGCTGAATGGATTTTTGCGTGCTGGCATGGTTCTTTTCGTCGATTATTGTGAAATTGGTATCGTTCGGATGGATGATAATTTTGGATTAATACAGATCAAAAGATCAAAGCACGGAAAAATCTGGTAGTGTAAATCTGTGCCTGGCAGGCAGAGGGCGATGATGATAAGAAAAAGGGGTCAGGAAGAAAAAGGGGTCAGAAAAAGAATCTTGGAATATTGGTCCCGTCGGCTACATCCTCTGAGACGATGTTAGGTTCGCTCCGGATCGAGTATTCTCACGCCATCTACCACCCGCCGAGATGCTAGGCACCCCGCCCCGTTTGTCCCGTCACCGGTCCGGCTCGGTGTCCGGGGCGGGTGGCTCTGTTCCACGTTCCTTTCGATCGGGATCCATTCCTCCATCAGTTCCGCCAGTGTCTCAGAAACACCTTTGATCGCCGACTTCGCAGGTAATACGGACCCGTCTGACTTCCCACCAACGTGCATCCCGTGGTTCGTCAGAGACGTTCATCGCACATACAGAATGCCTCGTACAGCATGCCTGGCATTGGATCACCGTGGCATTGGATCACCATCCCGTTCTATTGACAGGGGACTTGAACCCCATTAGCTTGGCGAATTAATGAAGATCGTGCTAACACAAGCTCTCTTCGCGGTGGTCATGATTTTCAGTTCGTGCCTCTCCCAAGCGGCCCACTCAGCAGATCGATTCGCCTCCTTGTGCCACGATGCCCCAGTGATTGTCCGGGCCAAGATCCTAAAGCTTGAGCCTGGCACCGCGATAAGCGATAGCAGCCTAGAGTTCAGGATTGAGGCGGAAGCGTTTGAAGTAGCGAAGGGTGACGTAAACGCGAGAGAGCGAATTGAGATCGTGATCAAACTGCCGGTGCGGGATAGCGCGCTGCTTCGGGACACCCCCTTTGGGATGAGTGAAGGAGCCGATTTCATCCTGTTTCTGCGGCCCCGCTTCGCAACTGATGGAAAGACGTTCGGTCATTACAGATTCACTGAGATTCCTCTCGGATGTCTGCCGCATGATTTCTACACATGGAAGCAAATCCAAGGCGCAATCGAAGAACAAATTGCCACGCCATGCTCACCTGCCTCAAAACCCAAGGTAAAGCCACCCCCCAACCCATCCAACTCCAAGACTTCCCGGCCGACCAACGCATCCACCAACTGCGACCCGAGCGCAAACATTTCATCGACACCATCGTCGCTCACCTCTGCGAAGAACCCAACGACCCTAAGACCCACTACCCAGACTCCAATCTGTGCCTGCAATACATCCCACTGAGGTCAGCGCCATTCCTCCCGGGCCAGGGTGTCTGAGGCTGTTCTTTCCGGTTGTTCGTGCTCATGGTTTCGGGTAGCCCGAGATCACCACCCCAACCACCGAGCGTTGCCCAAACGATGGGAAGCGTGCGCCCAGTCCCGAAGAATTGCGTCAGGATGAGTCGGTTCGTTGGCAACACGTCGAGCCTTGGCCTGGGGCAAACGCCACAAGTTCCGCATCAAGACCATCGAGTCGGTTCTCTGGCGCAAAGCCGATCTCGACCAAGCAAACTCGCTCAGACTCACAAGCCATTTGGTGGGTCTCATCTCAGCTTCCCCCTTGCAGACAAGATATTCCTTGGCCTTTTGCCCTCGATCCCGATTGACTTCCCCCCACCCCATGATTTCCGATTTCCTCGTCCTCGGCAGCGGCATCGCCGGCCTGTCCTTTGCGATTCGCGCGGCCAAGCACGGAAGTGTCACGGTCATCACCAAGGGCAAAGCCCTCGACTCCAACACCGCCTGGGCCCAGGGCGGCATCGCCTCGGTCCTCCCGGAAAGCCTGCGCGACCCGGGAGACTCCTGCGAACTCCACGTCGCGGACACCCTCGATGCCGGTGCGGGACTGTGCCACGAAGACATCGTCCGCATGATCGTCGAAGAAGGAGCCGCCACCATCGACGACCTCGTCGCTTATGGCTCGCACTTCGACAAAAAGGGTGAGCGCTACCAACTAGGCAAGGAAGGCGGCCACAGCAAGCGCCGTATCCTCCACGCCCGCGACACCACCGGTCTCGAGATCGCGACCTCGCTGCTGGAGAGAGCCCGCAAGACGCCAAACCTTCAGATCCTCGAAGACCACTTTGCCATCGACCTCATCACCACGGGCAAACTCGGCGTCGTCACCGAAGACCGCGTCCTCGGGGCCTACGTCCTCGACCGCGAAAGCGGCGAAGTGAAAATCTTCCGCTCAGACCGCATCATTCTCTCCACCGGCGGCTGCGGAAAAGTCTATCTCTACACCACCAACCCCGACTCCTCGACCGGCGACGGCGTGGCGATGGCATGGCGCGCCGGCGCGGAAGTTGCCAACATGGAGTTTATCCAGTTTCATCCGACCTGTTTTTACAACCCTGCCGCCACCGGCCCCGAAGCCCGCTCATTTCTCGTGTCTGAAGCCGTCCGCGGCGAGGGCGCGGTGCTGATCAATGCGGCGGGCGAGGAATTCGTCAATCAAGTCGATCCCCGTGGCTCGCTCGCCCCGCGTGACATCGTCGCCCGCGCCATCGACCGCGAGTTGAAAAAGACCGGTGCCCCCTGCGTCTATCTCGACGTCACAGGCAAGCCGAGGGGCTTCATGAAGGAGCGCTTCCCGTTCATCAACGAAAAGCTTATCAGTTTCGGTCTCGATGCCGAAACCCAGCCCATCCCCGTCGTCCCCGCCGCCCACTATCAATGCGGCGGCGTCGTCACGGACATCAACGGCAGCACCTCGGTCCGCGGTCTTTTCGCCATCGGCGAAGTCGCCTGCACCGGTCTCCACGGCGCCAACCGCCTTGCATCCAATTCGCTTCTCGAAGGCAACGTCCTTGCCCGCCGCGCGCTTTCCCACATTCTCCAGCACTACGCGCCGGAAAAAAACGCCATCGACGCCCCGGACATTCCCGCTTGGGAACACGGCGACACCAACGCGCCCGACGAACTTGTGGTCATCTACCACAACTGGGACGAACTCCGCCGCCTGATGTGGGACTACGTCTCGATCGTCCGCACCGACAACCGACTTCGGCGTGCCGCCACCCGGCTGAGAAACCTCAAGAGAGAAGTCCGCGAGTTCTACTGGGGCCACCGCGTCAACGCCGACGTCCTCGAGCTTAGAAACCTGGTAGCCGTCGCATCGCTGGTGGTCGACTGTGCGATCCGGCGCCGCGAATCGAGGGGCTTGCATCATACCTTAGACTACCCGCAGTCCGACCCCCGATTCCAGCGGGACACGGTGATTCGTCGATTTTGACTGCCTCAATTTTCGCCATGGATCTGGCAGACCTTGGCAACGTTGTCCTACTGCCTGCAGGTCACACTCAGAGCAAGGTTGAAGTGCTGTGCCAGCGGCCTGAGCCCTCGCGCCGTTCTTGAGAAGCTTGCAGCCGTTCCCGTGCACGATGTTCACACCTTCCGGCGACCGAGGATCGTGAAATCGTGCTGACGCGGTACTCCAGCCGGAAAAAGGGGGAAAATCAAGGGTCACAGGCCCATCAGCCCTACCAGTCTGCGAAGACGGGCTAACCCGGAAATCTCACCAAACCTTGGTCTGCGGCTTGTCCTCCTTGATTTTCGGACTAAAGAAAAATCGTCTCGATTGTTTGCGAGATCGGGTCAGGGGAAATTTGACGGGAAAATTTGACGGGATCACCGAAGGCGGCCAAGCCACCGTCTCACAGGAGAGCACGCACTTCTGCAAGGCCGACGCATCCATCGTGCAAGCTCAGCAAAGAGGTCTTCAAAGCCGAACAATCCGCCCGCTCATCACACTCTTGGTTTCTGCCTCCACCATGCGGATCGACTCAGCGGCTTCGGCGGCTGTCACCATGGACGGGGCCTTGCCAGAGCGAATGCACTTTGCGAAATAGTCCATCTCAATCTGGTAGCCATCTGCCGAGGCGCATTTCACGGATACTGGTTTCGGAGTTTTGCCATTTCCCTTTGCCTTGCGGTAGAGCATCAACGGAGCGTCCGGTCGGTCGATCCGATATTCTGCGGTGGCGTTCTCGAATACCACCCGATAGCTCATGTCAAAAGGCATGGACGGAGCTGCAGCCCAACTTCCCTCCGCTGTGACCACCGGCCCATCTTCATAGATATAACGGGTATGCACGTGATCGACACATCCGGTAGGACCGACCCACCCGCCACTGCTCACGGCAGAGGGCATTCCGAAGACATGATGGACAAAGTCCGTGTCGTGAAGATGGAGGTCAAGGATCGCTCCTCCGGACAGCTTGCCGTTCACAAACCAGCCCGGTGGCAGCGTGCCGACTCTCCGGAATTCCGCGCTGATCACCTTGCCATAGGACTCATTGGCCACAGCCTTCTTGAGCCATGCCCACTGTGGCCAGAAACGGATGCACATGGCTGGCATGAAGAACCCGGTTCCCTTTTCCGCCGCCCGCGCGATTTTTCGGGCATCTGCCGCGCTTCGAGCCAGCGGTTTCTCGCAGAGCACATGCTTGCCCGAGGCAATCGCCGAGACGGCAAGATCGAGATGAAAGGGAGTCGGCACACAAATATCGATCAGATCCACATCCTCCGCATGAATCAGCTCCATGGGATCGCCGGTTCCCCGGATCTGAGTGAAATCAATCTCTGACGCGCCCCCCTCGATATTGGACCACGAACCCGAAAAATCCCCAGCAGCACGCCGCGGATCGGTATCGGCAACCATGCGCACTCGCACCCCCTTGACTCCACTCCATGCGGCAAGATGCATCTGCCCCATCATTCCCAGTCCGATGACTCCTACATTGATCATGATTGTTGTCCTTTCTTCAAAACCGATTCGATATGTTGTTTGGCCGCCAGGATATCTGGCACCCGTGTCTCTCCTGCCTCACGTTCGATGCACAAGGCTCCAGAATACCCGGCACCGGTAAGCACGTTGAAAAATGCCGACCAATCGACCTCGCCGGTTCCCACAACCACTTCGGCCCCCCAGGTTCCTGGCACCTTCGTGGCGATGGCGTCCTTGATGTGAACCTGCTTGAGCCAAGGAAGGAGGATGCGCAGACCTGCCACCGGATCGCCCTTTCCGTAGAGGATCATGTTCGCGGGATCGAAGTTTACGCCTACGGTCGGAACGGCGAGATCTTCAAGAAACCGCGACAGGCTCTCCGCATCTTCCTGCCCGGTCTCGAATGCAAGTTCAACCCCCACTTCAGCAAACATTTCCCCCAAGGTCCGCAAGCGGACCAGCAGCTTTTCATAGTCCGGCTCAGATGAATCTTCTGGTAAGAATCCGGCATGGAATGTCACCAGCGCAAGTCCGAGAGCTGCGGCGGAATCTGCGGATTTCCTGGCGATCTCGAGGTTGGCGGGCCAAGCCTCATCCGGCACCACTCCACCGGTCTGCCGGATGGATTCGAGACTGCTGTAGTCCTCCCCCATGGTTCCGAACATGCCCGAAACAATCTCAATACCGGCATCCGCCAGCACCTTCCCGATCACCGTTCCTCCTTCACTGCCTCGATGCTCGTTGAGGGCAAGTTGGACCTTCGAGAGCCCAAGTGACCGCACCTTGGAGACCAAGTCTTCAGGGCTTTCGGTTTGCAGCGACCAACTGCACACGGCCAAGTTTTCCAACAAACAAACATCCCTCAGATTCATGACGCGCGAAACCTGACAAGCATCCGGGCCGCTGGCAAGGTGAAGTATGCCCACCATCCACCCCTCCCCGGCATCACCACCGACCACGCCGCAGGGTCTCATGACTTTCATGATCAGGCATGGCAAACTGCCGCACCGCCTGAAACATTGAGCTCGGTACGAAATATTCATAAAATCGGACTTGTATCTAGTTTGCACAAAGCATGCTTGCCCCACACCATTCCGTTGGCCTGATCCACAACAAACTCCCGCTCCATTTACTTGCTGCGTGGGTCGCTCTTGCTCAATGCCTTCCGGCTGGCGAAGAAATTCGCTACGGTCGGGACATCCGGCCTATCCTCTCGGACAAGTGCTTTTTCTGCCACGGAAGCGACCCCAACACCCGTGAGGAAGGCCTCCGGCTCGACATCCGTGAGAGCGCCATCGAAGGTCAGGCCTTCATCCCGGGAAACGCGGAAAAGAGCCTGCTGATCGAATTGATCAACTCGACTGATGAGGACGAGATCATGCCGCCGCCGAAGAGCCACAAAACCCTCGACGCCCGGGAAAAACAGCTGCTCCGCGATTGGATCGAAGCCGGCGCGGAATACGAAGCCCACTGGGCCTACACCCCACCCCGCCGGGAACCTGGACAAAGTATCGATTCCCTCGTCAGTCGCGAATTGGAGCAAAAGCAGCTCAAGCTTTCCCCTCCTGCTGATCCGGCGACTTTGCTTCGTCGACTCCACTTCGATGTCACCGGCCTGCCTCCGACGCCGGACGAACTCAGCAAATTCCTCGCCGCCTCCAATGACCACCCCGCCGAGGCCGTCCGCCAAGCGGTCGATCGATTGCTCGCCTCGCCTCACTTCGGCGAACGCATGGCCATTTCATGGCTGGATTCCGTCCGCTATGCCGACACTGTCGGTTACCACGGCGACAAGGAGCGTTCCGCCTCGCCTTACCGCGACTATGTCATCGACGCCTTCAATTCGGACAAACCATTTGACCAGTTCACCATCGAGCAGATTGCCGGCGACCTGCTTCCCGAGGCCACGCTTGAGCAAAAAGTCGCCGCTTCCTACAACCGCCTGAATCCCCTCTCCGAAGAGGGCGGCATCCAGGACGCGGAATACCTCGCGAAGTATCAAGCCGAACGAGTCCGCACCACCTCGTCCGCCTGGCTGGGATCGACCATGGCCTGCTGCGAATGCCACGACCACAAGTTCGATCCCTTTACCGCAAAGGACTTCTACTCCTTCGCCGCCTACTTCAGCGACATCCTTGAAATGGGTGCCTGGAACAATGACGGGCACTATCAGGAAGATATCTCGAAATGGACCAAACAGGGCATGATCTTCGATCCATGGGGGCCAGTCCTCCGGGTGCCGACCAAGGAGCAGGAGACGCGGCTCGAATCCATCAACACGCGCATCGCCGAGATCCGCGCCGAAAATGGGAAGCTGCCACCGGCACCCGCTAACGAACAGAATCAAGGACTGTCCCCGAACTCAACCCAACTCACACCGGCCCATCTGGCACTCACCGGGGAAATCGCCAAACTTGAAGCCGAACGCAGCGCGTTGCTGGCGAAGGCTCCCACCGTTCCGGCAACCGTTTCCGCCACACCCCGACCGATCCGCATCCTCAATCGCGGCGACTGGCAGGACCAATCCGGCGAGATCGTTTCCCCAGCGCCACCCGCGTTCCTCAGCACTGCGGAAAACAACGGTCAGCCCGAACAGGCGCAGCGCGGAACTCGCCTCGATCTCGCCCGCTGGATGGTGAGCCCGGAAAATCCCCTCACCGCCCGGGTCTTCGTCAACCGGCTGTGGTCGCGACTCTTTGGAACCGGGCTTTCGAAATCCACCGGCGATCTTGGATTCCAAGGCGAATACCCCAGCCACCCCGAACTCCTCGACTGGCTGGCCACCGAGTTCATGGAAAACCAATGGAGCGTCAAACACCTACTCCGGACCATCCTCCTGTCGGCAACCTATCAGCAGTCCAGCATCCCCCAGCAGGAGCTGCTCGTTCTCGACCCCGCGAACCGCCTGCTCGCCCGCCAAAGCCAGCTTCGCCTACCCGCCGAGCTCATCCGCGACAACGCCCTTGCCGTCTCCGGCCTACTCACCCCCACAATCGGCGGCCCCAGCGCCAAGCCCTATCAACCCCAAGGCTACTACCGGAATCTCAACTTCCCTGTCCGCGAGTATCAAGCAGACAAGGGGCCAGCCCTCTACCGCCGTGGCCTCTACACCCACTGGCAGAGAACTTTCCTGCATCCGATGCTCAAGAACTTCGGTGCGCCGTCGCGCGAGGAATGCACCACCGAGCGCCCGGGATCCAACACGCCGCTCCAAGCCCTCAACCTGCTGAACGACCCGACCTTTACCGAGGCGGCACGCGCTTTCGCCACACTGCTACTCAGCGAGCCCGCCGGTGAAAGAGAGTTGATCCCACGCGCCTTCATGCGCTGCCTTTCCCGCCCACCGACCGACCAGGAAATCGAGATTCTCAGCGAGTTCCACAGCCAAGAACGCGATCGTTTTACCGCCGACCCGGAGTCGGCCGCCCAGTTCCTCGCGACCGGCGAATCAGCCGTCTCGAATGAGCTCGATCCCGTGTCCCTTGCCGCCGCGACCTCGCTCACCCGAGCCATCCTCAACCTTCACGAAACCATCACCCGCTACTGAGTCACCGCTCGTTGCCCAACTCCATCCTGTCTGGCTCATGTTTCATCCAATCGCCCGCCGCACCTTCCTGGCCCACGGCCTCACCGGCCTCGGATCGATCGCCCTCTCGCGCCTGCTCGCCGCCGACTCCACCCTTGGACTCACGGCGGATTTCCAGCCCAAGGTCAAGCGGGTCATCTTTCTGAGCATGGCCGGCGGACCGTCCCATCTCGAGTCCTTCGACTACAAACCGCTGCTCCGGGAATTGGACGGCGAGGCCATGCCCGGTTCCTTTACCCAGGGGCAACAGCTCGCACAGCTCCAGGGAAAAGCCCTCAAGTGCATGGGAGCCCAGCATGACTTCTCCAAACACGGCGATTGCCAGATGGAGATCTCGAACCTCTTCCCACACATCGCCCGACACGCCGATGACATCGCGCTCATCCGCTCGATGCATACCGAGCAGATCAATCACGACCCTGCCCACACATTCATGAACACCGGGTCGATCATTCCCGGTCGTCCGTCGATGGGCTCATGGGTCCTCTACGGTCTCGGCAGCGCAAGCAGGAACCTCCCGGGCTTCGTCGTCCTCACCAGCGCCGGCGGCGGCCAAGGCCAGCCAATTTCCTCCCGCCAGTGGAGCAACGGCTTTCTTCCAGGACACCTTCAAGGCGTCGAATTCCAATCAGCGGGCGACCCTGTCCATTATGTCCGCAGCCCACGCGGCACCACGTCCCAAGCGCAAGGCAAGCTGATCGACACCATCAACCAGTTGAACGGACTCAATGCCCTGCGAACCCGAGACCCCGAAGTCTCCACCCGCATCGAGCAGTATGAACTCGCCTTCCGCATGCAATCGTCCGTGCCCGAACTGATGGATACCCGGGACGAAAGCCAGGCCACCCTCGATCTCTATGGCTGCACGCCCGGCGACGGATCCTTTGCCGCCAACTGCCTGCTCGCCCGCCGCCTCGCCGAACGCGGCACCCGTTTCATCCAGCTCTACCACCGCGGCTGGGACCACCATGGCGGGATCAAAGCCGGCATGGCCACCACTGCCAAACTCGTCGATCAGGCCACCGCCGCCCTGCTCACCGATCTCAAACAGCGCGGTATGCTCGAGGACACCCTAGTCGTCTGGGGTGGCGAGTTCGGACGCACGCCGATGGCTCAGGGCAGCGGCCGCGACCACCACATCAAGGCCTTCTCCGTCTTCCTTGCAGGCGGCGGGATCAAAGGCGGCATCGCCCACGGCGAAACGGATGAACTCGGCTATGGCATCGCACGCGATCCGGTATCCGTCCACAACCTCCACGCCACCATCCTCCATTTGTTAGGGATCGATGCCGCCAGATTCTCCTACAAGTTCCAAGGGCTCGACCAGAAACTCATTGGTGTCGAACCCGCATCGGTCGTCCGCCAAATCCTCAGCTGACATTCTTCTCTCAATGACCCGAACTCTCGCACCCTCGCCCTCATTCTTCTTCCCACCCATGCGTTTGCCGTTGAGCTCCCTGACTTCGATGAAAGTCGGCCCGACAAAAAAATCCTCCGGGCAAAGCTGATCGGGAAACCCACCACATCCCGCTGTCCGGCTCTTGAAGATCAATCACACGCCTCTTCTCAAAACTTCGCCAGCCGGGAAAGATCCTCTGCCACCATTCCTGAAATCCCGGCAAAGGTCTCCTCGATCAGACTTAGCGGGCGATCTGCATTCCAGAAGGTTGACCACTCACGAACAATCGGCTCTCCACCCGTTGAAATCGCCACGAGTGTTCCCTCTTCCAGTTCACGCTTGGCCACCCAAGGGGCGACGATGCCGATGCCGATGCCAATCTTCGACATCTCCTTGATGGCCTCCATATCTCCTAACACGAGAGGCGCACGCAGACGAATCCCTAGGGATTCAAAATGCTTTTCGACGAGACGATGCGTTTCGCTCGCCCTTGCATAAATGATAAACTGAACATTCTCGACTTCATTCCCATCAGGGATCCCTGTTTTCGCCCAAGGATGGATCGGAGGAACGACGAGTGCCATCTGATCCTGGAACAACAAACGAGATGTCAGGGCCTGGCTACTCTGATGCTTGAGCCCGAGAACAAGATCCAACTCATGCTCGGCGAGGCGCTCTAACAAAGCTCCGGTCTCATCGGCTTCAATCAAAGGCTCGCAACGCGGAAAGCAGTCACGAAATTCGCGAATCACCGTCGGCAAAAGAAACTGGCACAACGAATGGGGTGCCCCAATCCGGATGCGGCTCTGCCCCCAGCGCTTCAAGCCATCAAGCTCACGACCGGCCATCTCCAACTCGCCAAGCACCCGGCGGCAGCGCCTGAGGAAAACCCCACCCTCCTCCGTCAGGATCGTCTTCTTTCCGAGCCGCTCGAGAAGTCTGCATTCAAGACTATCCTCCAAAGCACGCATCGAATGACTGATCGCGGATTGGGTCAAAAAGAGTTTCTTGGCCGCCAGCGTGAAACTCCCCTCATCCGCCACGGCGACAAAGGCCCTCAATTGGCGGAGATCGGGTAGTAACTCATTCATGAGGTCGGTTCATCGACAATTACCGGGTAAACCAGCAGGGTGCATGCCAATGCGCGTTGATTGGCACTCTTTACGCTTAGCTCCGGCAGACCAAGATGCCAAAGCTCACCACGACCTCTCCCATTCGGCTCGGATTCGTTCCACTAAACGACTGTGCCCCAGTCGCGGTGGCTCACGAGCTTGGGATTTTCAAGGAATACGGTCTGAACGTCCAGCTCTCTCGCCAGCCCGGATGGGCCACGGTTCGCGACATGCTTTTCTACAAAGAGCTGGATGCCGCCCAGTCGATTGCCGGGCTCGCCTTCTACTTCGCACTCGGCCTGAGCAACCTCCGCCGGGATGTCGCCGTGCCTCTCGTGCTCAGCGCCCATGGCAATGCCATCACCCTTTCCAACGACCTTCCCCACGATTCCATCCGTCATGGAGAAGGGCTCGCCGCCTTCATCACCTACCGCTGGAAGAAACGCCGACCGCCAACCTTTGCCGCCGCCCATCGCTTCTCATCCCACCACATCCTGCTCCATGGATGGCTTCGCCGCCATGGGCTCGAACCCGGTCGTGAGGTTGAGCTCGTTTTTCTGCCGCCTCCCCTGATGCCGGGTCATTTGGAGGCCGACCACATCGATGGCTACTGCGTCGGCGAACCATGGAACTCGGAATCGATCCTTTCAGGCAACGGCTGGTGTCCCGCCACCTCGGCCGAACTCGCGGCTGGTCACCCGGAAAAAGTGCTACTTGTCGATGGCGAATTCATCGGCGAGAGACGCGACGACAGCATCTCACTGGGTGCCGCGTTGCTTCACGCATGTCGGATTTGCCACGACCCTGATTTCCGGCCCGAGTTGATCAAAATCCTCTCCAAAACCGCCTACACCGGCCGTGCCAGAGCGACCCTTGAGAACAGCCTCGGCAAGATCTTCCTGAGCGGCAGAGGCAATATCGACGCCTCGAATTTCCACCTTTTTTACGGCAATGACCTGAACTGCCCCACCGCCGACAAGGCATCCTGGTTCCTTTCCGGCATGCGAGGCACCGGCCTCCTCCCGGATCAAACCGCCGCCGCACCGCTCACACGACTCTATCGTCAGGACCTCTTCCGTGCCTCGGAAAAGATTCTCCTACCCGCCTGACCCGCCCGAACCACCCACCATCAATCTCGAAAATTCCCCGATTCGCTTTGATTAATCTAAGCCCTCAAGCCAATCCTTGAACCCATTGGCGCGCAGCCTGCTATCTATTGTTCCCCAACCAATTCCCGCAAAACCCCAATCCTGCATGTTTGAAGGCTATACGACCGACGGATTCCACGACGAAATGTTTCTCCCCGACGGCTCCCCAAGGAGCTATTGTAAAAATCTTCTCGAGCGCTTTAAAAACATTCCCGACGAGGACTTCGATACCCGCCGAGCCGCTTGCGACAGTCACTTTTTAAGGCAAGGCGTCACCTTCAACGTCTATCACGACAACCAGGGGACCGAGCGGATTTTCCCCTTCGACCCCATGCCACGCGTCATCCCCGCCGACGAGTGGGACCACATCGAAGCCGGTCTGACCCAGCGCATCACCGCTCTCAATCTCTTCCTCCACGACGTCTATCATGATCAGCAGATCATCAAGGACGGCGTCGTCCCGGCCCACCTCGTAGAAAATGCCGCCCACTACCGCCCAGAGTTCCGGGGAATCGACGTCCCGGGTGACATCTACGTTCACATCTGCGGCACTGATCTGGTGCGCGGCGATGACGGCCAGTATTACGTCCTCGAGGACAACGGTCGCTGCCCATCCGGTGCTTCCTATCTCCTAGAAAATCGCAATGCCCTCAAGCGGGCCTTCCCAACCATTTTCGAAGCCTCAGGCGTCCGTCCAGTCCAGTCTTACCCGGCCGACCTGCTCGACATGCTGCACTACATCTCGCCGGGGCGCAACGTGGATCCAGTCTGCGTGCTGCTCACTCCAGGTGTCTTCAACAGCGCCTACTTCGAGCACTCCTACCTCGCCCGCCAGATGGGCATCCCGATCGTCGAAGGCCGCGACCTGGTGGTGCGGAACAACTTCGTCTACATGCGCACCACGAAAGGGCTTGTCCGTGTCGACGTGATCTATCGCCGCATCGACGACGACTTCATCGACCCCCTCGTTTTCCGCAAGGACTCGGTGCTCGGTGTGCCCGGACTGATGGGTGCCTACAAGGCCGGGAACGTCGGCCTCGCCAACGCCGTCGGCACCGGAGTGGCCGATGACAAAGCGATCTATCACTTCGTGCCGAAGATGATCGAATTCTATCTCAGCCAACAGCCGATCCTGCCGAACGTTCCAACCTATCTCGCCGTCGACGACGATGACCGAGCCTACATTTTAAACCACCTCCCCGAACTTGTCGTCAAGGCGACCAACGAATCCGGCGGCTACGGCATGCTGATGGGGCCATCAGCGAGCAAGAAAGAGATCGAAGAATTCCGCACAAAGATCATCGAGGACCCCGGCAACTTCATCGCCCAACCCGTGCTCGCCCTCTCACGCTGCCCGACGTGGACCGAAAACGGCATGGAAGGCCGTCATATCGATCTCCGCCCTTACATTATCTACGGTCGCGACATCAAAATCGTGCCCGGCGGCCTGACACGTGTCGCCCTGAAAAAGGGGTCACTCGTCGTCAATTCATCCCAAGGCGGTGGCAGCAAAGACACCTGGGTCCTCAGCCACTAAAATCCCATGCTATCCCGAGTCGCTAACGCCCTTTACTGGATGGTCCGCAATGTTGAGCGGGCTGACAATCTCGCGCGCATGCTCGAGGTCAATGAACAGCTACTGCTCGACGTCGACCATATCGACCTGCCCCGCATCGACGCCTTCTGGCGCCCGATCATCATGAGCACCGGAGACGAAGAGCTCTTTGATGAGCTCTACCCGGATGGCGGCAGCCACGAAATCATCGAATTCCTCAGTCTCTCGCCTTCAAACCCCAACAGCATCCGATCGTGCATTTCGCAAGCACGCGAAAATGCCCGGACGGTGCGCGACCAGCTGTCAGAGGCCATCTGGGAAGAACTCAACGGGCTCTACCTGTTCCTCCAGTCATCAGACTCCAGATCCCTGCTGGATGCCAACCCCCAGCACTTCCACGAGACGATTCGCAAGTCCGCCAATGTCTTCAACGGCATCATCTCATCAAACCTTAGCCGCGACGAAGCCTGGGATTTCATGGATTTAGGGCGCAATATGGAACGAGCCGACAAGATTACGCGCATCCTCGACTTCACCACCTTCCTGCCGAAAAAGGGCGCAGAAGCCTCGCTCATCGATCACCATTGGAATGCCACCCTCCGCGCATGCGGTGCCCGCAGTTCCTTCCAGAGCCGCTTCCGTAATCAGCCCACGCCGAAGAACATCATCAACTTCCTGATCTTCGATCGCGACTTCCCTCGCTCGGTTAGATTCTGCATCGACTCCGTAGACGCCGCGCTCCACCGCATCTCCGCGAGCCAGCGGGGATCTTTCACTACCGAAGCAGAGCGCGCCTCAGGTCGCCTGCTTGCATCGCTTGCCTACGGCTCGGTGGACGAGGTCATGGACCAAGATCTTCACGACTATCTCGATGCACTACAAACGCAGTTCAACCTGATCGGCGAAGAAATTTTCCGGGAGTACGTGCTGTTGCCCGATTCCGATGAGAGTGTTCCCGCCATTCCCGGAGAGTCCATTTCCGCCGTCGTCGCCTGGGAAATCCAGCAGCAGCAACAACAGCAGCAGCAGTAATGGATCGCCTGCCACGAACCCGGCAGCATCCCACCAACTTTGAATTCAAACCCTCGATATCAGATCCGTCACCGCACCGCATTTCACTATGCCGCTCCGGTCAGTGGCAGCGTGAACACCCTGCATCTCCATCCGCCGAATTTCACCTTTCAACGCACGATTTCCTGCCTCATCCGGGTGATCCCCGCGACACGACTCCGCTCGTTCATTGATCTCTACGAGAATGTCACTCATCATTTTGAAATTCCCAATCCGCACACGCGCCTTGAGATCGAGAGCGTTCTGAAAGCCCAGAACATGCCACTTCAACTGACGGTGGCCGACGAAACGGCGGTGCTCGATGATTACAAGGACTTGGGGATTCACGAAGGCACTTGGTCCTTTCTCCAGCCGACTCATTACGTCTCCTTCCATCCGGAAATCTGGCGTCAGGCGATCGACTTAACCTGTGATACCCCGACCACACTGGCCAAAGCCCAGGCCATCATGTCCTGGATTCACGAACACTTCGCCTACAACTCGGAATCGACCAAAGTCAGTTCCAAGATCGCGGAGGTTTTCGAACAGCTCTCCGGTGTCTGCCAGGACTTCACCCACGTCATGCTCGGTATGTGCCGCTCGATCGGCATCCCCGCACGCTACGCCTCCGGATACCTCTACAATGGCCCACGCGACACCCTCGTCGGGGCGCAGGCCTCCCATGCCTGGGTCGAAATTTTCCTCCCTGAAAGTGGCTGGATCGGCCTAGACCCGACCAACAACACCTTCGCAGACGCCCGCTTCATCAAGGTGGCAGTCGGTCGCGACTACGACGACGTCGCCCCGGTGAAAGGCCAGTATCAAGGGACCTCCAGTTGCCGAATGGAGGTTGACGTCGAAGTGACCATGCTCTAATCCGCCGACCAATCATGGCGATGCTCGACGAGAACGGATAAGCTGAAAAATGGAAAGAAGCAGCACGATGATCGCGGAGATCCAGACCCAAGGGCGAACTTTCGATGCTTGATCGCCGCCCGCCTCGGGTTCGAAATCTCGCGGAATCCGGTCGGAACGCTTCGGAGTTGCTGCGGCGACCTCCGGTTTCGGTGGTGACCACCGGCGGTGGCTGGGGTGTTTGGTGGTCTCGATGATACCCTCTCGAAGGAGGAAGGTATTCAGCGCATCTTTCAACCTGTCCCGGCCTACCCAGCTCATGGCGTCATTCGGTTCGCGAAAATAGCTCGGATCAGATTTAGTCCATATCTTCTTTTCTTCAATCATCGCCCGGACTAGACCGGCTGCCAAATCGGAGACTCGGTGCGGCTCTCCCAAATAAGACTCGGGGTGGCGAGGGCGAGTTTCGAGGCTTCGATCATCGTCGAATAATCCAGCCAAATAGCGGATCACTTCAAACTCCTCATCGCGGAAGCGGGAGAGCAAATTGAGAGACCGCTTGAACTCTTCCATTTTGTTGGCCTCGGAATATAAATTCAACTTGGCATACAAAACATTTCTGATCTCCGCCTTTGAAACCGTAGTTTCATCAATGAAAAACTGAGCCAACTTGCGCCTCGGTACATCGTCGGAAAAAACTAACTGATCTATTGCAAAATCGATCCCTTCAACGGTGTTTATACCCGACCAAAGCCTCCATTCATCTTCGTGTTCGGACTCCAATCCCCAAGCCCTGGTTGATCGATCAAGTATACCATCAAATTCAATTTTCTCGTTGTCATTCGAAGCTTCCAAGGCTCCAGAATACGAGATGAATATCAGGGCGAAAAGTATCTTCATCTAAAATTCCGTGGTTTGAAATGCATTCAGCAGCGGAAAATTTGGGTCTTCGTGGGATGTCTCTATTTCGTCCAGCTGAGTATCCATTTTCTCCCAGTCCCATCCCTCAGCTATGCCCGTAAGATAAGTCACCGCCGTAAAGTTGCTGGACACGGATGCCATTGAAGCGATGACGACGCCATGCTGGAAACTCTCGATGAAGGAACGGTAGGTGTTGCATTGATTCAGAAGCAGGCTTCGATATCTGAGATTCGCGGGGATATCAGAATTCCAGGTGTTCAATATCGAGTGCTCATCATCGGTCCCATTCCCGTCCAATGCCGGGTCGGCAATATAGTGCCATTTGACAACGCCTTCAGTAGCTGGGGTAAAATTTTCCCACTCCAGCTCCTGAGTTTCCCACATGTTGCTGCCGTTGGGTGTCGGGGTGCCTACATGCGGATAGCGTGCCACGTTTTCAAGAATTCCTTGCCCCAGGAGGTTCCGATTCTCGGGATTGTTGCCTGCTCGATTATTCCGATCGGCAATCGTATCAACCCGCCACCTCAGGGTGTTTGGGTCTCGCGGCAGCATTGGTTTATGACTCCCTGCACCAAAGTGATCGCGGCTGATGCTAGCGTATCCTCCACCGGCCATGTTGAAGAACTGATCAAACGAATTGAAGTTTGTACCGAAAGCCAAACCTACTCCGTAGTTACAGTGGCCAGTGAAACAGATATTCGTCTTCTCTGTTTGAAAAGCCAATTTAGCGTATTTTTCCGCAATGTCTGGTCCGGCGGGAGTCGCCGCGGCTGAAAGTCCGGTCACGCTGTAACACACATCGTCTCCGCTCTGGTTCTTTCCCGGTATCAGATGGGTAAGTGTCGATCCCAGAAACGTATCCCTTACGAGGTTCTTGCTCTTTCCTACTTTGCTTTTGAGGTAACTGAGCACAATGCCCTTATCAGCATTCCATTCATCTTTGTCTCCGTAGACCAACACGATGGGATGGGCGACCCTGATTTTAACCGTGTCACCGTCCTCCCATTGACCGCCGGGCAGCTTGATTTCCAAGGAAACAATCGTTCCTTCGTCATCGTCGTGGGGCTTGATGCCTTCGATATGAACCAGATGCCATTCTTCGGATTCGGCGATGGTGAAAATCGTTTGTTCGGAAAGAACCTCGGGATCGGCTCCGTTTTTTTCGTTTTCCCGCCAGATTCGGATGTGTCCCGAGTCGAATCTCAGGCGATACTCAGTACCGGGTGTCGAGATGCGTCGAATGCCCAAACGCAGAAGATCATCTTCACCCACCACACCATCTGTATCGTCGAGGTCACTGGTAAGATCCGTCTGCCCATGACCCCATGCCCCGGCATCACCGTCGTCATCGTCCCAATTGACCACTGCCCACGCTCCAGCCGTGTCTTCATCTTCTTCCGGGATCAGCGAATTGCCGATCGCGACCCGCAGATCGGTCTTTGACAAAACTTTTGTCTGCGCAACCGTCTGGAGATCGTCGCCGACTTCGACGAGGAAGTCTCCCCGGGAGTTGGTAGCCAAAGGTCTGACATAATTCCCGGGTGCGAGCCAAGGAGCCAGATCGGGACACACCTCTTCCAATGGAACGAGTCGGCCATTGACCCAAACTTTTCCGTCCGAGGTAAGCGCGGTGCCATCGCCCGACCAGAGCTCGATCTTATGAGATGAAAGGGCTTCGGCGCGGGACATCTGGCCGGCTTCGTCAGGGAGGAAGACGTGGCTTCGTCCCTGGCTGTCATAAGTGGCATTCAAGACCGTGGTGCCGCCGGGAAGATCGGCGAGTTGGACAGGATAGAAAAAGCCGTCGGCTTCCGGGGGGAGCGCTATCGAGTTCGACTGTGAGTCCCAAGCTGCGAGGCGATAGCTTGCAGGTGATCCGCTGGATTTCGAATTGCTTGCCACCCAGCCGCTCGGGCTCACATCAAAGTGCCCTGAAGTTCCGTTCGGGTAACGACCGGCAGGCGCTTCCAAAAGACTGGTGAAGTTTCCGTTGGGCTCGAACACCGCAATGCGGGCGGTGGGTTGGTAGCTGCCCGGGACTGATTCCTCAGCGTAGCTGAGACGGGCATAGGTCTTCCCGTCTTCATCCACACCGAGGGGTTTGAGTGAAGCTCCGGGATAATCACCTGATGGAAGAAAGCTCCCCAAATTAATCGGCGACTGACCGTCGGTCCACGCAACGGCCGTAGAAAATCCATCGTCCGTGCCCGGACCGCTGGTGAAATCGTATGTCGCTCTACCGATCAGATCCCGCGAGTTGTTGAAGTGTAGCCATTCATCAACCTCGACCGAGTAATCCATCGTCTGGTTTTGCGAATTGGTATAGGTCCCGACTATTTCCTGAGCCTCACACGGAATCCACAAAGTCCCGGCGAGGATTCCATTACGGAAGAGCACTTCTCCCTTGTCATTCACATCGACTCCGGTGCCTGAGCCAAGCGGTGGATCGACATCGACAAGAAGGTAGGTGCCTTCAGCGGCGGGTGGCCAGACGACATCGGGATCACGGCTGTCCGCATCATCTTCGTTGGGAACCTCGTCACCATCGTGATCGGCAAGGGTCGCGCCCGGAAGCGCCTGTAATCCTGCTTCGAAAGCCACGAGATTCGTTTCCCCACCGCCTTGGAAACTGCCTGCGGAGTTGTCCGCCAGCGGATCGAGTCCGAAGAACACCGCCCACCCGTCGCTGATGCCGTCGCCGGAAGTATCCGCCTTCAGAGGGTTGGTCGACGGGGGAGTGATTTCGGATAGGTTGCTGAGGCCATCGCCATCCGCGTCCCAATCTTCGAGACTCATTCCTTCAGGAACGGGGTCATCGGTGTAGTGGAGGCGGAAGAACGCTCTTCCCGCAGTGCTGCCGACCTCATGACTGATAAATCCATCATCACCGTATTCAATCATATCACTCCATTGCCAGGAGCGGAGTGGATCGAAGGCGTCGGAGCACTGGATGAAATAGGTTCTTCCCGCGTGACCATACCAACGTAGAAGATTCCCCGCGGGGGGAATGATCATGACTTCCGAGTCCTGTTCAGGGGTGGCCGAAAGAGAAGAGATCCCTACCAAAACAACGAGACCGATTCTCACGGGTGTAGTCATCGTGCGCCCTCCTCGTGAGAGTTCGTCGGATCCGCTTTCATTTCCGTCTTCGGCAGGTAGCGACTGCCCCGGTGAGGTTTCAGCCAGATGGTGTGATTCTCCGGCTTGGGCGGATTGGCTTTTCTCCAGGCGGCGGCGTCCTTCCTATACTGTTCCCGTGCGTCCCGAAGCGCTTCCAATTTCACTTTATTGCGGTCATGGAATCCCTGAATCGATTCAATTACCGGTTTGCCTGCCCCGGCATTTGGATCTCCTTTGGTGAAGACGAAGCCGCCCGGCGGAATCGGAGGGTGGTCTGGAATCTTCCCGGGTGGTAAAATGCCCCGCCTCACCAGGGAGGTCACGTGATAGGGAGAGAAGAAAATCGAAAAATCGACCTCGTCACTTTTGATCGTGTGCATCGGGGCGACCAGACTCCAGTCCCAGTCGCACCAGGCTTCGAAGGCCTCTTTCGAACGGGGGTCGCTCCATGAGACCTGGCTGATCTTGCGATCATAAACCACGGCCGAAAGCCCAAGCGTGAAGGTCTTGCGGTGGGTTCCTTCAAAATTTGTCGCCGCCTCCTTCCGATCAAGGGGAGGCTCGGGGACGTCAGGAAGTGTCGAGGGCTCCGCTCGGACCACGGTCAACGTCCTGTCCGGCAGGTGATGGACGGCGGCAGACCTGATTTCCATCGGAGGCGCCGCCTTGGGTGGCGGAGGTGGAACAAAGCGGATTTTTGCCGGGTCGATACCGAGTTCGGCCTCAATCTGAACAGTGACCGGAGCCTCGGGAGCCTCGGAATCCGGTCGCGACTGGGCGGAAAGATGCCCGATGAGTGCAGTGATAATGAGCGAACCTCGGCGGATGGTTTTCATGGGACCTGGCAAATGGAGATCCATCCGGTGGACGGGGAGTTAAGAAGCCGCACAAAGTCGACCGCAACGGCCTTTGGCTTTCTCCCGTAGGAGGCAGCTTGGACATGCGCCGCCGCCTCCCCGACCTTTTCTTGTCGGTTTGGCGGCAATGGTTTGCGGTCATTGCCAACCGCTTTGTGCGAGGATTCTTAAGACCCCATCCATCGAAGTGGACATATGGAACCAGCCCCATGAGACTGCTTTCATCAAGAAGAAAGGAAAGTTTTTCACGCTGTCGGTGCCCAGCTATACCCTCGTTGCCCACGATTCCCCGGTCGCAGGGACCGGATAAGAAAAAACTCTCCGATTATCGGCAGCTTTACTTGTAATTCTGGCTCAAAAGGAGCTTACAGTCACCCTGTATCCGCATGTCCATCCACTGCTCACTCCACCACCTCACTTCCTACAAGTATTCTAAGCCCGTCAGACTTGGCCCCCAAGTGATCCGGCTCCGGCCTGCGACCCACTCGCGCACCGAGGTGCCTTCCTACTCGCTGAAAATCTCGCCGGAGAAGCATTTCATCAACTGGCAACAAGACCCCCAGGGCAACTTCCTCGCGCGGATCGTCTTTCCGGAAGCGGTCCGGGAGTTTTCCATCGAAGTCGATCTGATCGCCAACCTCGCGACGATCAATCCTTTCGATTTCTTCCTCGACGAGTACGCCCAGCACTACCCCTTCGAGTATAGCGAAGAGCTGACCCTCGACCTCGAGCCCTACCTCGTAAAGGAAGTCCGCGGCCCAAAATTTCGCGATTTCCTCGACACCATCCCCGTCACCGACGGCATGGAAGCCAATGCCTTCATGGTCGCCGTGAACATGGCAGTCCACAAGGCGGTCGGCTACACCATCCGCATGGAGCCCGGTGTCCAAAGCACCGAGGAGACGCTAACGAAAGGCACCGGTTCATGCCGCGACTCCGCGTGGCTGCTTGTCCAAACGATGCGCCGCCTCGGCATCGCCGCGCGTTTTTGCTCCGGCTATCTGATTCAGTTGAAGGCCGACCAGAAGCCGGTCGATGGGGGTGCCGAAGGCCCATCTGAAGACTTCACCGACCTCCACGCGTGGACGGAAATTTTCCTCCCCGGCGCTGGATGGGTCGGGCTCGACCCCACTTCCGGCCTGCTCACCGGCGAAGGCCACATCCCCCTTTGCGCCGCCGCCCACTACCGCAATGCCGCGCCGATCTCAGGATCACTCTCGATGTCCGACGACACCGAAACGGAGTTCGAATTCGACATGAAGGTCGAGCGCATTCGCGAAACCCCGCGAGTCACCCTGCCCTATACTCCAGAGCAAGTCGCAGCGATCGAGGCGCTCGGACAGAAGATCGACAGGAATTTCGAGAAGCAGGACATCCGACTGACGATGGGTGGCGAACCGACCTTCGTTTCCGCCACCGACATGGAAGCTCCAGAATGGAACACCGACGCGCTTGGCCCGACGAAGGAACTCTACGCCGACCAACTTCTCCATCGCCTTCATCGGAAATTCTCACCCGGCGGCTTCCTTCATCACGGTCAGGGAAAATGGTATCCCGGCGAACCTTTGCCACGCTGGGCATTCACCTCCTACTGGCGCCTCGATGGAACCCCCATCTGGAACGATCCCGAACTCTTCGCCGACCACCGTGTCGACTATGGTTATAGTAGCAGGGAGTCCGAAGCCTTCATCAAGCAACTCGCCAAGAACCTCGACATCCCGGACAAATACATCCGCGCGGGCTACGAGGACATTTTCTACTACATGTGGAAAGAGCGTCGCTTGCCGATGAATGTCACGGTCGACAACCCCAAGCTCGCCGACAAATTGGAGCGAGCCACGATTAGCAAGGTCTTCGAGCAAGGCCTCGGATCACCCGTCGGCCACCTTCTTCCCCTCGCCCGTGGCGTCGATCCCGAGGAATGGATCACCGGACCCTGGTTCCTGCGCGGCGAAGAACTCTATCTCGCCCCCGGCAATCACCCGATGGGCTACCGCCTGCCGATGGATGGCCTCCCTTGGGCCGACCGCATCGACCAACCGATCCTCGAACCCTACGACCCCTCGATTCCACGCGAGCCCTTCCCCGCCGAAAAAATCCTGCCGCCTGCGCTTCGCCAGACGAATCCGTCTTCAACAATGGAGGCGACCATTCGCGGCCAGTATCAGGGCGATCCACGTGGCGAAGACCCACAGCGAACCAGCTCCAAACAGCGCCAGGACGCGCTCGAGCAACCGCAAGTCGGCAAGTCTGCTTCAGGACAAGTTCGCACCGGTCTAACCATCGAGCCGCGCGATGGAAGACTCCACGTCTTCATGCCGCCACTCGTCAAGGCAGACTCCTACCTTGAACTCGTCGGAGCCCTGGAGGAAACCGCCAAGTCCCTCGGCACCCCCATCCGTATCGAAGGCTACAAGCCCCCCTCAGATCCCCGACTTTGCTCATTCTCCGTCACCCCGGATCCCGGCGTCATCGAAGTCAACATCCACCCTTCGAAAACCTGGAACGAGATCACCTCCAAGAATGCCGTCATCTATGAGGAAGCCCGTAGCATCGGTCTCGGCACCGAGAAATTCATGGAAGACGGCCGCCACTCCGGCACCGGCGGTGGAAATCACATCGTCGTCGGTGGTGATACCCCACTCGACTCCCCCTTCCTGCGCCGGCCGCACCTGCTGCCATCGCTGATTACCTGTTTTAATAACCACCCCTCGCTCTCGTATCTTTTCTCCGGCCTCTTCATCGGCCCGACTTCCCAGGCCCCTCGCCTCGACGAAGCTCGCCACGAAACCCTTTACGAACTCGAGACCGCCTTCTCCGCGCTGCCGAAAGGCGACACGACGCTCGATCACTCACAGTGGTTGGTCGATCGCATCCTGCGCAACCACCTGGTCGACATGACCGGCAACACCCACCGCGCCGAGATCTGCTTGGATAAGCTTTACTCGCCGGACAGCACGACTGGCCGTCTCGGCTTGTTAGAGATGCGTGGATTCGAAATGCCGCCGCATCCGGAAATGGCACTCGCCCAGCAGCTCCTCATCCGCGGCATGCTCTCGAAATTCTGGGACACGCCCTACACCGCCAAGCCCGTTCGCTGGGGAACCTCGATCCATGACCGCTGGATGCTCCCGCATTTCATCAAGGACGACTTCGAAGACATCGTGACCGACCTCCAAAGCGGCGGACTCGAATTCGACGCCGCGTGGTTCGAACCTCATCAGGAGTTCCGTTTCCCGCTCATCGGCGAATATGAACAACGCAACGTCCACCTCGAACTGCGCCAAGCCATCGAGCCATGGCACGTCCTCGGCGAAGAGCAGTCGAGCAGCGGAACCTCCCGCTACGTCGATTCGTCGGTCGAACGCCTGCAGCTCAAGGTCCGGGGCTTCACCGACTCCCGCCATCAGGTCACCTGCAACGGCGTTTCCGTGCCGCTCCATCCAACCGGGCGCCAAGGCGAATTCGTCGCCGGCATCCGCTTCCGCGCCTGGAGCCCCTACTCGGCCCTCCATCCAACTCTCCCGATCAACTCCCCACTCACCTTTGACGTCGTGGACAAGTGGAACCAGCGCTCGATCGGCGGCTGCAAATACCACGTCGTCCACCCGGGCGGGCGCGCTTACGATGATTTCCCGCTGAATGCCTTCGTCGCCGAGAGCCGCCGTCGCTCTCGCTTCTTCACCATCAACAAGTCACCGGGCAAGCTCGATCCCCCCGCTCCAAAAATCGACCGGGAATACCCCATGACTCTCGACCTGCAGCGATACACCTCCTAGATTTTCGCCACGGCCCGAGCACCCGTGATTTCACGGATCGGTCATCACCACCATGATGTCCCAAGAGCAAACCCAGTCCCAGACTCAAGCACCTGCGAATCCCGCCCTTCTCTTCGATGGCTACAAGCCGGGAGTCGGAGTTTTCGATGAGTTCCGCGATCAGCGCTTGGGCGCCGAGTCGCCGTGGAAAGACCTTGCGAAAAGAATCAACTTGATTGGGGCAAGCGGTCTCGCCTCCGCATGGAAACGCGGCGAAGACATGCTTCGGGAAAACGGCATCGCCCATAACCTGCTCTCCGGAGAGTCCGCAGAAAACGCTCGTCGCTGGGACCTCGATCCCCTTCCTCTACTTGTTTCCGAAACCGAATGGACCACCCTCTCGAAAGGTGTCATTCAACGCGCCCAACTCTGGAACCACATCCTCCACGACTGCTATGGCACGCAAACGCTTCTAACAAGTGGCATCCTTCCCCCACAGGTTCTCTTTTCCCAATCACGCTACGTCCACTCGCTCCGCCACCTCCCGAACCCCGGCAAGCCCTTGCTCTCGCTCTACGCCGTCGACGTCGCCCGCGATCCAAGCGGCAACTGGACCGTCATCGCCGACCGCACCGAAACACCGAACGGCACCGGCTTCGCGCTGGAAAATCGCATCGTTCTCTCAAGCGTCTTTCCAGAAACCTCGAAGAAGCTCCACCTCATCCGCCTGGCCACCTTCTTCCAGGAATTCCGCAGCACCCTTCTGTCGCTCGCGTCATCCGCCGTCGATACGCCAAACGTCGTACTTCTCTCGCCCGGCCCCGGCGATAAAACCTATTTCGAAGACGCCTTCCTCACCCGCTACCTCGGCATCACCCTTGCCGTCGGCAGCGATCTCACCGTCCGCAGTGACCGGCTTTTCCTCAAGACCGTCCGCGGCCTCCAGCGCGTCCACGTGCTGATCCGCCGGGTACCCGACAGCGAGTCCGACCCCCTCGAAATGCCGACCACCAGCCTCGCCGGTGTCCCCGGCCTCATGCAGGCGATCCGCTCCGGCTCCGTCGTCGTCGTCAACCCACCCGGCACCGCCATCGCTGAAGCGGCCGCATTCCTGCCCTTCCTTCCCGCCATTTCCCGCCACTTCCTCGGAACCGAGCTCCAACTCCCGTCCATCGAGACCCACTGGAACCGAGCCGGCGGCGACGCCGATGCCCTTCTCAACTCCGGAGCAGCCGTCGTCAAAAGCGCCCTCACCCGTAATCTCTTTCCCCCCGTCCTCACCCGCTCACTCACCCCCCAACAGCTAAGCGAGCTCCGCCAAAAAATTGCCCGCAACCCTGAACAGCACGTCATCCAGCGTGAAATGCCCTTCTCAACCGCACCGGTCTGGAACGGCAGCTCCATTGAAGCTAGGCCGGTCGCCATTAGGCTGTTCCTTTATGCCGATGGCGACAACTACCGCGTCATGCCCGGCGGACTCGTTCGCAGCGCCTCGCGCCCCGGCACCCTGCCCGGCCTGTCACTCCACGAAGACACCAGCAGCAAGGACCTGTGGATCCTCGGCAACCCAGCCAACCCCCCTCGCGTCACATCCAACCTTTCCTCCAGAGTCGCGATCCGCCGCAGCAGCGGCACCATGTCGAGCCGCTCCGCCGACAACATGCTCTGGATCGGCCGCTACTCCGAGCGCGCCGAGTGCGCGACACGCGTCCTGCTGGAGATCGTGCTCACCGCCATCGATGAAGATGCCAGCGACGACATCCTCTCCATCCCCGTTCTCCTGCAATCCCTATCGAAACTCGACTACCTTTCGAAGATTGACCCAACAAAGGCACCAGAGAAAGTCGATCGACAGGCACTTCTGAAAACACTGACCTCCGTCTACTACAAATCCAGTAACAAGAGAGCATCGAACCTCGATTCGATTCCGGAGAACCTCGGGAGGCTCCGGTCGCTTTCGGCTCTCTCGCGTGACCGCATGTCAAACGAGACATGGCGCATCATTCAGAATCTCGAACAACTCGGGCACTCCGTCCCACCAAGCTCCCTTGGCGGATTTCGTGTCCCCCTTCAGCAATCGATCCTGCTGCACTCCGCCTTCAATGGCACCATTCGCGAAAACCTCACCCGCACGGAAAGCTGGCGATTCCTCAACATCGGCCGCCGGATCGAACGCTGCTCCTGGCTACTGACCTTGGTCGAGCGCGCCCTGACACTTCACCCGCAGCCACCCACAGCCGTCCTTAATGCCCTGCTTTCGATCATCGACTGCACCATGACCTACCGCTTCCGCTACAAAGGTGCGCCGCAACCGTTGCCCGCTCTGGATCTCATCCTTTTGGACCCAGCCAATCCACGCGGACTTTGCTATCAACTCGCCGATCTCGACGTCAACCTCTCGGAGCTACCGAAGACGGATGAAGAGCGCGCCCTCCGCCCCGCCCACCGCACCATCCTCAAGGCGCTCCACCACGTGCAGACTGAGATGTTGCAAGCCGAAGACGAAGCGTCGGAAGCCGCTGTTCTCGATAGTCTTCGAAGCTTCGTCTCCCAGCTTCGTCAAGATCTCCCCACCGTATCCGAACAACTCGGCTGGGAGTTCTTCACCCACGCCTCTTTCACTTCATCCTAATCGTGCGCTATACCATCCATCACCGTACGAAGTACCGCTACGAGCACAAGGTATCCTACTCGCATCACCTTGCTCGGCTGACTCCTCTCGAGTCTCCGACTCAAAACCATATCTCCTCAAGGATCGTCGTCACTCCACTACCGGACATCCTCACCTCACATCGTGACTACTACGACAACTTCACCAGCTTTTTCTCGCTGGCATCACCGCATAAGGAATTGATCATTGATAGCTTTTCGGAAGTCCTCGTGACCGCCTCACCCGGGGCCACCCTCGACCTCTCACCAGCCTGGGAGATTGTTCGCGATCAGGTCCGCCGCTCAACGCTTGCTCAAGACCTTGCCGCCATCGAATTCAGTTTTGCTTCGCCTCTCTGCCCGGTTCTACCGGAGCTTGCCGATTACGCCCTGATGTCGTTCCGACCCGGCACCCCGATTCTCCAAGCGACCAACGATCTCACCCAGCGGATCCACAAAGATTTCTCATTCGATAACTCCGCCACCACCGTAAGCACACCCGTCAGCGAGGTTTTCGCAAAACGAGCCGGCGTCTGCCAGGACTTCGCCCACCTTCAGATCTCCTGCCTCCGCTCGCTTGGCCTCCCCGCCCGATATGTCTCAGGGTATATCCGAACCGATCCGCCTCCGGGCCGGCCCCGCCTCATCGGCGCAGATGCCTCTCACGCCTGGATGGGCGTTTACGTCCCGCAGTTGGGCTGGACGGATTTTGACGCCACCAACAACGTCATTCCAAGCATCAACCACATCCGCGTCGCCCATGGCCGCGACTACAACGACATCTGCCCGATCCGCGGCACGGTGTACGGAGGCGGAGCTCAAACGCTCGTCATCGGCGTCACCGTGACTCCGGAGTAACTCGCAAGTTTTCTTCAGGACTGCGATCGCAGCTCACACCATTGAGCACATCATCCGAAACCCTGCTCGCTTGCTTCTATCACTTGACACACTCGATCCCCCGCTCTACCCAGTCTCCGTGCTCCGAAAGCTGATCGTCGTCATGGGATGCATCCACCTTCTTGGTGGATCCTTCGGCGTACTTCAGATCGTTGCTTGGGCCGGCATGCTCGTCCAATACTCCTCTTCAGAAGGCGTGAGCGAAGGCATCAGCAAGACCTTCGATGGCGAACACCCCTGCTCCCTCTGCTTGGCAATCAAGGAGGTCAAGGAGCACCAGACCGAGAAGCAGCCGCTTCAAGCCGCAAGCGAAAAGCTATCGCTCAAAGAGCTGGCTCTTCCCCAATGCATCACTCTCAGGGATCCGACAAGTCGCCCTGCCGTGATCGCCCGCTTTCTCGAGCCTGCCGAAAGCAGCAGAAGCCGAGCGGATTCGCCGCCCATTCCTCCTCCGAGGTTTCTGAGCTAACGCTCCCCATGAGGCCCCTTTGCCTCAACGCCCTTACGCACCTTCACGGACTTTCGTTCGAAGGATTGTCATGTGGCTTTGAATGAAACGAAGTCATCAACGTCGGCTGCCTGCTGACTTCAGATGTCACCTCTTTCATCACCCTGGAGCGCCTCATTCCCGGGACCATTCCCGGCAACCCTGCAGATCGGTGCCCATGCGGCCGCACCGTTGACTACCTGCATGCACCCATTCCCACCGATTCGGGAACGTGCCCTCGAGCCGCCATCTCATCTTTTAACACATTCAAAATATATCAACACTATGAAGTTTATCATTATCAGCGCAGCCCTTGTCAGCTCGGCATCAGCCGCTGTGGTCGTCGACTACGCGTATAATAATCCCTCTGCCGTCAACGACAGCCCGACCGCCACGAGTCAGCAATTCCGCTACGATGCCTTCGTCACCTTGGGACCCGGCGACTCGTGGGATTCCCTCGCAACACTTGGCGGCTGGAGTTACGTCGACCTCGATCCAACCAAGAACCAAAACCGAGGCTGGGGCCACGCCGCAGCTTGGTTCCTCATCGAACTCACCGATCCAGGCGCCTTTTCGGTCTCAATGAGTTGGCTGGCACCAGCCGTCGGCCCTCTTGGCACTGAAGGCCGCCCCGGCTTCACCATCTATTCCGGTGAATCCGTGCACCATAACACCGACAACCTCCACACCTTTTCCAACAACGGAAACGACCTCGCTGCTCTGAACGGGGCGTGGGACAAAAACTCGACTCCCTTATCGTTTGCGGGAACTGCCGTGAACTTTAGCGGCGATGCTGTTTCAGATGCATTCATCCTCCCCGCGGGCCGCTACACCGTCATCCTCGGAAATGCGCATGACTCGACCACTGCCTACGTCGACCGTGATTTCAACTTCACCTTCGCCGCCGTCCCCGAGCCGTCTTCCGCCCTCCTCATGACAGCCGGTTGCCTCGTGCTTGTTAGCCGACGCCGCCGTTAACCATGGCATCCCCCGGCCGGGAAGCTACGTGCTTCCCGGCCACCCTTTCATCATGATCCCTCGTCTCCTCATTCTGCTGGCGCTCATTTCCCGCGCCTTCGCTTTCGAACATTTCGAAGCACGACAAGTGCACCCAGTCGACCTGACGCCGGACGGCAGCAAGCTGCTCGCCCTTCAAAGCGTTTCACATCGGCTCAGCGTATTCGACACTGGCACGCCGCTTCGCTCGCGGCCACTACTCATCGCGGAAATTCCGGTATCCACCTCGCCCGTCAGCGTCCGAGCGCGAACCAACGATGAAGCATGGGTCGTGAATGAAGTCTCTGACTCGATCTCCATCGTTTCCCTTTCACAAAAACTCGTGGTCGCCACACTACGTGTCGCAGATGAACCCGCAGACCTCATTTTCGCCAACGGCAAAGCCTTCGTTTCATGCGCCCAAGCCCGAAAGGTCATTGTCTTTGACGCCACCACTCGCGCACAGATCGCGGAGATTCAAATCGACGCCCTTCAACCGCGTGCGCTGTGCGCCAGCCCCGATGGCAGCACCGTCTATCTAGCATCGCTCGATTCCGGAAACCAGACGACCATTCTTCCTCGCGCCAGCGCCCCGCTTCCACCCGCGCCAACGAACTCCTCACTTCCCGCAGCACCATCTACGGCACTCATCGTAGCAGCCGATGACCCACGCATCACCCATACCGTTCTCGATCACGACATCGCAGCGATCGATACCACGACGCTCCAGCTTTCCACCTGGTTTGGAGGAGTGGGCACCCACCTTTTCGGCCTCGCCACCCATCCCGATGGCTCAGTCTTCTGCGTCAACAGCGAGTCCCTCAACCTCACCCGCTTCGAACCCGAGCTCAATGGCCACTTCAGCCTCCACCGCCTGAGCCGCCTGAACCCCAGCAACGGATCAATTCTCCATCACGACCTCAATCCCGGCATCGAACGAGCCACCACACCCGTCCCCGCGAGCATCGACCGAGCCCTCGCCCAACCGACCTCTGTCGCGCTGAACGCCGATGGCAGCCGCGCCTGGGTGACCGCGTTCAATTCCGACCGCGTCGCCGAAATCAACACCAGCACCGGGGCCATCCTGCAAAATATCGACCTCCGCCCCAGCGGCGCCACCACCTTGGAAATGCGAGGGCCACGCGACTCCACGCTTTCGTCCGACAACAGCCGCCTCTACGTGTTGAACAAACTTTCCGACACGCTCACCACCCTCGAAACCACCACCGGGGAAATCCTTTCAGAGCAAATGCTGGGCTCCACCGATCCCATGCCCGCGAACATCCGCCAAGGCCGCGGCGTGCTCTACGATGCCAGGCTTTCAGGAAACGGCACGGTCTCTTGTGCCACATGCCACCTCGATGCCGATCGCGACGGCCTCGCGTGGGACCTCGGTGACCCGGGCGGACAGATGACTTCCATCCCAAGCGCCGATCTTTCGATCCACGACTTCAGCGTCTTCAACCGGCAGGTCCACCCCATGAAGGGCCCTCTAACAACCCAAACCCTTCGCGGACTCGCGCTCAATGACGCACGGCCAAACGACCCGACTACCGGAGATGCCAGACCGCCTCAGGCGATCACGACCAAGTTCCATTGGCGGGGCGACAAGCCATCGATCCAATCCTTCAACTCCACCTTTCCAAACCTCATGGGTGGCAACGTAATCCCATCCGTCCAAATGGATCTACTCACCGAGTATCTCCTCTCGATCAGACTCCATCCCAACCCGAACCGAAACCTCGATCGCACGCTGAAGACGAGCCTCAACGGCGGAAACCCCGTCAACGGACTCGCCATCTTCAATGATCACAACCTCAGCCACTGCATCGTCTGCCATGACTTCAACGCCGGCACCGATCAGAATCTCAACGACAATTTCTCTGTCGGAAGCTCACAACCGATGAAGAACCCCGGCTTCCGCCAACTCTATCAGCGAGCCGACATCTTCGATCCAAATGGCACTTCCCTGTCAGGCTTTGGTCTCGGATCCGATGGTTCGGGCCACGAACTTCCAATCGTCCACCCCTACGCCCTCGACCGCCTCGACCGCTTACCACTCACCGCCCTGAAACGTCAGAACCTGGCGGACCTCAAGGCTTACCTGATGTCATTCGACACCGCTACCCCACCCGCCGTCGGTCGCGAGCAAACCATCACTCTATCCAATCGCAGTAGCACCGAGATCACCGACCTCCTCACGCTTCTTGAAAACCAGGCCACGAGTGGCTCAATCGGAGTCGTTGGCTGGGGCCGCCACCATGGGGTCTCGAAACAACTCCGATTCGATCCCGCAAGCAATCGATACATCAGCGATAGCAGCGCCGAAGCTCCCATGACCCGCAGCGAATTCCTCGCCCTCATCATCAATGATGATGCCCTAACAGTTTCCGGCGTCTCGCTCGGCGAAACCACAAATCGCGGAGGCGATCGAAACAGCAACGGCCAAGCCGACCGCGACGAAGCCCAGCCGCAAGCACTTATCATGAATGAAGGAGGCGAACTCCATCTTGAATGGGGCTCAAGAAGCGACTGGTTCCCGGAAGCAACAACCGACCTTGGAGCTCCATGGCTCCCTGCCGAAGGTGAAGGCACCACTTCCCCTCCTCGCTTCGAACTCCCTTCGGAGCGCCCTCCCCAGCAGTTCTTCCGCCTTCGCCGCACCTGGTGATCACCCCATCTCACGCTGCAATGTATCGACTTCCCACCATTCTCGTCCTCCTATCACAGGTAGCTCACGCCCACCATGGTCAGGACTTTTTCGTCAACCTCGACGCCCGAGTTCCCGCCTTTGGAGCCATCACGACCTTCGCCTCCTCCAGCTACCTTCGGGATGCGACAGGTGCTGAAGAAACGTCACTCGAGCCCGGCTTCCTCATTGGAACAGGTCTCGGCACCGCCGTTGGCCTAACTGCAGAGTGGTCTAACAGCGACGCCAGCGCCTTCGACTACTCGGGAGCCACACCGCTCTTTCAGTGGTCGATGGCAATCCCCAACGCTCCACTTCGATTTGGCTTCGCGGCCTCCTATCACATCTCGGATTCCTCATCCTTGGTTTCATCCGCCGCAGCCGGAGGCCACACCCACGGAAGAGCATCTACCTCCTCAACTGCAAACTCCGCCGAATCGTCGGCTTCCTTCAACCCCGACGCACCAGCCTTCAATCCCGATGCCCCACCCACCGGAAGCACGGGACACAATCACTCCGCCCACAGCCACGGTGGTCACGGCGGCATTCATCGACATGGCGAAGACTTCCTCGCCACTCGATTGATTATCGAATGGCAGGTGTCCGAGTCGACCCGCGCCGTCGCCAACATGATCGTCGTCAGTGGAGGTTGGAGCGACACCGCCTTCGGATACTCGCTCGGCCTGCGACACGATTTCTCGGAAAAATGGGCCCTCGGCCTCGAAGCCATCGGCGACCTCAACTCGAACGGCGAGCACGAAGTCGTGGGCGGTGCCTGGTTCAATCCTCGCCACGACCTCAACCTCCGTCTCGGCCTCGGCACCGGAATCGGCCAGGGCTCACCAGAATTATCACTCTACTCAGGCCTCACCTGGCGGTTCTGAGCCAACCCACGAATCCTATCCTCGTCACAATGGACGATGGACGATAGAGGTTCCCATCACCCCACCGTTAGCGAGCTTCTTCTCCACGCCTCCATCCTCATTCTCGCCTTCCTCTACTCGAGCGTCGGCCATGCCGGAGCATCGGGTTACATCGCGGCGATGACACTTGCCGGCGTCGCCATCCCCGAGATCCGGCCCGCCGCTCTGATGATGAATCTCGGTGTCGCCTGTTTCGGCATGTGGCATTTCATCCGTGGCGGTCATCTCCGCGGGTCGTTGACCTGGCCTTTTTCGTCGCCGCCCTTCCTTTTGCCTTCCTTGGAGGAAAAGTCAGCCTTCCTCCTGCAATCCTCAGCCTGGTTCTCGGCTCGGTGCTCCTTTTCTCATCGATCCGTTTCCTGCTTCCAAGCAAGGCATCCACTGAGGAGCCGAAGCCGCCCAAGTTACTCATCGCGCTCCTATCCGGAGCCCTGCTCGGCTACCTCGCCGGCCTGACCGGCACGGGCGGCGGCATTTTCCTCGCCTGCCATGACCGCCACCATCCATCAGCTCTTGACCTCCCCCGGGCATAACTATTTCGGACACCACGAAACGCCAGCCGGGACAAACGAGATCATCTCGCACGAGTCCATCCAGCTCGTTGCGGGTCGCGGCATTCCCGGCGACCGCTTCTTCGACTGGAAGGACAACGACAAAGGCCAGGTCACCTTGATTGACCAACAGCTCATCGATGACATCCGCCGATTCTCGGGAAACCCTGAACTCTCCGCCGGAGCCTTCCGCCGCAATGTCGTGATCGAAGGCATCGACCTCCGTTCCCTCATCGGGAAAACCTCCCGGCTCAATGGCCTCCTTCTCGAAGGATGCGAAGAATGCCGCCGCTGCTACTGGATGGACAAAGCCTGCGGAAAAAATGGCACCGAAGATCTCGAAAGGTCGCGGCGACCTCCGCTGCCGAATTCTCGAAGACGGCGAACTTTACCTTGGAGCCGGCGAATTCCTCCGCGATGATCTCTTCCCAACTCCTGATGAACGCACTAATCACACCCGCCCAAGCAGACGATCTCATCAGCTCATCACTGACCTCTCTACCTTCCGAAAACGTACCACTCGCCCACGCCATCGGACGCCGCCTGCTTTCCCCGATCTTCGCCGATCGCGCGCTCCCGCCATACAACCGCTCGATGATGGACGGCATCGCCTTCAAGGCATCTGCCATTTCCCCAAACAGCTCCATCAAAATTGCCGGACTCCACCCCGCCGGCGTCCCAAGTCCCGGACCTCTAACACCCGGATACGCCTGGGAAATCATGACCGGTGCCATCGTTCCCGACGACTGCGACACCATCGTCCCCTACGAACAACTTTCGCCCGACCTCACCCGGATCCTCGCCCCATTCAATCCCGGTCAGCACGTCCACTGCGCCGGGTCCGACGCGAAATCGGGTGCCACCCTCGTCCCCGCCGGAGCCACCATCGGAGCACCGGAAATCGCGATCGCCGCATCCGTCGGACAAACCACCCTTACCGTTCCACGCCGTCCGAAAGTCGGCATCCTCACCACCGGCGATGAAGCGATTCACCCCGCCGCCATTCCCGAGCCCTGGCAGATCCGTCGATCGAACGGACCAACCCTCGCCGCCCTTCTCGAATTCCACGGGATCCCCATCGCGTTCCAACAGCACGCCTTGGACGAACAAACTGATCTCGGCCGCTGCCTCGACCAAGCGCTCGATGCCGTCGATCTTCTGATCACCATCGGCGGCATCTCGAAGGGCAAAAAGGACTTCATCCGCACCTTGTTAGAGGACCGACTTGGAGCCCCCGCCTTCCACGGCGTCTCTCTTCGCCCCGGCAAACCATTTGCCTTCTGGCCCGGCCCTCCCGACGTCTTCGCCCTCCCCGGAAATCCTGTCTCCGTGCTCGCCACCTTCACCCGCTTCGTCCGCCCCGCGCTCAACCAACTCCAAGAACTCCCGAACCCAAAGCGCCGCACCGTGCCACCCGAGGACATCCAACCTCTCAGCAAGCTGACCTGGCTCCTCCCGCTCGGAAATCGACGCAACCCTCTGCCACCGGGAAACTCCGGCGACTTTTCGTCCATCGCCGGTGCCGTCGGGGTGCTGGAAATCCCACCCATCCCCAATTTCGATCCCGAAAGTCCGCTCGACTTCTACCCTTTCACCGCCTGACCCCATGTCGCTTTCCCACATCGATCTCTCTAACAAGGCCACCATGGCTGAAGTCTCTAACAAGGCCATCAACGAGCGCATCGCCGTCACCGAAGCCCTCGTCACCGTCAACGACGTCGTCGCTGCGCGGTTCGCCTTGCGAAGTTTCTGCTCCTTCGGGGGCTGAATCCGCTCCCACCGCTCTGGTTCCCAATCGTAAATTCCAACTCGTCAAGAGATTAGTCGACACAAGACCAACTTCTTTCGCTCGCCTCACCCAAGTCTATTTCATAGAAACCCAAGCATGTCCAAGCAACCTATCCTCACCAGCCGACGCGACTTCCTGAAAAAATCCGTGATCTTCGGCTCCATCTCATTTCTCCCCGCCCACATCGCCCTCGGCCAAGCCAGTGGCGGAAAGCAGGCCCCAAGCCAACAAGTCCGGCTCGCCGCCATCGGCATCGGCAATCAAGGCGGCGGCGACCTCAAGATCATGGCCGACTCCGGCCACTGCACCGTCGTCGCCCTCTGTGACGTCGACCTTGAAGGCAAGCACACTCAAGGGTCCCAGAAGGCCCACCCGAAGGCAAAGAAGTTCACCGACTTCAGGAAAATGTTCGATGCCATGGCCGACGACATCGACGCCGTCGTCATCGGCACCCCCGACCACGCCCACTTCTGCATGGCGATGCTGGCCATGTCACTCGGCAAGCACGTCTACGTCGAGAAACCGCTCGCCCACACCTTCGGGCAATGCGACCGTCTGATCAAATTGGCAGAGAAAAGCGGTGTCGTCACCCAGATGGGCAACCAAGGCCACTCCGGCGGCAACTATTTTCAATACAAGGCGTGGACCGAAGCGGGCATCATCAAGAACGTCACCCGCATCACCGCCTACATGAACAACCCGCGCCGCTGGCACGGCTGGGGAACTTCCGTGAAGGAATACCCAAGCCAGCCGCTTCCCCCAGGCATCGATTGGGACACATGGACCGGCCCGGCAAACGAGCATCCCTTCAGCAACAAGCTCCACCCTCAGGAATGGCGCAGTTGGTTCGACTACGGCAGCGGTGCCTTTGGCGACTGGGGCCCACACATTCTCGACACCTCCCACCGTTTCCTCAAACTCGGTCTACCAAGCTCCATTGAGGCTGTCAAACGCGAGGGAGCCAACCCGCTCGTCTTTCCGCAGGAATCGACCATCAAATTCAAGTTCCCCGCCCGTGGCGACATGCCGGCCTGCGATGTTACTTGGCTGGATGGCGTGAAAAACCGACCAACGCCCGAGCCCGAACTCGGCGAGATCAACACCAGGAAGCCCGGAAAAATCATCTACGGCGAAGAGCTCACCTTCCAAGGCGGCAGTCACTCCGACGTGCTTCAGGTTGTTCCACGCGAAAAGTTCATGGAGATCCGCAAGGACCTTCCCCGCATCCAGGGCAAGAACTCGAACCACTACGAGAACTTCCTGCTCGCCTGTAAGGGCGAGGAAGAAGCTCGCTCACCCTTCAGTGTCGGCGGTCCGCTGACCCAGGTCTTTGCCCTTGGTATCCTCGCCCAGCGCTTGGGTGGTACCCTTGAGTTCGATCGTGCAACCAACCAGATCACGAACAACGCCCAAGCTCAGGCCCTCCTTGATCCAGCACCGCGCAAGGGGTGGGAGGAGTTCTACAAGCTGTAAGGCTCCGACTCGACTCCCTCGCCGAGGAAGCCCACAAAAGCCCGGCACCGCGTGCCGGGCTTTTTCGTGCGCTTTCATCCCACGCGCCTGAAGATCGCCTTGCCACCCTTGGCGCTCATTGGTGCGCCACTCCCTTCCTCCATCCGTTTATCCGGTGTGTTGGGTGGTTCTCCCCCGGCCTTTTCGAATCGCAAAAAACGCCCGCAGGTGACCCTGCGAGCGTTTTTCAAATCCGTTGTGCCGAAGATTTACTCGGCCTTGGCTTCGACCTTTTCGGCCTCCACTTCGACAGCATCATCCGTGGTGTCTTCCACCACTTCTTCGTCGTTCTCGATCACGCGATCGACGAACTCGATGATTGCCATCGGCGCGGCGTCGGTCAGACGTGGTCCAAGCTTGGTGATGCGGCAGTAGCCACCCTCGCGGGTCGCTGCGGCAGGTGCCACCACTTCAAACAGCTGCTTCACGACGTCCTTATGACGAAGGAAAGCCACTGCCTGACGGCGAGCGTGAAGGTCGCCCTTCTTGCCAAGTGTTACCATTTTCTCGGCGACTGGGCGAAGCGCCTTGGCCTTGCCGAGGGTGGTGCGGATCGCGCCGTGTTCGATCAGGCTGCAGGCCATATTGGCGAGCAAGGCCCGGCGATGGGACGCGGTGCGCTTGAGTTGTGAGGTCTTGTTGCGATTTCTCATCGGGTGTTCCCTTTATTGAAGTTAGTCGTCGAGGTTCTGGGCGATCAAATCGGCAAGTCCGACGGGAGCTTCGTCCTCCACACCAAGGCGCGGGGCACGGGCTGCAGCGATCGGGCCGGAGAGCAACGAGGGTTCGAGGGACATTCCAAGGCCGAGGCCGAGCTCGGAAAGCTTGTCCTTGATTTCGTTGAGCGACTTCTTGCCGAAGTTGCGGTACTTGAGCATCTCTGCCTCGCTCTTCATGGCCAGCTGGCCGACCGAGGTGATATTCGCGTTATTGAGGCAGTTGGCGGCACGAACCGAGAGTTCGATTTCGTTGACCGACATATTGAGGAGCTTCTTAAGGGCCGCGTTTTCTTCGCTGGTCTCGGCTGGTGCTTCTTCGAAGTCCACCGCGTTCTCGTCGTAATTGACGAACACGTCGAGGTGGTGGCGAAGAATGGCCGAAGCTTGAAGGAGGGCTTCCTGAGGAGTCACTCGACCGTCGGTCCAGATATCGAGCACGAGCTTGTCGAAATCGGTCATCTGACCCACACGGGTGGTGTCCACCGCATACTTGACGCGGGTCACCGGCGAGAAAATCGAGTCAATCGCGATCACGCCGATCGGCTGGTCCTTCCGCTTGTTCTCATCACCGGTCGAGAAGCCACGTCCGACGCGGATTTCGAATTCGCAGTCGAACTTCACCTTCTTGTCGAGGTGGCAGATGACCTGGTCCTTGTTGACCACTTCGTAGATGTTGTCCCCCTGGATGTCTCCAGCGGTCACCACGCCATCGCGCTCGACCTTGATGGTCAGAATGCGTGCATCCTTGTCGTGGTGTTTGAACTTCACCTTCTTGAGGTTGAGGATGATGTCGGTGACATCTTCCACCACGCCCGGAAGGCTGGAGAATTCGTGCTGCACGCCGGCGATGCGAACGGAGGTGATCGCAGCACCTTCGAGGGAGCCAAGAAGAACGCGGCGGAGCGAGTTACCGAGGGTATGGCCGTATCCACGCTCGAAAGGCTCGGCGGTGAATTGGGCGTAAACATCGGTGGCGGTGTCCTCGTTGCGGACGAGGCGATTCGGGATCTCGAAACGAGATAGTTTTACGGCTGACATAGGGTAATTCGATTTGCCGGGTTTCCCTCCAGCGCTTACGGCAGGTTCCTCATGAAGAGGGCTGCCAGGAGGACCTACGGCGGTTCGGCGAGGCGAGCGCGGGCGGGTTTGTAAGGGGAGGCCCCGGGTATTGGCAAAGAAAATTTTTAACCGTTTTTGCCTTCTTTTCAGGTATTCGAGTAGAAACCTAACTTTTCCCAAACAAATTTCAGGTAGCCACCTGTCAAATTCCGTGTTAGAGTCCCCGATGAATGCCCATACGAAAAGAAAAGATCCTGTAATGAAATCAAAGCGGAACCTGACCCGATTCACCTATGAGAGCACCGCCTTCCAAGGATGGCGCCTATGCATTAGCCGCGGTGGAGCGACTTTCACCAAGTATTTCTCTGACAAGAGCTACGGTGGCGGAAGGAAGTCCCTGAAAGCTGCTGAAACAGCTCTGGAAGACATTAAGGCCACCGTCTCCAAGTCGCGCCTTGTCGAAGGAAAGCTCAGCGACGCCACGGTCAAGAAGGTCGACAAGATCCTCGCAAAGGCCTGATTCCCGACCTCCGAAGCTTACAGCCATCCGCGACTCCAGACCGGCAAGGCAAACTTACGCTTGTGCGCTGGGATTTCCTGCGTCCACTGACGGCATGTCCGGGCATTTCCCCATCGCCATCCATTGGTTCCGCCGGGACCTTCGAATCCTCGATAACACAGCGCTTCACCACGCCGTAGAGGCCGCCGCAAGGGTGATTCCTGCCTACGTCCTCAGCGATTGGAAGGGCGAGCACCTGTGGACAGGCGCGAATCGGCAATCCTTCCTCTGCAATGCGCTTGCCTCACTCGAAAAGAACCTCCAAACGATCGACGGACGCCTGATCGTCCGCTCGGGTGATGCCGTTTCCAGTTTGCTGAAGCTCGCCGAAGAATCAGGCGCCCAAGCCATTTTCTACAACGAAGATCCGGATCCTTTCGGAAAGGCCACTGAGAAAAGGCTGATCGCGGCCTGCGAGTCGCGCGGCCTCGTCTGCCAAGGCTTTCACGACGTCACCCTCCACGCCCCCCACGAGGTATTGACCCAGAGCGGCGACCCCTATCGGGTCTACACCCCCTACAGTAAAAACTGGCTTGGCCTCCAAAAGCCCGCCCCTTTTCCGAAACCCAAGTCACTCAACACGCCGGGCGGCATCTTTTCAGGAGACCTCCCCACCCTCGCCCACTGGAAACTCGGCAAACCCGGCGACGAAGTCCTCGAAGCCGGCGAACGCGCCGCCCACGATCGGCTCAAGCGCGCCTTGAAGGAACGTCTCACCAACTACAAGAACCTCCGTGACATTCCGTCAGCCTCAGGAACCTCCCGAATCTCCCAAGACCTCCGCTTTGGTCTACTCTCGCCCAGAACAGTCTACACGAAAGTCGCCGCCCTCCTCGAAAAGTCCCCAAAACCAGAAGGCGTCCAGATTTTCATCAAAGAACTCGCCTGGCGGGAATTCTACATGGCGATCCTCCATCACTACCCGCATGTATTGGAGCAGGAATTCAACGCCGACTGGCGAGGACTCCCGTGGGACCAACCCGGCGAGAACTTCGAGGCATGGAAAGAAGGCCGCACCGGCTTCCCAATCATCGATGCCGGCATCCGCGAACTCCGCTCCACCGGCTTCATGCACAACCGGGTCCGCATGATCGTTGCCATGTTTCTCACCAAAGACCTCCATATCGACTGGAGACTCGGCGAGCAGTTCTTCATGCAGCAGCTGACCGATGGTGAGATCGCTGCCAACAACGGCGGCTGGCAATGGTCGGCCGGCACCGGTGCCGACGCCGCTCCTTACTTCCGCATCCAGAACCCGTGGTCCCAGACCAAACGCTTCGATCCCAAAGGCGAGTATATCAAACGCTGGGTCCCCGAGCTCAAAGACGTCGCCCCAAAGCTCCTCCTCGCCCCCCCCGCCGACACCAAACCCATCGCCGCCGACTACCCGCTCCCCTGCGTCGACCACAAAACCGAGCGCGAGCGCACTCTCGCCATCTTCAAAAAGCACCGCGAGCAATCAGGCCGATAGCTCTCAAGGGGGGCTGGCAGCTACCGGACAAGCCCAGCGAGCCATCCCGCCTAATCCAAGCCGCCCCGAAGAACCAACTTCATCAGCCAAAGCCTCCACCCTTGGGGCTTACAAAGCCCCGTTCCTCGTGCTGACAAGTCACTTCCCAATCTAGCCGACTCTTACCACCCAAGGCCAGCGCGACCGAGGCATCGCCTCTCCAAACTTCTTATTGCGCAACTTCACTCTGGCTTCCGGGTTCATCCGCGTGAACCATGAGCGCGATCGCTTTCAGCATCGGGAACTTGGAAATGCCGGAGTCCACCCCCAATTACGACGACCCCAACGCCATCGACGTGGCGTTGATGAAACGTGTCGCCGTGGAAGACGAGCGCGCGTTCCGCGAACTCGTCGAGCGCCATCAAAATGCCGTCATCGGCACCGTCGCCAAAATGCTCGGCGACCGAAGCGAGGCCGAAGACATCGCACAGCGGGTTTTCCTGCGAGTTTGGAAGCATGCCAAGCGCTGGCGTCCCGACGCCAAGTTCACCACCTACCTTTTTACCATCACCCGCAACCTCGTCTACAACGAGAGTCGCCGCCGCTCGCGCCGGAAAGAAGTTTCCTCCGATGAGCGCAGCGAGGAAAGCGGGTTCGAAACCGTGGCCGATGCCCGCTCGGAGCCCGACGCCGAAGCCCTCAAATCCGAGATGCATGAAGAAATCGATCAGGCCATTCAGAGCCTGCCGGAAGCCCAACGCACCGCTGTGATTCTCTACTCATACGAATCGATGCCCTACGAGGAGATTGCCAAGGTACTCAATTCCTCCGTTTCCTCAGTGAAAAGCCTGCTCTTCCGGGCACGTGGCACCCTGCGCGAAAAGCTCTCCCAGCACATGGGATATTGAACAGCGGCACCGAGAGTTTTGCCTTCCAGCGACGAGGTTCCTTTTTCCGCCTTCAAAACTGGCAGCCCCCCCAGGGCTCGAACCTAGAATAACGGAATCAGAATCCGCTGTGTTACCATTACACCAAGGGGCTAAAGGTGATCGTCGCTGGCAGTCCCCCCAGGGCTCGAACCTGGAATAACGGAATCAAAATCCGCTGTGTTACCATTACACCAAGGGACTCTTGTGCCGACGGCGGGCGGAAACTAGGACCCTCTTCTCAGATTTGCAATAGGGAAATCCCGATGATTTTTGATGAATCTTTAGCTCGGGGATAAGAGGACCAAGACCTCATTGATCAAGCGGGAGCACCGACGACTTCACCGGGCATCGGACCGTCGTCATGCTCCTGCTCTTCACTCTTTGGCTTCGGTGCCGAAACCTTTGGCATGTCATCAGGAAGGGTCGGAGGAGTCGGGGAACTCGGTGGATTCCGCATTTTACCAAACTCAAGGAGGTCGTTGATGTGGCTGGCATCGAGGGTTTCAAACTCAAGCAAGCCCTGCGCGATCAACTCAAGATGCTCACGCCGCTCGAGAAGCAGACGCTTGGCTTCGGAATAGGCATGGTCGATGACATCCTTGATCTCAGCATCGATCTTTTGAGCGGTTGCCTCGGAGTAGTTCCGTTGACGGGAAATATCACGAGCAAGGAAGACCTCACCCTGCGGATCGCCGTATTCGACCATCCCGAGTTCTTCACTCATCCCCCATTCGCAGACCATTTTGCGAGCAAGCTTCGTCGCCTGGTTGATGTCTCCGGAAGCGCCACTCGTCACGTCGCCGAAGATGATCTCTTCAGCCACACGGCCACCCATCGTCACGATGAGCTGCTCTTGTCCCTGACGTTTGTGGAAGTGATACTTGTCTTCCGTCGGCAAGTGGAAGGCGGCACCGAGGTACGGACCACGTGGAATGATGGTCACCTTGTGAAGCGGATCGACGTGTTCGAGAATCGTCAGCAAGAGTGCATGACCCGCTTCGTGATAAGCGGTGGTTGTCTTCTCTTTCTCGCTCAGCGCCATGCTGCGGCGCTCACGGCCCCAACGCACCTTGTCCCGAGCCTCTTCCAGCTCGGCCAGAGTCACCGCGCTGAGTCCCTTGCGAGCGGCAAGTAGCGCCGCCTCGTTGATCAAATTCGCCAACTCCGCGCCCGAAAAACCGGGAGTGCCTCGGGCAATCACACTGAGATCGGATCCCGGAGCGAGTTTGATTTTCTTGACGTGAACTCCGAGGATTTCTTCACGGCCTTTCACGTCAGGCAGAGAAACGGTGACTTGACGGTCGAAGCGACCAGGGCGGAGCAGCGCCGGATCCAACACATCCGGACGGTTCGTCGCCGCGATGATGATGATACCTTCCTGAGTGTCGAAGCCATCCATCTCGACGAGGAGTTGGTTGAGCGTCTGCTCACGTTCGTCGTGACCACCACCCATACCGTGACCACGATGACGACCAACCGCGTCGATCTCATCGATGAAAATCAAACAAGGAGCGTGCTTCTTACCCTGCTCGAACATATCGCGCACACGCGAGGCACCGACACCGACGAACATTTCCACGAAGTCGGAACCAGAGATCGAGAAGAACGGCACATCCGCCTCACCGGCGATCGCACGAGCAAGCAAGGTTTTACCAGTGCCCGGAGCACCGACCATCAGCACGCCCTTCGGAATCGAGCCCCCAAGCTTCTGAAACTTGCGGGGATCACGGAGGAAATCGACGATCTCCCAGAGTTCTTCCTTCGCCTCCTGAATACCAGCGACATCCTTGAAAGTCACTTTGTTATGGTCGCGCGTCAGCATGCGTGCCTTGCTTTTACCAAAAGACATCGCACCCTTCCCAGCCGCTTTCATTTGCTGGCGGAAAAGGAAGAAGAGCAACAGCACGATGAGCAACACCGGCAAGAAGGTGATGATCGCCTTGCCGAGCATGTCGGTATTGCGGAAATAGCCAGCGTCCTCCATCTTGAGGAGATTTTTGAGTTCCTCATCCAGGAGATACATTGAGGTATCCACCGTAAACTCGATTGGACCGCCAGCCTTGCCGTCCTCAGTCGGAGCATCGGCCAGCATCACAGGCACGTCGACCTCACCGACCAAGACCGCATCGTAGGGCGTCGTGTAAAGCGTCAGAGGTTGATTCGGATCATTCGGCTTCACCCAACCGTAGGCCATATACCTCCGAAATTCCCTCAGCGTCACGATCTTTCCTGCATTCAGGACATCCTCAGGGAGCGTCTCCGAGTGAATTCGCTTGGGAAGAATTTCCTTCAGCAGCTCATTGACTTCCTGCTCTTGAGGCGTACGGCGACCGAAGCTCAGAGCAAAGATTTGGCTTTCTCCACCACTTTCCTCGAATTTAGGCGTTGGCTTGTACCAGCCGGAAATCTTGGCATCAGCCGTGCCTTCCGCAGTCACCACCTTGAGCGGCTTCTTCGCATCATTCTGGACGATCAGACCCTGGTCCCACTTTTTCCTAAAGTCACTGTAGCTCAGCGATTTAACCTTTGTTGATCCATTGTTGAAGAAAGCAAAACCTAGGATCACAAATGCGGCTCCCAGCAAGATCGCCAGGCGCCAGTTGAATCCAGGAGCTTCGGTCGGCCCGCGCTGGCCGCTTGGACCTTCGGGTGGACGTTGTTGAGGCGATTCAGGCATGATATTGAGTAAAAAGCGGGTGTTTCCCTCCGTGCAGGGACCCTAGCACGCATGAGTCTTTCGTGCAAAGGCGCGAGAGACTAGCTTCGCTTCCGCGAAAGGAAACCCCATTTTTTCTCCGAAGTCTTGCCCAGCTCCCCGCCATCAGGGACGATTCGCCGGATGCCTGCCGAGCCCGCCGACCAGCCCCCCCTAAAGCCAACCGGCGGATGGGACTTTCGCTGGCTTTGGACACGCCGCCGCGCCCAGGATGCCACCGGTGGCCGAGTCCTCGGAATGATGGTCGAAGCCTTCGCCGGATTCGCCACGCTCGATGGCCGACTCGACCCCGGAGAGGCGGAGTTGATCCTCGACCTCCTGCGCAGCGCCTTCCCAGAAGCCGACCATAGTTGGCTTGCCCGCCGCGTGCAGCGAGCCGTGCGCGACCCGAAGCCGCTCGCCAGCACAGCCGCCGACCTCCGTGAGACGCTCGACGACTCACAGAAAATGGCTGTTGGCCTGCAGCTCTACACCCTTGTCGATGCCGTGGGTCGCACCGAGCGCAGTCGCTCGGCATTTGAAGTCTTCATGCGCCGTCTCGGTCGCCCCGACTACGCGCGGCAGATTCTCACCGAGATGGGCGACGAACCACTCGATGCGCCCGGCGGATTCGAAAGAGTGATGTTCGGCACGGGTGAGAAAGCCGACGTCAAACTCCCGGCAAGCGCCGCCGGGCACTCGTTCCGCGTCTATCGTGCCGCCGATCTCGTTCTTGTTAGAAACACCGGCCAAGCCCCCTTGTGGGTTCGGGGTCGCTCACTCGAATCAGGAAACTTCCTGCGCATGCGCACGCGCCAACAGCTGGTGGTTCCCGATTGGACGCTCACTTGTGAGGATCTCATCTTCTTTCTCAACGTCGCTCTAACCGGGAATCCCTCGACCATTTTCCTCGCTGCCAGCGAAGAGGGATGGACCAGCGAACGCAGCCGCAGCCGAAACAGTATGGTCCGCATTCGCTTCGGCCTTCGGGCAGAAGTCGAGGCTCTTAAAAAATCGGCTGCCGTCGTCAGCGGACATGGCCCACTGATCCCCGGGCTAACCATCATTTGCGATCACCACGATCGGCTCAGCGGCGAGAATGGCTTCTCTGCCTCTCTCGACGTGCTGCGCAGACGGGCCGCCGAAGCAGGCGGCCGTTTCCGTCTCGCTGCGGATCAACGGGATTTCAGGGTCTCAAACGACCCCTCCGTTCTTGAACGCGGTGACCTTCTTCTCAGCCCCGGCCTCGCTCCTCGTGTCGTCCTGCGTGTCCGGATCGACCCCGAAAATCGCGTCGGTGACCTCTTCATCCGGGAGGCGGCGGGACCTATCATCGCCGATGGCGTGCCTGTTCGAAACTCCGCCGAACTTCGCGAAGGCTCGGTCGTACGCCTTTCACGTACCCAAGCGCTGCGATGCCGCTTCAGCGAAGGCATCATCGAGGAGGAACGCAACCTCATCGAAACGCTGCGAGTCGACGACCTTATTCATGATTTCGGTCCCGACTCACGCGCGCTGGACAACGTTTCATTCGAAGTCCGCCGAGGCGAGATGATGTGCATCATCGGGCCCAGCGGAAGTGGCAAGAGCACCCTCCTCGCCACTTTGGCCGGGCAGCTTAAGCCGACCCGTGGGCAGGTTCGGCTTAACGACAGCTCCCTTTACGAGAATCGCGAAGAACTGATCCGTTTCATCGCCAACATGCCTCAGGAAGAGGCGCTCAACCCGCAGCTCACCGTCCGTCAGCACCTACGCCATGCCACGGCGATCCGGCGTGCCTCCTTGCCCGCTTCGGAAATTGATCGTCGGGCTGATGCGATTCTTGCCGAGCTCGGGCTTCAAGCGATTGCTCGTCGAAGAGTGGGATCTCCCGGAGAAAAAACCCTCAGCGGCGGAGAGCGCAGCCGTCTGAATCTCGGCCTCGATCTCGGGAGTGCCGCCGAGGTGTTCCTCTTCGACGAACCCATCTCCGGCCTTTCATCCAAGGACTCCGAACACGTTGCCGAAACCCTGCGTTCTCTCGCCCGTGACAAGATCGTCATCGCCTCCCTCCACCGTCCCGGAGCCAACGTTCTCCGCCTCTTCGACAAGGTACTGCTTATCGATAATGGAGGAAGACTCGCCTACTTCGGATCGCCTGCGGGCATGATCGAATATTTTCAGGAAGCCTGCGAAAGCCTCTCGATATCCCATCCCGGAGTAGCTGCCGAAACGCGACTGGGGGCCGACTTCGTTTTCGACATCCTGGAAACTCCGCTGGCACAGCTCGGCGGCGGTCAGAGCCCTGCGGCAACACGCCGCTTCCCGCCGAATTTCTGGCAGGAACGCTTTGAAAGCCGCGTCCTGATCCGCTCCTTGGGAAGCAACTCGGTGCCATCGCAAATGGATTCGCCTCCTGAGCTCGTCAGCGCCGCTCCGGTGAACCGGATGCCACGCCAGACCATCAAGCAGGCACTCAGTGTATTCAAAACCCAGCTGATGCGTTCACTGCTTTCGAAATTTCGAAATCGCGGAACAATTTACGCATCACTCGTCGAAGCCCCCCTGCTCGCCGCGCTCATCGCCATCACGCTCCGCTCATCACCTGAAGGGGCTTACCGCTTTTCGACCGCACTTCATATCCCGGCCTATCTTTTCCTCTCGGCCACGGTCGCCATGTTCCTCGGGCTCACCAACTCGGCGACTGAGATTCTGCGCGATCGGCCCATGCTCCGCCGCGAGCGAAATTGCCGCCGCAGCCCAACTCTCTACGTCGCCGCGAAATTCGCCTCCCTCACCCTCGTCGCCGCGATCCAGTGCCTGATCTACACGTCGGTCGGTCACCATCTTCTCGAAATCAAGGGAACGCTCATCGATCAATGGCTGTGGATGACCCTAACGGCCTGCACCGGCACTTCGCTCGCCCTGCTGGTCTCCGCTCTCGTCCGCAGTGAACGGGCTGCACTTACCGCAGTTCCCTTGCTACTCGTTCCCCAGATGCTTCTCGCGGGAGCTCTGGTTCCCTTTCGCGAAATGAATCGCGGCCTTTTCGAAAACGCCGGCATCGAGCGCGAACGCGGCGGCACCCCCGTTCCGGCCAAGATCATGCCTCTGCGATTCGCTTATGAAGCCATGGTCATCACTCAGGCAACGCGCAACCCCTTCGATCTGGAACGGATCCGAATCCAGCGACGGGTCGATGCCATCAAGGAAATGCCCTCGCCCCTCGACCCCGATGTTGAAAAACGATTCGAACTTCTGAAAACCGCTTTGCGGACATTGGTCGCCGCCGGGGCGACCGACGCCAAGGACGCGGATGAGCTCGCGACTGAACTCACCCAGCTCGCGCGTGGCGGCACCCGCCTCGAAATCGAGTCACTGGAAATCTGGCCAGAATCGCCAGACACGGTTCCTTTGTCGGAATTCTTCGTTAACAACCGCATCGATCTGCTCGTCAGTGAGGCCGAGACTTTCCGGACCGACTACCGCAACGAAGAGCTTGGACGAAAATCGAGCATCTTCCTCGCGGAAAAGAAGCCCTGGAAGGACAGCTACATCTCAACCCTCAACGTCGACGCCCTCGCCCTCGGGCTGACCAACTTGCTAGCCTGCTCACTGACCGCCATTGCCCTGATCATCCAGAACCGGCGCACCCGTTGAACCAAGGACGGCAAGCGCCGTTGTTCATTAACCAAGCTGCTTCTCGATCACCGCGTAGGCGTTATGATTATGGATCGACTCAAAGTTCTCGGCCTCCACCCGATACCAGACAATCTCAGCATGAGCCTCCGAACGGGAAGCCACGTTGCGCACCAGGTCTTCGACGAAAACAGGATTGTCGTAAGCACGCTCCGTCACCGCCTTCTCATCGGGACGCTTGAGGAGACTGTAAAGTTCACAGCTTGCCGAGCGCTCAACCAGATCGATGAGATCTTCAATCCAGACCGGCTCGCGGAATCGCACCGAGTAGGTCACCAGTCCGCGCTGATTGTGCGCACCGCGGTCACTGATCTCCTTTGAGCAAGGACAGAGAGTCGCTACGGGGACCATCACCGTGACGATGAAATCCAAAGGTCCATCCTTTTCTGCCTCGACCTCGAAGCGGACTTCGTAATCCATCATACCCAGCTTACCGGTCACAGGTGCCGCCTTTGAGCGGAAGAACGGAAATTGAAACTCGACGTGAGCCTTACTGGCATCAAGCCGAGCCAGAAGCTCCCGTGGAAGGGCCGCCATGGACCGGACATCAAGGCACACTCCATGCGAATTGAGCGCTTCGACGAAGCGGCTCATGTGCGTCCCCTTGTAATGCTCGGGCAGATCGACTGCTAATGCCGCCATCGCCACGGTTCGCTGAACCGAGCCGTCCTTGTCCCGCACTTCAATCGGGAAACGCAGACCCTTCACCCCCACCCGGTCGATGGGTAGCTGGCGGTCGTCACGTTCATTCTGGGTATCCTTAAGCTCCTTCATCGTAGGAATAGAAAAAGCCCGCCACGAAAAACGGGCAGGCTTCCTTGCAGGAATTCGTGAAAACCCCCGATTAACGCATCAGATTCACAGCGCGCGAGCGCTTGATCTCACGCGAAATCCGGCGATGCAGCTTGGCGGAAACACCCGTCACGCGACGTGGCAAAATCTTGCCGGTCTCGGACGTGAACTTCGAAAGAAGCTCAGGGTTCTTGTATTCGACCTGATCGACAGGGATATCGTGCCGACGAGTCGGCATCTTGCGGTTCGCCTTACGGAAATTGATTCGGCGTTGAACGGTCTTTGGTTCAGACATGATATTAGCGGAGTTCGCGGTGGATGGTCCGGCGTTTGAGGGCAGGATTAAACTTCACCTTCTCCAGACGACCTGGAGTGCGGAGGCTCTTCTTGTTGCGCGTGGTCACGTAGCGTGAAGGCGATTTGCCTTCCGCACGAGCCTCGGTGCATTCGAGTGTGATAATGTCGCGTGGCATGGAAAAAACGGTGAAAATTGAGGGGGCGCGGAGACTAAGACACTAGTCGTCCCCGTCAAGCGAAACTGTCGGAGAATCCTCATCATCGGCAAAATATCCGTTGCTGAAGCCGATTTCGGACGCCGGCCGGAAGCGCTGGTTGCCATAATCGCGCTCCCACTTGGCCTGACAGTCAACCGTCAGACGCGCAAATGGCAGAGCTTCGAGGCGGGGTTGAGGGATTTTCGCCCCTGAAATCTCGCAAATTCCGTAGACACCGCGATCAAGTCGCTTGAGAGCCTGCTCGATCTCGTAAAGAGCGTCCTGCTCCTTCGCCAACATGCTAAGTGCGAAATCGCGGTCATAGGCGTCGCTGCCAGCATCACCCTGATGCATTCCGCTGCCTGAGGCGTCGCTGCCCATTGCCGCATCCTTGATTTCACCAGCCACGCCAGACATGGCGTCGACCAGTTCATCGCGCAGATCAAGGAGACGCTGGCGCTGCTTGACGGCGAAAGCGGTTAATTTGACTGGAGTTGGTGGCTTTGCTGGATCCGCTGATTTGGCGGTCGCTTCTTTCTTTGATGGAGTAGTTTTCTTCACAGATTCGTTTGTCTTCAGCGCAGCATGTTTTGGGGCGGGCTTCGCTAGCGGGGATGCCTTCTTGGGTTCCTTAGCCACTGGAGCGGCTTTCTTGGCCGGAGCTGCCTTTTGAGGGGCCTTTTTCGCCGGAGCGGTCTTCTCCATTGCTTTCTTGGTCGCCTTTTTCGCGACTTTCTCGGCAGCGGGTTTAGCAGACTTCTTCACCAGTTTTTTCACTGCCTTCTTGGCAGTGCTCTTGGAAGCGGTCTTCTTTGGGGTCTTTTTTTTCGCAGCCATCGGATTGGGTTTTCGGAAACGTCGCGTCGGCTGCCTTTCTTACATCGACTGCCGAATTAAGGGCGCGGTCGAATATCCACTCTCCCCCTCTGCTGCAAGTTGAAAGTTTGCTTTGTTTCAGGGCACCTAGGGCGTTGAACTCGAGATGTCATGGGAATGATCTGGCTTTCTCGCTAAGATCGATGGGCAAGTTACTTGCGATGATGGTTACCGACAATCAGGAGGGCAGGTTCTGCTTTTCGCCGAACGATCGGTGAACCGCGCCGCAGCCCCGCGCCCACCATCCAATCCTCAATCCCCACCGACCACCTGCTCCCCGACCGTCATCGGTGAAACCAAGCCTGCGGAAATGATCAACTTACTCGCTTCCTCAAGAGTCATGTTGCACTTGGTGACCTTTTCATCATCCACAATCACCACGAATCCGGTAAGCGGATTCGGAGATGTCGGCATGAAGACGGCTGTTACATCCTTACCCGTCTGCACATCGTGATAGTTGGCTGTCACAAAACCTAACAAACGACACCCCGGGCTCGGATATTCGATGTAGGCCACTCCCTTGAACTTTCGGTCGCCACCAAGGCCCTTCAAGGCATCAACCAATTGCCGAATGGATGAGTAGACAAAACCCAGAATGGGCAGGCGGTCGATGCGTCCCTCAACCCAAGCCAAGGCACGTCTGCCGGGCTTGTTGGTGACCGCAAATCCCACCCCGAAAACAATCAGCACCGGCAGCAAGGCTTGAATCAATTCCGCACCCGGAAACTCAAAAGCCCAGGCTTCCACTGACCCATGCTTCACCCCGCGGGCAAAGTTGATCAGGCGGAATAATCCGTCGATGATGTTGTCTCCCGCATTCCGAAGGATCCGATAAAGGACAACAAGCAGCCACACGGTCAGCATCACTGGCAAGGCCGATACGACCCCAGCTAAAAGAGTACTGAACGCCCTCTTCAGCTGGGGATGACCGCTAGGATGCGGTGAATGATTCGAACTCCCGTCCATCAGCGTATGTCAGACACGGCAGCCATCAGACCTTTGCCTCGTCGGCCTCGGCTTCATCCGTCTCGGGCTTGTCGGCGATCAACTCGAACACCAGCTCTTCCTTTCCTTCCGGGCAGATCACCTTGGCTGAATCTCCGTTCTTCACATCGCCTCTCAACAGGGCTTCCGCGAGCGGATCTTCAAGATAGCGTTCGACCGCGCGACGCATCGGACGCGCCCCGTAGTTCGGATCGTAGCCCTTGGTCACCAGCAGATCGCGGGCACTAGCTTCGAGATCGAGAGTAATTTCCTTTTCACGAAGGCGCTTGAGAAGCTTGTTGATCTCGAGATCCACAATCTGATTGAGATCCTTTTTCTCGAGCATGTGGAAGACCACCAACTCATCGAGCCGGTTCAGGAACTCCGGTTTGTAGTAGCGTTTCGACTCCTCGAGAATCTTCTCCTTCATTCCCTCGAAGTCCGACTCATCTGCGGTCATTGCACCGAAACCGAGCGCGGTCTGACGCTTGATCGTCGAGGCTCCTACATTCGAAGTCATGATGATGATCGTGTTCCGGAAGTCGATTTTGCGGCCGAGCGAATCGGTTACCATACCTTCTTCAAGAATCTGAAGCAATAGGTTCATGACATCCGGGTGAGCCTTCTCGATTTCATCGAAAAGCACGACCGAGTACGGACGACGTCGGACCGCTTCCGAAAGCTGCCCACCCTCTTCGTGCCCGACATAGCCCGGAGGTGAACCGATCAAACGGCTCGAAGTGAACTTCTCCATATATTCCGACATGTCGATCTGGATCAGCGCTTCCGGATCACCGAACATGAACTCGGCAAGATTGCGCGCGAGGTAAGTTTTACCCACACCCGTTGGGCCAAGGAAAAGGAAAGAACCAATCGGACGACGTGGATCCTTGAGGTCGGCACGCGAACGACGCAACGCTTTGGAAATCGCCGTCACCGCTTCGTTCTGGCCGATCACTCGACTCTGAAGCTCGGACTCCATTTTCAGGAGTTTGGCAGCTTCCTTCTGCTCCATCCTCTGGAGTGGCACGCCGGTCCACTTCGAAACGACCCCCATGATGTCCTCTTCACCGACATCGACAATCGTCTCTTCAGAATTTGCACGCCACTGATGAAGAGTATTCTCCAGTTCCTTCTTGGCGTTTTTCTCTTGGTCGCGGAGAGCCGCGGCCTTTTCGAAATCCTGTTCACCAATTGCAGCAATCTTGTCGTGATTGATGGTCTCGATACTGGCTTCAAGCTCTTTGATCGACGGCGGACGTGTCATCTGACCAATGCGAGCACGAGCGCCGGCTTCGTCGAGCACATCAATCGCCTTGTCTGGAAGATAGCGCCCCGTGAGGTAGCGCGAGGTCAGACGAACCGAGGCCTCAATGGCGTCCGGTGAGAACTTCGCCTTGTGGTGGGTCTCATACTTGCCTTGCAGACCTTTCAAAATTTCAATCGCATCATCGATCGAGGGTTCCTCGACCTTCACCTGCTGGAATCGACGCTCAAGGGCGGCATCCTTCTCGATGTATTTACGATACTCGTTAAGAGTCGTCGCACCGACCACCTGAAGTTCGGAACGTGAAAGCGCTGGCTTGATGATATTTGAAGCATCCATCGCCCCTTCAGCGGAACCCGCCCCCACGATGGTGTGCAGTTCATCGATGAAGAGAATCACGTTTTTCACCTTCTTGATTTCGTCCATCACCGCTTTGATCCGCTCTTCGAATTGACCCCGGTACTTGGTGCCCGCGACCATCAGTGCGAGGTCGAGGGTGATCACCTTCTTATCGCGCAAAAGCTCCGGCACATTGCCACTGGCGATCTCTTGGGCGAGGCCTTCGACAATCGCCGTTTTACCGACGCCCGCTTCACCAATCAGGACCGGGTTGTTCTTGGTCCGGCGGCAGAGAATCTGAATCACACGCTCGATTTCCGACTCACGTCCGATGACCGGATCAAGTCCATCATCCTTCGCCAGCTTCGTCAGATCGCGCCCGAAAGCACGCAAGGCTGGCGTCTTGGTCTTGCCTTCCGATTCGCCTCCCACTTCGGCCCCGTGACCTTCATCCTCGAAGACTCCCAAGTCGTCGTCATCATCGTCGTCATCATCATCTTCAGGACTGAAGTTCGGATCAATTTCGGCAAGGATCTCATTGCGGGTGCGCTGGATATCGACCTCCATACGACGCAGCACCCGTGCGGCCACACCTTCCCCTTCGCGAAGAAGACCGAGTAGGATATGCTCCGTCCCAACATAGCTGTGGTTGAGCGCCTTGGCTTCCTTTTTGGCGAGGGCCAGCACCTTTTTCACGCGCGGCGTGTAGGGAATGCTTCCCGAAACTTTCTGACCCGTGCCAGTACCGACCTCTTTCTCGACCTCCATCCGGACGGTCTCCAAATCCAGGCCCATTCGTTCCAGCACGTTCACAGCAACGCCTTGTCCAAGCTTGATCAGACCAAGCAAAAGATGCTCGGTGCCGACGTAACTGTGGTTGAAGCGATCCGCCTCCTTGCGGGCAAGGGCGAGAACTTGTTGGGCTCTTGGAGTGAAATTATTCATGCGATTCCGAGGTCGGGAGAGGAGTCATCGTCTCCTCCAGTCTTGTTGATGGAACGAATATCAGGGGCTTCGAGTGATTGCAACCGGGAGCGGACGATTTCAGCCCGAATCGTGTCGCGTTCTTCAGGCGCAAGCTTTCGTCCGCTGTGCATCTGAAGGTGCGCTGGTTGAATCTCCATCAAAAGCTCGTCGCACAAGCGCACCGTGTCATGGGAAAAAATCCCCAAATCTCCCCCGAGTCGTAGCAGCGACAAGTGATTCAGGGCTTCTTTCGAATCGATGATCCACGCGTGGCGCAACACACCGTAGGCACGGCCGATCTTGTCGCAAACCATATCCGGGTCGTCTTCCACTAGTTTCCCTCGCGCATTGCGTTCGTGGGTCGCCACTTGGGCAATAACTCTCTCCAAACGCCTCAAGATCGTCTCTTCACTCTCACCAAGCGTCGACTGATTCGAGATTTGAAAAAGATTCCCAAGCGACTCGGTGCCTTCGCCAAAGATTCCACGCACGGCGAGACCAATCTTGTTCACCGCCTGCAGCACTTGGCCGATTTGATCGCTGAGAACGAGCGCCGGCAGATGGAGCATCGCCGAGCCACGCATTCCCGTGCCGAGATTCGTCGGGCAGGTGGTCAGGTATCCGAGATCCGCATCGAAGGCATACTCGAGCTGACCCGCCAGTTGGTCATCGACCTCCGCCAATGCTTCGTAGGCCGTACTCAGCTCAAGACCCGGCCGGATCGACTGCATGCGCAGGTGATCCTCTTCGTTGATCATGATCGCGATCGACTGGCGTCGCTCGATTACTGCCGCACTACCCTCGCCACGCGCCGCATGCTCGCGACTGATCAGGTGACGCTCAACCATCACCTGCTTCTGAACGGAGCTCAACGAATCAAGCTCCTGGGAGAAAGGGTCCTTCATGCAGTCGAGACTCTCAACCGCCGGGCGCATTTGCTCCAAAGCCTCTGCCCGCTGATTTTTTTTCGCCCATCCGGGAAAAGGAATACCAGCAAGATTTCGAGCCAATCGAATGCGCGACGTGAGCACGACTGCATTATCAGCGCCCTCGCCGGTCATCCAATCAGCCGGATACTTGATCAAGGTGGTAAATCGCATCATGGCCTCAATCGGTTTCAGCTACCTTTTCTTCCAACTGACGGATTTCATCGCGCAAACCTGCGGCCTCTTCGTAATTCTCGGTGGTCACCGCCTGATCAAGCCGCGAACGAAGTTCGTCAAGACGTTGATTCCGCTGATGCATTGCCATCAAACCTTCCGGGACCTTGCCGCAATGGGTTGGTCCTTTGTGCATGCCTCGGATCATCTGATTCACTTCTTCGCGGAAAGTCTGGTAGCAGACTCCGCACCCAAATCGCCGCACCTTTTTCAGATCCGCCATGGTGAATCCACATTGCGGACAACTCCGCGCCGCCCCTCCACTCGGGGTCGGTGCCAAGGTCGGCACGGCTCCACTCGAAGTGGCCGCCCCTCCCAGCAGCATATCCGCCAGCGCGAAGCCAGTCGGATCCGTCACGCCCTTGGTTTGGGCGCATTCATTGCACAGGGCGACTTTCTTCACTTTCCCACCCACGAGTTGGGTGAGGTGAACCTTCGCCGGTTTGCCGCAGTTGTCGCAGTCCATTGCCTAAAGACAACCTAAGAGCCTTCCCCCGGATTGCGAAACGAAAACCTTTCGGAATCGCGAAATTCTCAATCAATCGACGTCCCGGTGCTACCCGCAAGCGCGCGGAAGGCCAAAATGAAGCGCTGAGTGACCTCGCCCGGCTTGCCGTCGCCGATTTCCCGCCGATCGAGACTCTTCACCGGGATCACTTCCGCGGCGGTGCCGGTCAGGAAACACTCGTCCGCCGTGAAAATATCGTAGCGATTCATGGTGCGCTCCACCACCGGCACCCCGAGCTGGTCCGCCAGCTCGAGAATCACCCGACGCGTAATCCCATCAAGCGCCCCATCAGAAACCAGCGGCGTGGTCAGTTTTCCATCCTTGATCAGGAAAATGTTGTCGCCGGTGCATTCGGCCACGTTGCCCTGCTCATTGAGCATCACCCCTTCCAGCGCCCCCGCCTGAATCGCCTCCACCTTGGCCATCACATTGTTCAGGTAGTTGAGCGACTTCACCTGCGGCATCAGCGCAGCGGGTGCCGGCCGGCGTGTCGCGCAAGTGATGAGTGTCAGACCATTGTCGTAGTGCTCCTGCGGGTAGAGTTTGATCGTCGAGGCAATGATGAACATGCTCGGCGTTTCGCAAAGGTAAGGACTCAAACCAAGCCCACCCGCACCGCGCGTGATCACGAGACGGATGTAGCCATCGTCCAGACCATTCGCTCGGACCGTGTCGATCGTGTACTGGCAGACTTCTTCTTTCGTCCACGGGAGGTTCAACACGATCGCCTTCGCGGAGTCGAAAAGTCTCTCGATGTGCTCTTCGAGACGGAAGATTCGCCGATTGTAAAAACGAATCCCTTCAAAAACACCATCACCATAGAGGATGCCGTGATCAAACACCGAGAGCTTTGCCTCGGACTCCTCTACCAATTTTCCGTCGAGCCAGATTTTCATGAACCGTGGCCGCGGAGACTAGTGGCCGCGCCCGCACTGGCAAGCGTCCCTTTTCGGTGGTGAAGGTAGTAGTCGGCGCTGCCCCAAAATTCGCCCCAGTCAGGGTTCGCGTTATGGGGTTCATGGAAGAGGCGAGCGACTTGAAGATGGATTCGTTCGACCCTCCGATTGGAGCCATCAGCCAAGCCTTGTTCCCGACTGCTGAATCGGGAATCCACGGCGGCTCGAAGCCAGACCTTGCTCCGATAACGGGCCTTGTATCGAGAACCAGTGATGAAGCGATGCCTGAAATCAAGACCCACCCGGCCTGCTCACCGCCGGCCCCGCCTTCACATCCATCAAGTCCGCCCAGTCCACTTTCCCATGATCGAGCCGCTGCAGTTCGCTCGCATACACCGCATCCTCGTTTCTCGGATCCATCTCTGCCGCCAGCTCAGTGAAGACCCGTGAAAGCAGCAGATTTTCATCGCCCCCTTGTTGACGGAGCACTTGGCCACGGGTGAAAAGTAATCTCGCCAGCACCTCAGAGCTGTACTCGCTCGGCAGCACTTCGGGCAGCATGCCGCGACTGAGCTGATAACCCGCAACCAAGGCCCGCTTGTTTCGCGGAGCGAGGTGCATCGACAGCGCGATCAATCGTCTCGCTTGCTCAAGCGAGGCCGCCGAAGCCTTCGCCTTCGCGACCGCGTTGGACGCATAAACCGCCAGATTCGTCGCATACTCCTCCTTCTCGCGATCAAGCATTCCCAAGTCGTCGCTAAACAAACCCGAGCCGATATTCGGTGCCTTCCAAGCAAACGCACTCCCCTCCTCTGCGGCAGAAAGCCCGAGAGTCAGCATCAAAAGCACCACTTGCCACAAACCAATCACTTCCAGTATGCTCCGGCCCGAAAGGTGGCAATGCAAGAGACAAGTCCGGGTCCGAACGCGGGAAAAGCCGAATGGCGACGCTGGTTGCGCAAGATGCTTGTGGCGATCAATGATGGTGAGACCCAGTCGAGCCGTATTCGCAAGCAACTGACCAAAGACCTCAGCGGAGACCAACCTCGCTGCATCTCCATGTTCTCCGCCATTCCCGGCGAGCCCGATTTGCTCGATCTCATCACCATACTCCCCGCCCACCGCTGGGTGCTCCCACGCATCGTCGGCAACGAATTGGCCTTTCACCAAGTCAATCATCCCGACCAGCTTCAGACTGGCTCCTTTTTCGGCATCGCCGAACCGCCAGCCCGTCTGCCCGTCGTCCCCATTTCGGAGATCGACCTCTTCCTCTGCCCGGGACTCGGCTTCGATGAACTCGGCATCCGTCTCGGCCGAGGAAAAGGATTCTATGATCGCGCTTTAACCAAAGCGAAGCCCGACGCCCCACGCTTCGGCATTGCCTTCAAAGAACAAGTCGTCCCGCGTCTCCCCGCCGACTCTCACGACGTCCCGATGACTCGTCTCATCACGGGAGCCGACGCCGGCTGTTAGACCCAGTCCGGCACACAAAGTTCAAACGCCGGGATCTTCGCGAAAACCCAATCACCGGATCCCGTCTTCCCAAAAAACGCGCCTTCCGCCACCGCATCCGCCGCGACGACATGGTAGCTGTTGTAGGAAAAATTCTCGCCCGGTTCCAACACCGGAGTCTGACCCACCACGCCGTCCCCCTCGACCACCGTCACTTCCGAGCCCTCCTTCACCACCCACTTGCGCCCCTGAATCGTCACCCGCTGCCCCGAGTTGTTCTTGATCGAAATGAAATAAACAAAGGGGTGGGGCTTTTCAGCCGGAGCATCGAGACTCGGCATGTAGATCACGTCGTCTACTTCGACGGAAAGCCCTTCGAGCTCGGTGATGGTGGCCATTCCCTCTATTGAAACGAACTGCGCCGAGATGCCAAAGCCCAAATTCGTCGTTTCCCGCAGAAATTTCTCCCTTACCTTCCTCGCATGATCCCCATCACGCTCAGCATCGCCGGATCCGACTGCTCGGCAGGTGCCGGACTCCAAGCCGACCTGAAAACCTTCCAGCATTTCAAAACCTACGGCCTCACCGCCGCCACCTGCGTCGTCGCGGAGACACCGCACGTCGTCATCTCCGTCCATCCCGTCCCTCCAAGCATCGTCCAAGATCAGGTCCACCTCCTCCTTAAACACTACCCGATCGCCGCCATCAAAACCGGCATGCTTTTCTCCAAAACCCACGTCATCGCCATCAGCGGGCTCCTCGCCCAACACCCTAAGATCCCGCTCGTCGTCGATCCCGTCATGGTCGCCTCCACCGGTGATTCCCTCCTCAAAAAGGACGCCGTCGACGCCTACCGCAGACGCCTCCTGCCTCTAGCCACCCTCATCACTCCCAACCTCGACGAAGCCGAAGTTCTCCTCGGCCGCAAGATTCGCGATGAAGCGAACATCGAGATCGCCGCGCAGGAACTCTCCGATTTCTTCAGCACCGCCATCCTTTTAAAAGGCGGCCACCTCGACGCCCCCGAGTGCGCCGACCTTTTGTGCGAAAACGGCAAGCTCACCTGGTTCCGCAGCCCGCGCATCGACACCCCCGCCTCGCACGGCACCGGCTGCACCCTTTCCGCCGCCATCACCGCGCGCCTCGCCCACGGCGACAAGCTCGCCTCCGCCATCGACCAAGCCAAGACCTACCTTTCCCAAACCCTCTCCGAAGCCCTGGCCTTCGGAAACATCGCCCACCTCAATCAGGGGACCACTTTTTGAAAACTTTAAATTCGAAACTCGAAACTCCAAAAAAGGCAGATTCCTCGCACCCAAGGCGGATCAATCGAGGAAAGAAACCAGATGGGAGATGCGCCCACCATCCACCATCTAGCATCCCCCCATCCTACATCTTCAACCGATTCCCAAGCCTCATCATTTGAGGTTTAAAATTCAAAGTTTAGAGTTTATTCAAGTCCATGCGCACTGCGGTCTACGCCGGATCCTTCGACCCTCCCACCAACGGTCACCTCTGGATGATCGAACAGGGCCTCATGCTCTTCGACCGCCTGATTGTCGCCATCGGCAACAATCCGTCGAAAAGCTACACCTACTCGGTCGAGAAACGCCTCAGACTCCTCCGCTCCTCCGTTCCCTCCTGCGAAAGACTCACCATCGCCCACTTCGACAACCGCTACCTTGTCGACTACGCCCGCGATCGGGACGCCCAGTTCATCCTCCGCGGCATCCGCGCCCCGGACGACTACGAGTATGAACGCGTCATGCGCCACATCAACGCCGACCTGGCCCCTCAAATCACCACCACCTTCCTGATGCCGCCGCGCGACATCGCCGAGGTCTCCTCGAGCATGGTCAAAAGCCTCATCGGCCCCGAGGGATGGCAGAACACCGTGCGCCGCTACGTCCCCGCCCCCGTCTTCGAAGCTCTTGCTCAAGACCTTGACCACTCCTGAGCGACTCGGCCCCGCCCCCAGAAGCCCGACTATTTTCCGTTAGAAGTCGTTTTTGCTGGCCCGATCGGCCCTTATGTGACGATTTCGTTACATTCCCATGTCGCTGCTAGCTGCTTTCGCCGAGCCGTCTTTTTCGCTGATTTCCACCATCCTCAGCCTCCTTCAAGTTCTGGGTGCCCTCGGCGTCTTTCTCTACGGAATGAAGGTCATGTCGGAGGGCGTTCAGCGAGTCGCTGACGCTAAGCTGCGAGCCGCCCTCTCCGGCATCACCCACGCTTCCCCACTCGAAGCGTGACATCCGCATCGGCCTGACTCACTTCTAGTCAAGCCCATGCAAACCCTCTTCATCGCCCTCGGCTCGCTGGTTCTCTACCTCGTCGCCTACCACACCTACGGTCGCTGGCTCGCGCGGAAGATCTTCAAGCTCGATCCCGACCGGGTCCCCCCATCCATCGAACTCGAAGACGGCAGCGATTTTGTCCCGACTTCAAAAGGCGTCGTCTTCGGCCATCACTTCACCTCCATCGCCGGCACCGGCCCGATCGTCGGCCCGGCACTCGCCGTCATCTGGGGCTGGGTCCCCGCGCTGCTCTGGGTGCTCTTCGGCTCGATCTTCATCGGTGCGGTCCACGACTTCGGCTCGCTCCTTATTTCCATGAGAAATCGAGGCCAAACCGTCGGCGACATCTCTGGACGGGTTCTCGCCCCCCGCGCCCGCATCCTCTTCCTCTCGATCCTCTTCCTCGCCCTGACCATCGTCCTTGCGATCTTCGGCCTCGTCATCGCGAACGTCTTCAAGATGTTCCCCACCTCCATCTTCCCCTGCCTCATCCAGATCCCGATCGCCGTCATCATCGGCCTCTGGCTCCACCGCAAGGGCATCAACCTCATCATCCCATCGCTCATTGCGCTCGGCATCATGTACCTCAGCGTCCACTTCGGCGACTGGGGGCCACTCCACGCCTTCAACGCCGCACTCGCCAAATGGTCGATCCTCATCTGGTGCATCGTTCTACTCGTATACTCGTATGTCGCCTCCGTCCTTCCGGTCTGGGTACTGCTCCAGCCGCGCGACTACATCAACTCCCTCCAGCTCCTTTCCGCCCTAGCGCTCGTCGTCCTCGGCCTCGTTATTGCAGGACTATTCGGATTCGGCAGTGGTGAGGACAAAGTCGCTCTCGAAATCGTCGCCGAACCCTTCCGTCTCGGAGAAAACGCTCCCGCCGGTGCCCCGATGATCTTTCCCTTCCTCTTCGTCACCATCGCCTGCGGAGCCATCTCCGGCTTCCACTGCCTCGTTTCCTCAGGGACCTCCTCGAAGCAGCTCAAGTCCGAGGCCGATGCCCAGTTCGTCGGCTACGGCTCGATGCTTACCGAAGGCTTCCTCGCCGTGCTCGTCATTCTCGCTTGTGTCGCCGGTCTCGGCCTCGGCATTCCAGAGATCATCGATGGAGAAAAGACCGGCAAGATCCTCACAGGTGCCGATGCCTACCACGCCCGCTACGCCACCTGGGCCAGTGCCGGCGGCCTCGCTGCCAAAGTCGGCGCCTTTGTCGATGGCTCCGGCAACTTCATTCAGGCGCTCGGCCTTCCCGCCAAGTTCGCCGTCGCCCTGATGGGCGTCTTCGTCGCCTCCTTCGCCGCCACCACCCTCGACAGCGCCTGCCGTCTACAACGCTACGTCACCCAGGAACTGGGTGCCGCCACCGGCATCAAACCGCTGACCAACAAGCACGCCGCCACCATCTTCGCGATCATCGTCGCCGGGGTCATTGCCGCGCTTCCCGGAGCACCCGGTAAGGACCTCGGAACCGGAGGCCTGCTGCTATGGCCTCTCTTCGGTGCCACCAACCAACTCTTAGGCGGCATCGCATTCCTCGTCATCCTCTTCTGGATGTGGCGGCGCGGCCTCCCCATCTGGTTCGTCGCGATCCCCGCGATTTTCATGCTCATCCTTCCCGCCAGCGCGATGATCATGCAGGTCTTCATCGGCAAAGGCGCCTGGCTCACCGGCGACAACCCCAACTACCTCCTCGCCACCATCGGCATCGCCACCCTCGCCCTCGAAGCCTGGATCCTCATCGAGGCCGCCAAAGCCTGGCCCAAAGCCAAAGGCATCCTCGAAGCCCCGGCAACTGGCGAAGCTGCCTAACCTGGCAATCCATCCCGATTGGCGACTTGGTCATCCTCAGCGTTCACCTGATAGGTCACCATGCTGTGGTCGTCGTAAATCTCGACGATGCGGTATCCTCGCTTCGCCCCCCAACTACCGCCGGCGTGGCTGTCAAAGAAGTAGCGGCGCTCGCCGGAAATGTAGACCCCTGTCTCAAGGTGATTGTGACCGTGAAACACCGCTCGAACGTTCGGCGTCGATTCCAGCAACTTCATCACCTCCTCAGCTTTGGGAACTTCAGCGTCATCATGCACGCCGTGTTGAGGCCAGCCATCGACGCCATGCTTCCGTTGCTGGATGTGGATCATGGCAAAAATCGCTGGAGCCTTGCGGTGAGCATCGCACTGGCTCTTGAGCCATTCCAAATCAGCCGCGAGGTAGATGTTCGATTTCGCCGGTGCGGTCGTGTCCGCCAGAACAAAGACAAACTCGCCAATCTTGAGCGCGTGGTTCGACGGGTAACCCCAAAGCTTTTCCCAAGATTCCGTTGGCGAGCCCGGCTTGCCGTCGACAAAGTCGTGGTTGCCCTTGATCGCGTAATAGGGCACTTCCAGTTTTGATAAATGCTTGTCGCGCAGGGCGAGCAGGGCGGCGGATGAGTCGTTGCTCAAGTCACCGTTGAGGAACACCGCATCAAGCCCCTTGCTCTGTTTTTCCTTATTGATCCAGCCCACCAACTCCGCCGCCATCTCATCAAATGGCGTCTTGCGTTGCCCGTAGTGCAAGTCCGAGGCGATCGCAAATCGGTGCTTGATCACACTTCCCGGCTTGCGTTCAGCCGCATTCACCCAGCGGGCGGGCAAAGCCGCAGCCATCGTGGATGCCGCAGTGGTTTTGAGAAATTGGCGACGTGACGGATGCATGCCGCTACTACGTCCGATGATCTAAAAAATTGCAAGATATCGCTCATCGGCCACGAAGCTCGTGATGCCGGATACCCAGTTCTAAGTTAGAAATGACGAATATGGGCTCTGGATGTCATCGCCCGTGTCGCTCATGAATTCCTACAGGACATAGGGTTCCCGCATCGGAACCTGAAGCCGGGCATTGGCTTCATCGTCGCCGACGACCATCTCTTTGGTCGGATCCCATTTCAACTTGCGGCCATCGAGTTTCATCGACAGGTGGTGCAGCACGCAGACCGAGTTGGAGCGGTGGCCCACTTCGACCGGGCAGATCGGATCACTTCCCTTGCGAGCCGCACTCAGAAAGTCATCCATGTGGTTCGTGGAGGTGTAGAGCGTGGTCTCATCGACTCCAGGTTTCCGACGTAGCAAGTCCTTGTTGCTGCAGTCCATCTTACCACGCGAGCAATAGGCCCAACCTTCTTCGGTGATGAACTTTACGCCCGGATTGCCATTGCGCGAGGTCATTACCACACCGTTGCCATAGACGGCGTCGCCCTGATAGCCGACGTGCACATTGAAAAGGCCGCGGTCAGGAAATTCGCCCTTGGCCTGGATTTCCACCGGACCGCTGTCGTGGTCGGTCGCCATCGCCCATTGGGCGATGTCATACATGTGCGAACCCCAACCGGTGATCATGCCGAGGCAGTAGCGCTCGACCTGTAACCAGCCCGGACGGCCAAAGCCTTTCTGCGGATGCACCCGCGACTCGATATAAGGGACCTCGGGACAAGGTCCCAGCCACATGTCGTAGTTGAGGTTGGTGGGCGCTTCGGTCGGGGCCCCATCGGCACGCCCACTGTCAGTGGGAATCTCCACCTCGATCTTGCTCAGCTTGCCCAGCCACTCGTTGCGGATGATGGTCACGACTTGCCGGAAGTAGACGCTGGAGCGTTGTTGCGATCCGGTTTGGAGCACCACCTTGTTGGCGCGCACCGCCTTGACCAGAGCCTGGCCTTCGGGAATTGAATAGGTCAGGGGCTTCTGGATGTACATGTGCTTGCCGGCGTTGGCGGCTGCGATCCCGACCAAGGCGTGCCAGTTCTCCGGTGTGGAGATGATCAGTCCGTCAATGTCGTCGCGCTGCAGCAGTTCGCGGTAGTCGCTGTAGACCTTGACGTCCACCTTGTCCTCGCCCTTGCCTCGATAGAATTTTTCCACCTCCAGGGCAGCCGAGGCAGCGCGTGCTGAATCGACATCACAGCAGGCGACAACCCTGGCGTTGAGGGCATCGTTCCAGCCACTTCCCATCGCGTTGGTCATGTCGCCACGCCCCATCCGGCCGCAGCCGACTTGGGCGAGTTGCAAGGTTTCGTTTTTGCGGGTACCCGCCCACAGGCGAGAGGGCAGGATGGTGAGAGCCGTCCCGGCGCTCAGTGAATTGATGAGGAAATGTCGGCGTTTCATGGGCTTCGGGCGGCAACACCGCCTTTTTGGGTTTTCGTTCTTGGTTATACTGCTCTGCGGCGACACGCCAACTACCCCCGGATTTCCTTGAGGTATTTGACGCTACGTTCGGCCTGTTCAAGGGTTTCGCATTCCACACTGAATACGATGTCTTGGGGCAAATCTCGACAAAGTTCGAAGATCGCGGGGTAATCGACCACGCCATCACCGCAGGCACAGCCTACGGCCGTGCCCATCACCTTGCCACGTTCGGCATCGGACTGCTCCATGGAAATATCCTTGGCGTGGACATGGATCACACGGTCCTTGACCCGGTCGAACCATTCGACGGCATCGTAGCCACCGAGGTGAGCGTTACCGGTGTCATAGTTCGCGCCGAGGTTGGGGGAATCCACCAGGTTCAGGCACTTGTCGTACATGTCTGGGTCGAGGGAGTAGGTCTGATGCATCTCGAAACCAATCTTGATGCCGCGGCGCTCGCAGACTTTGAGGGCCTCGGTCAGCGAATACTTGATCAGCACGAAGTCCTCTTCGGCGGTGGTCCAGGGCTGCTTGTGGCCCTCGTGGGTGTTGATGATGGGAGCTCCGGCCTCCTTGGCGAAGCGGGCGGCCTGCTTGAGATACTCGACGGCGATCTCAGGCTTGGACGCTTGGCTGTGCGAGGAGAATGCAGAGAGCTTGAGACCATGCTTCTCCACGCAGTCCTTGATGCGGAATGGGTCGTCGAGCATCGAGACACTGTGGAAGTAGCGGGCCTCACTCAGCAGTTCACGACCCCAGTGCACCATCGGCTCAATGTATTCGTAGCCAAGGTCTGCGGCAAACCCCACGCCCCATTCGAAGTTCTTGTGAGAAGTGCGCACCGCTTCCAGATTCAGACCGATTCCAATTTTTCCCATGTGTTGTTACTCGTTGTTACTTGCCCTATACTAGCAATTACTTGCATTGACCGCAACCTCACCAAGTGCAAAAATATCTTCGATACGTGCAATGGGTGATCGACCCGAATGGACCGCCGAACGCCGATGAAACCCAGCCATCAGAAGGTCCCCAGCATTGCCCTCTTCATCCAAGGGGTGCGGCACTACGAACGCGAATTACTGCGTGGCATTTCTGACTACGCCAATCTGCACGGCCCATGGCAATTCTATCGCAGCGTGTCTTACCTTTCCGAAGAAGAGGTGGATCCCGCCGATCTGATTCGTCGCTGGCAACCAGACGCCCTGATCCTGCGTGAGAGTTCACCCCACCGCTACGATGAAATCCTCAATACTCCCCTGCCGACCATTTACAGCCCGACGACGGAGCGGCGGGATGGCCTGCCCAACATCGTGGTCCACGACACCGAGGTCGGGCGCCGAGCCGCCGACCACTTGCATGAGGCAGGCTTTCGTCACTTTGGCTACTGCGGGGTGAGGTCCTTCTTCTGGTCCCGCCTGCGCGGTCAGGGATTCTGCGAGCGACTCGACGGCCACGGTTACCGGGCCCAAGTCTTCGACAGCGAGAGCGGCCAAGAATTTTTCGGGTGGCACGCGAGTCACCAGCGACTGGTGGATTGGTTACAGGCCTTATCCAAGCCGGTCGGCTTGTTCTGCTGCACCGATGACTTCACCCTGCAGGTCCAGGAGGCCTGCATGACCGCCGGTCTGCGTGTCCCCGATGACGTCGCTCTCATCGGGGTGGGCGATGACGAGTCGATTTGTGAATTGGCCCGGGTCTCGCAAAGCAGTGTCCGACTCAACATCCGGCGTGGAGGTTACGATGCCGCCGGTCACCTGGCCGGATTTCTCGATGGTGGATCTGGTGCCCGCAGCGACCCGTCCGACATCGTCATCGAGCCACTTGGTGTGGTAGCCCGGCCATCAACCGACGCCGCCGAGACCCGCGACCCCGAGGTGTCCAAAGCGATCTCCTTCATTCGTGAGCGGGTCAACACCCCGATCGAAGTCGGCGATGTCGTGCGCGAAGTCAGCCTGTCGCGTCGCCGTCTCTACGACCGCTTCCGCCAATCCACCGGTAAAAGCATTTTTGCCTACATCCGAGATCGTCGGCTGGAAAACTTCGCGCGCCTATTGCTGGAGACCAACCTAACGGTGTCCGAGATCGCCTACGCCATGAGCTACGAATCAGACACCAATGTCGCTCGCCTATTCAAGAAGCACTTCGGAATGACGCCAGTGGCCTATCGCAGGAAGCATGCGGGGAAATACGGGTCGTTGGCATGACCTGGAAATCACCGCCCACCCCATTCACCCCATAGACGGTCTACCTCGTCCGCAGCAATCGAACGGTCGGCAATCACCAGGCGGTAATGTCGATCGCTGACCTCCTTATGCTCGGGCTTCAATGCGATCGAGTCGCCCATCACCGGGTTGAAGTTCACGAAGGGCGCGCCGCCATGCATCTTGGAATCCCAGACCCGCAGTCGCTCGGCACGGCCGTCATCCTTCGCTGCGGCGCTCATCATCAACATCGTCGCACGACCCCGAGGAGTGGTGCCTTCAACCGTCACCCAGTTCGCCGGGTTACCATTGGCATGGTCGCGATCGAGCCCAGCACTGGTGAGCATCACACTGTTTTCCTTGGTCCATTCGCTGGCACCGCGCCATGACAACCCACTGTAGTGGTATCGAGTCACCGTGACGTCGATGCCTCTTACCGGTTGTTGGGTGATGTGGATATCGAGTCCATAGGCATCCTTGCCGATTCGGAAAAATCGCAGGCGCACCTGCTCATCGAGGACCGGTCGGCGATCAACTCCAGCCTCACCGATCAGCGAGCGATTCGTCGCCTCGATCAGCACCTCGTCGGCTGACTTCTCGACGACCTTCGCAGCCACTGCCACATGCTGCCCCTGCTTTTCTTGCATCTCCCAAGTGATGTGTTTCTTGCCGTCGACCGTGAGCATCTTCCATGGCCACCACAGACCAAGGTGATGCAAGTGATCATCCGGCTGAATGCTGGTCAGCTCAAATCCCGATGGTGTGCACAGCGGATGAATGAAGGCGCTAGCCGCAAAAACCTCACCACCCTTCGGGTTATCTAACGGCGCGACCTGCCAGCCAAAGACCAGCTTTTCGCCATCGCGGATTTCGATTCGCCCATCCCGATCAACGGCCTCAAACTCCGCCCAGGCCGGAAGAGCCAGCAACAACCCGATCCCCAGCATCACTTGCATTGGTTTCGTCATATCACCTTCTACGCCACAACCAAGCCGACTCTATCCACGTAGATGGCTACCTTCTCATTATACAAATAGGGAGTCTCCCGCTCAAAACGGCTCGTCCACCCCGTCGTGCTCCCACGAAGGTCCGACCCGCCACTCCTCCACAAGCTCCCTCGGAAAATTATCCAAAAACCTCGAAGGCCGCTGAATCACATCGCCCGTGTAGCTCTTCGGATTGATCAGCGGGTAGCTCATATAAAGCTCATCCTTCGCCCGCGTGATGGCAACGTAGAACAGCCGCCGCTCTTCCTCCATCATCGCATCATCCTCTGCTTCGATGATCCGGCCATTCGGAAACTGCCCGTCCGCCAGCCAGATCACGAACACCACCTTCCACTCCAGACCTTTCGCCTGATGGATCGAGGAAAGCGTCACCTTCTCATCATCGCGCTCCGACTTGTCACCCGTCGGTTCACCATCCGCCGAACTCAGCAAGGAAAGCTGCGCCAGAAAATCCAGCACGTCATCAAAGTTCATGCCATAGCTCATCAACTGCTCGATGTCATTCCGACGATTCTCCGCATTATCATAACTCGCACAGAGGTAGTCATCATACATTCCCTCCAGCACGCTATAAACCATGTCCGAAGGCTTCGCATACTCCCCGTTGGGCGTCAGCTCATCGAAAATATACCCCAACTGCTTCCAATGAAGCTCTGCCTTCTTCGGTGGTTTGAAAGCCGCCAAAACCTCTGACCAAGGCGGCGTCTCCTCCTTCACCGCCCAGCCGGTCTTCAGCCATTGCGCCCACATCTTGTCCGCGCCCTTGGCGCCGATCCCCGGCAGCAGCAGCACGATCCGCTTGAAGCTCGTTTCGTCCCGACGGTTTGTCGCAAACCTCAAAAACGCCGCGATGTCCTTGATGTGCGCCTGCTCGAAAAATCGCAAGCCACTCGTGATCGCAAACGGAATCCCGCGCGATGTCAGCTCCATCTGCACTTCCAGCGACTGGAAATGCGCCCGGTAAAGCACTGCCATTTCCTCTAACTCAATCCCCTCATCCCTCAGTTCCAGAATCCGCTGCGAAATGAACTGAGACTGCAGCGACGGATCCTCCAAAGGCACCAGCGCCGGCTTCACCCCGAGCGTCTCCCGCGATGATCGAAGGTTCTTATCGAAGCGTTCCACGTTCGCTTTGATCGCCGCATTCGAGAGCTCGAGAATCTCCGGCACACTGCGGTAGTTCGTCTCGATCTTGAAAACCTTGCAGCCCTCGTGCCGCTTCGGAAACGAAAGGATATTTCCCATGTCCGCACCACGCCACGAATAGATCGATTGAGCATCATCCCCCACCGCCATCACACTCGAACCACCCGCCGCCAGCAAATCGATCAACTCCGTCTGCACCGAGTTCGTATCCTGATACTCGTCCACGAGAATATGCCGGAAGCGTTTCTGATAGAGCGCCAGCAGATCCTCGTTCTCCTTCAGCAGCCGTAGCGTCAAAACCAACAGATCATCGAAATCCATCGAATTTGTATCCAGCTTCCGCTTCACGTAGCCCTTCTGAACTTTCGCGATCTCCTCCTGCCAGTCGTCGAAATACGGATAGCGATGCGCGATCACCTCCTCCAGCGACTCCCCGGTATTTTCCACCAAACTGAACATCGACGCCAGCACGTCCGCCTTCGGAAAACGACGCGACGTCGTATCGATCTCAATCCCCGCGACCACCGAGCCCATCAGCGACTTCTGATCGTCGCGATCCAGAATCGAGAACGCCTTCGTGAACCCCAGATCCTCCGCATGCCGCCGAAGGATCCGATTTCCGATCGAGTGAAAGGTCCCGCTCCAGAGCGCCGACACATCATGCGGCACCAGCGACCTCACCCGCTCGGTCATTTCCCGCGCCGCCTTGTTCGTGAAAGTCAGCAGCAAGATGTGCCTCGCATCCACCCCCTGATCCAAAAGCCAAGCCACCCGGTAGGTCAGCGTCCTGGTTTTCCCCGAGCCCGCACCCGCGATCACAAGCGTCGGCCCCGGAGGTGAAGTCACCGCCCCATACTGCTCGTCATTGAGCTCCGCCCGGTAATCGATCCCCGATGAGGGAGCGCTATCCCGACGATTCAGTTTGTACTCGCGAGCCATGCGCCTACGATGAAGCAAGCGAGGCTCCGATCAAGCCTGGCGCTCGGGTAGATTCGACTTCACGTGCTCATCGGCCATTTCGATCGACTCGCCCGCATCCACCCGCTTCGTGAACAACTGGAACTTCTTCAACTCCCTGCTCACCACCGGAAGCAGCAGATAGACCCCGATCAAGTTGGCGAAGGACATGCTGAAAAGCATCGCATCCGAGAAATCGATCACCTTGCCGGGCGACATCGCCGCCCCAAGAATGATCACCAGACAGAACAGGCTCTTGAAACACAGGTCCGAAATGTGCGACTTGCCGAAGAGAAACTTCCACGCCTGCAAACCGTAGTAGGACCACGAAATCAGGGTCGAGAGAGCGAAGAGAATCACCGCGATCGACAGGATGTAGGAGAACCACGGCACGACTGAAGCAAAGGAATCGGAAGTGATCGTGATGCCATCGACCCCCTTGTGCATGTAGTCCCCGGTGACGATCACCACCAGCGCGGTCATTGTGCAGATCACCACCGTATCAATAAAGGGCTCCAACAGAGCCACCAGTCCCTCGCTCGCCGCATAGCGCGTCTTCACCGCCGCATGAGCAATCGGTGCCGAACCGATACCCGCTTCGTTGGAGAAAGCAGCGCGCCTCACACCTTGAAGGAAGGTCCCAATCAGACCACCAGCCAGGGCCTCGCCATTGAATGCGCCTTCAAAAATCAGACCGAAGGTTGGACCGATCTTGTCGAGGTGGGCTCCGAGCACAATGAAACAACCGATCACGTAGATCACCGTCATTCCCGGAACGAGCTTGGCCGTAATTTTCCCGATCCGGCTGATGCCACCGATGATCACCGCTGCCACGATCAGCGCCACGATCAGACCGAAGAGCCACTGTTTGTCGGCGAAGAAGCTTTCCTTTCCACCAGTGACATTCACCAGCTGCGAAGTCGCCTGATTGACCTGGAACATGTTTCCGCCCCCGAAGGAGGCTCCGACGCAGCAGATCCCGAAGAACACCGCCAGCGTCTTGCCCAAAGGCCCCATGCCGCGCTCAGCGAAGCCTCGGGTGAGATACATCATCGGGCCACCGTGGACTTTCCCATGCTTGTCGATCTGCCGGTATTTCACCCCGAGTGTGCACTCGGCGAATTTACTGGTCATCCCGCAGAGCCCCATCACCACCATCCAAAACGCTGCTCCCGGACCACCAACACTGATGGCGATTGCAACTCCCGCGATGTTTCCAAGTCCAACCGTCCCTGAAACCGCCGCGGTTAGAGCCTGGAAGTGGGAAATCTCCCCGGGATCATCGCTCTTCGAGTATTTCCCACGAACCGTCTTCAGGGCCAAACCGAAGGCGCGCAGGTTGATGAAGCGGAAGAAGATGGTGAGAAAGATCGCCGCTCCTGCCAGCCAAAGCAGCACGAAAGGAACTTCGAGGTCCACTTTGCTCCCTTCCGGACCGACCTGGCCCTTCCAGATCGGGAAAAAAACCACCTTCGAAATCGCTTCCGTGTAAGGCCCAACGGCTTCGTCGATCTTCTGGTCGAGCGTCTTCTCCACGACAGGAGCCGATGCCTCAGCCGCCTCCTGAGCCGATAGAGTCCCACTCAGGGACATGAAAACGAGAAGCAATGGCAGCAAAAATCCGAGTCGGGAGAGCAATCGTCCGGTCATGTTCCCCGAAAGCTGGCAATTTGCATGCCAAGCGGCAAGCGCGGAGGTGGATTCTGATAGAATGCCCTGCCTCAGGCCTTCCTGAACACCATCCGTCCACTCTCCAAATCCGCCTGGATCACATCGCCATCGACGAACTTCCCATCGAGAAGTTCCAACGACAGCTCATCCAGCAAATGCCGCTGGATCGCCCGCTTCAGCGGACGCGCCCCATAAACCGGATCATAGCCCTGATTCCCGATGTATTCCTTTGCCTCAGGACTGAGCGCCAGCCCAAGCCCCTGCTTCGCCAGACGCTTGCGCACCATCTCAAGCTGAAGGTCCACAATCGTCGTCAGCTCCTCCCGCGCGAGGCGGTCGAAAATCACCGTCTCATCGATGCGGTTCAGGAACTCCGGCCTGAAGTGCCCACGCAGGGCCTCCATCACCTTCGCCTCGCGCTGCTCGGCATTCTCCTCCCCGAGGATGAACTGGGAACCGATGTTCGAAGTCATGATCAGCACCGTGTTTCGGAAATCCACCGTCCGTCCCTGACCATCGGTAATCCGTCCGTCATCGAGCACCTGCAAGAGCACGTTGAAGACATCCGGATGCGCCTTCTCGATCTCATCGAAAAGCACCACCGAGTACGGCTTCCGTCGGACATGCTCCGAAAGCTGCCCGCCTTCATCATAGCCCACGTATCCCGGAGGCGCCCCGATCAATCGCGCGACGCTGTGCTTCTCCATGTATTCCGACATGTCGATCCGCACCATCGCGTTGTCGTCATCGAAAAGAAACTCCGCCAAAGCCTTCGACAGCTCGGTTTTCCCGACACCCGTAGGCCCGAGGAAAAGGAACGAACCAATCGGACGATTCTCGTCCTGCAGCCCGGCACGAGCCCGTCTAACAGCATTCGATACGGCGCTGATCGCCTGCCGCTGCCCGATCACCCGCTCACCGAGCCGCTCCTCCATCTTCACGAGCTTCTCTTTCTCCCCTTCTTGCAATCGCGAAACCGGAATCCCTGTCCACGAAGCCACCACTCGGGCGATATCCTCCTCGGTGACTTCCTCTTTCAAAATCGCGCCGCTCCCTTGCACCCCCTCAAGTTGCTTCTGAGCCGCATCCAAAGCACGCTCCGCTTCCGGAATCGCCCCATAAGTAATCTCCGAGGCCCGCGTCAGATCCCCCAAGCGTTGAGCCTGCTCCGCCTCGGTCTTGAGCGCATCAATCTTCGACTGCTGCTCACGCACCAGATCGATGACTTCCTTCTCGTTCCTCCACTGAGCCATCAGTCCGGCCGACTTCTCTTTCAAATTCGCCTGCTCTTCCTTCACCTTCGCTAGCCGCACCGCAGACGCCTTGTCGGACTCCTTCTCAAGCGCCTTCTTCTCCATCTCAAGCTGCATCGCCTCGCGCTCCAACTGGTCGATTTCCGTCGGCATCGAATCCAGTTCGATCTTCAAACGAGACGCCGCTTCATCCATCAAGTCCACCGCCTTGTCCGGCAGGAAGCGATCCGAGATGTAGCGATCCGAAAGCACCGCCGCCGCGACAAGCGCGCCATCCTGAATGCGCACGCCGTGGTGCACTTCGTAGCGCTCTTTCAAGCCCCGCAAAATCGCAATGCTGTCCTCCACCGAGGGCTCGCCAACTTTCACCGGCTGGAACCTCCGCTCCAAAGCGGCATCCTTTTCGATGTACTTGCGATACTCATCCAAAGTCGTCGCGCCAATCGTCCTGAGTTCGCCACGCGCAAGCTGAGGCTTCAGCAAGTTCGAAGCATCCACCGCGCCTTCGCTCGCACCTGCGCCGACGATGGTATGCAGCTCATCGATGAAGAGCACGATCTCACCATCCGATTCCGTGACCTCTTTGAGAAAGGCCTTCAAGCGCTCCTCGAACTCACCGCGGAACTTTGCGCCCGCCAGCATGCTGCCCAAATCCATCGCAATGATCCGCTTGTTCTTCATCGAATCCGGGACATCGCCGGACACAATCCTCCGCGCCAGACCTTCGACGATCGCCGTCTTGCCGACACCCGGCTCACCGATGAGTACCGGGTTGTTTTTCGTCCTCCGGGACAGCACCTGCAGCACCCGACGAATCTCATGATCCCGCCCGATCACCGGGTCGATTTTTCCCTTCCGGGCACGAGCTGTTAGATCCGTGCCATACTTCTCAAGCGTCTGATATTTCCCCTCCGGATCTTCGTCAGTGACCTTCTGCGATCCCCGAATGCCATCAAGCGCTTCCCGGGCCCCTTTTTCTGTTAGACCCGCCGCTTCGAGCGCCTTGCCAGCCGGCGTGCCTGCTTTCAGGGAGCCCAAAATGAAATGCTCGACCGACAAAAATTCGTCGCCCATCGACTCACGGACCTCATCCGCCGCATCAAGCGTCGAGCGCAGCTCGTAGCTGAGCTGCGGCTGGGCCGTCGCGCCTTGCTGGCTGGGCTCCTTCGACAATGCCGTCGCCACTTCCGCCTTGAGCTTGGTCAGATCCACGCCCGCCCTTTCAAGGATCGGCACAGTGATTCCGCCCTCCTGCTGGAGGAGGGAAAATAGCACGTGAAAGCTCTTCAGTTCTGGGTGCGCCGACTTCGAAGCAAGCCGCTGGGCGGCCTGAAGCGCTTCCTGAAGTTTGGTGGTCATTTTATCGAGTCCCATAATCGTTCTGATCGTTCTAATTTGAATCTAATGCTTTTAAAACCAGGTGCCAGCCCCGGATTCTGATTTACTGACCATTCGATGCCATAGCAGAAACTTTATTCAAATTATTTGGTTCATTTATTGCCTATGATTCCAGCGGCGCTGGAGAACTTTACCGCCATTGTTGCGCCCGGCTGATCCGTTCCTCCTACGATCTCGCCTTCTTCCAAACCTGGATAGCATCCAAAAACGGCCTCAAATACCGCTGTGCCTTCGCCTCCCCAATCCCCGGCACCGCCAATCCTTCATCACGAGTCGATGGCTGAAACCTCGCCAGCGCTTCCAGCGTCTTATTGTTGAAAATCACATAGGGCGGCACGCTTTCCGCCTTTGCCAGCTTGGTCCGCAGATCCCTCAGCATGCTGAAAAGCTGAGGATCAAAACCGTGGTCTTCCAAACCCTCGACTTCCGCCGATCCGCCCTCATTCCGCGACGGCCAAACCAGCCGATACGATTTCGATCCCTGCATCACCTTGTCGCCGCGGTCGTTCAAGGTCAGCAGCGGATACTCGCCGGTCTCGACACGCACCAAGCCACCATCCGTCATCGCGCGGAAAAGGCTATTCAAATAACCCGTTCCCACTTCCTTCAAAATGCCATAAGTGCTCAGTTGATCGAGCTTCGCCGCGATCACATCCTGCGAGCGACTCCCCGTCAGCATCATCACGATCTTTCCCCGACCGAATCGCCCTTCCCAACCCGCCGAGGTCTTGCGCGACATCCGCGCGACGCCTGCCAGGGCCTTGCGGACGATCAAATGCTCCTCATCCGTCGCTGGCCGTGAGCTTCCCCCATCGTCGCAGCAGACATCGCAGGTCCCACAAACATCGGCATTTTCCTCGCCGAAGTATTCCAAAATCCACTGCTGTCGGCAGGCTCGTGCATAGCACATTTCCACCATCGACTTGAGCTTCTCGCGGTCACGCCGGTCCTTTTCCTCCAACGCCCTCTCATCAAGCTCAATCCCCGCCGCCGAGACCTGCGGCCTCTTCAGTCGCGTGCCCCGCATCCTCTTTCCGGGAATATCAAATCGCTCAATGTAGCCCGAGCGTGCCAATGTCGCCACCGCACTGCTGACCGCCATCGAGTTCTTCAACCCCGCACCTTCCGTAATATCCTCGATGCTACGATGAACCTCGTAGTCGTCGTCCGCTTCATCGAGGAAGTACTGATAGACATCGCGGATCGCCTGAGCACCGGGATTCGCGCCATCGATGAAAAACTCCTGCGTCCTCGTGTCGGCGTAGTTATAGAGCAACTCGCACACCGCCGCCTCGCCATCACGACCGGCTCGACCGGCTTCCTGATAGTAAGCCTCGATGCTCCCCGGAACTTCGTAGTGAATCACGAAGCGCACGTCCGCGCGATCGATCCCCATGCCGAAAGCATTCGTCGCCACCGCCACATCAGCCTTGCGTTGAAGGAAAACATTCTGCGCCTTTTCCCGCTCCTGATCGCTCATTCCACCGTGATAGGCGATCGCCTTCATGCCCCACGAGGCCAGCGTCTCGCTGACCTCATCGACCTTCTTCCGCGTCGCACAGTAAACGATTCCCGTTTTGTGCTCCTTCACGATCGCCTTCACCCGATCCAGCTTCTGAGCCTTTTTTTCCACCGCCGTGATCGAGAGCGACAAGTTCGGACGCGAGAATCCACTGACCACCTCGAAGGGATCGCGCAGGCGCAGGACCTTCATGATGTCCGCCCGCACCACCGGCGTGGCCGTGGCGGTTAGAGCGACGCATTGGGGATGGCCGATCTTTTCCAGCGCCTGACCAAGCCGCATGTAGTCCGGCCGGAAATCATGACCCCACTGGCTCAAGCAGTGCGCTTCATCGACCGCGAAAAGCGAGACCTCGATCCCTTCCAGCGCGCGCAAGAACGACTCGGCCCGGAAGCGCTCCGGAGCAACATAGACGAGCTTGTATTTCCCCGACTGCATCCCATTCAGACGCTCCTTCTGCTCCTCCCAAGGCACCGTCGAGTTGATCACCGTCGCCGCGATCCCCTTCGACTCCAGCGCATCGACCTGATCCTTCATCAGCGCGATCAGCGGGGAAATCACCAGCGTCACGCCTTCGAAACAAAGCGCCGGAAGCTGGTAACAAAGCGACTTTCCTCCACCCGTCGGCATCACCACCAGACCGTCCTTGCCACTCGTGATCTGCTCGATCACCCGGTCCTGGCCATCCAGAAAACCACGATGCCCGAAATGCTTTTCCAAGGCTTCTAGCGGCGTCTGAATGAGCTTTTTTGCGGCAGCGGACATTATCTTGTTCAAATGAACGTTTTTAATCCAAGCGGGTCAAGCAAGGGATCCCTGAATGCCTGATTGCAAAGCCCGCACAAATAGGAATCGATCCTTTTATCAGGCTTGGCGTTTGAATGAAATCCCCAGCGGAGACCGTAGCCGTAGCCACCCAAGCCCCTCGTTAGGACCTTCGTTCTTATCAATCACAGCGAATGAACATCACTTCCCTGATCGCCACCTCGACCCTGCTCCTCGCCGGTTCCGCCTTGGCGAATACGCCACCCCAACGCCCATCACCCGCCTCGACACCAGCTACCAGACCCTGCCGGAAACGCTCAAGGCGGCGGGCTACGCCACCGGTCACTTTGGAAAATGGCATCTCGGGCCCAAGCCCTACTCAGCGCTCGAACAGGGATTCGATGTCGATATCCCCCACTGGCCCGGTCCGGGACCGGTCGGGAGCTTCGTCGCCCCATGGAAATTCAAGGACTTCGACGCCGACCCCAGCGTGCCGAACCAACACATCGAAGACCGCATGGCGAAGGAAGCCGTCGCCTTCATGGAAAAGCACAAGGACGGCCCCTTCTTCCTCAACTACTGGGTGTTCAGCGTCCACGCCCCATTCGACGCGAAAAAAGGAACCCATCGAAAAGTACCGCTCAAAAGTCGACCCGAAGGACCCGCAGCACAGCCCCACCTATGCCGCGATGATTGAGAGCATGGACGAAGCCGTCGGCACACTGTTAGACGCCGTCGATCGACTTGGCATCGCCGACCACACGATCATCATCTTTTTCTCCGACAACGGCGGCAACATCTACAACGAAGTGGACGGCACCACCCCCACCAGCAACGCGCCACTGCGTGGCGGAAAGGCGAAGATGGAGCCCCACCGCTGGAAGCTCTACAACTTGAAGGACGATCTGAGTGAAAAGAACGACCTGGCAAAACAGGAGCCGGAACGCGTCGAGGAACTGGATCAGCTGATCGAGAGATTCCTCGCCGATACTAGGGCCGTCACCCCGATTCCCAATCCGAACTTCAAGGCAAGCGCCTACCATCCGGAACTCGAAGGCGTGGCCAAACTCAAGTCGACAGGAAGTCCGAAGGCGATTTCGAAAAAGGCAACCAAACCAAAACCCAAGCCGTAATGAAGCAGGCTCTGACCATACTGACGTTGATCGCGACCGCCATCGCCGCGGCTGCGCAGGCACCCGCCACCAAACCTGAGATCCTTTTTCTGGAAAACGCTCAAACGAAGATTGGCATCGATCGCGCCATGGGAGCCTCAATCACTTGGCTGTCATGGAAGTCTCATCCTAAAAACTCCATCAACATTCACGACCCCGGCCGCCTCATCCAGCAGTCCTACTATGCCGGCCGTAGCATCGACCGGACGAGCGACGGTCAAAGCAAAGCCTGGAGCCCGTGGCCATGGAATCCCATCCAAGGCGGAGGAGTCGGTTCGTGGGCAATGGTGTCACGCTTTGAAAAACAAAAGGACACCCTCATTTCCGAAACCATCCCCAAGCTGTGGGACATGCCCGATGAGAATGCCGAGGCCATCATGCATCAGTGGACGAACTTCGAAAACGGCATGCCGAATGTCATCGTGGTGCGCAACGAACTGATCGCCAAGCGCCAGTCAAACGACCGCTGGGGCCCGGCAACGGAAAGGCATCAGGAAGTGCCCGCCTGCTACTTCACACGGAGCTTCGACCAGTTCCAAGTCTACCTCGGCAAAGGCGAGTGGCGGACGGTGACCCAGCCACCCGGTCCTCCATGGGGAAAAGCCCAGACACCTCGCAAGGCCATGGCATGCTTCAATGCCGACGGTCAGGGCATCGCCATCTTCAGCCCGACTTCAGGTAACAGCTGGAACTTCGGACCCCACGCGGCCGGACTGACCGACGAGCCCACAGATGGTCCCTGCGTCCACATCGCCCCGATTTCCCTCGTCCACCTCGGCCCTCAATCGACTTACAGCTATCGCTACTGGCTCGTTGTCGGCGATCAGAGTCAGATCACCAAGTCGCTCGACGCTCTCTGGGAACGCCATGCCGAGGAAAAGGGAAAACTCACCCATCGAGAGAGCTTCTCACCTGTCGAGGCACCATGATTTCAGAGTCAATAAAACGATAGCCCTCACGGCGAAAAGCTTCCTTACCCATTGCATTTCAATCAATTGAGCGATTGCCACGAAATTTTTGTGCTCGATGATAAGCCCTTGCTCAGGCTCTGAATCTCCACCCTTTCATTACTCCGTTTCCATGAAATCCATAGCAGTTCTCCTTCTCATCGCGAGTTCTCAGCTCAACGCTCAAATCACTCTAACAGAAAGCAAGGAGCGCCTTCGCGTCGAGATCGATGGCAAGCTTTTCACGGAATACCGAAGCGACCGCAAAGTCCCCTGCCTTTATCCCATCATGAGCCCCTCAGGTATCGGTCTCACCCGCAACTACCCCTTCGATGATAAAGTCGCCGGTGAGGAACACGATCACCCCCACCACGTCTCCGTCTGGTTCACTCACGGACTGGTCAACGGCGTCGACTTTTGGGCGCAGCACTTGAAGAGAAAAGGTCACATCATCCACAAGAGCTTCGGACCTCGCTCCACAAGTTCAACTTCCGTCGCTGGCGTTACCACCCACAGCGCCACCTTTTCCGTAAACCTCTCATGGGAAGAAGGTGACACCGTCCACCTCACCGAGAAACGCACCTACACCATCACGTCCCGAGGGAACACCCGCCTCGTCGATACGGAATCCATCCTCACGGGCATCAATGGTGATGTCATTTTTGGCGATACCAAGGAGGGAAGCGCCGCCGTGCGTGTCGCCCCCACTTTGCGCACAAAGGGTAAGATCGCGAAGGGAACCATCATCAACAGCAACGGAGAAAAGAATGGCGCTGTGTGGGGCAAGCGCGCGGCATGGGTTGCGTATTCCGGGCCAGACAGTTCGGGAGAACCTGCCGTCGTCGCCATGTTCGATCATCCCTCGAACCTCCGTCATCCCACCTGGTGGCATGCCCGCGACTACGGTCTCCTTGCCGCCAACCCATTCGGCCAGCACGACTTCGAGGGAAAGAAGGACAAACACCTCGGAGACCATACCTTGAAGACCGGGGACTCCCTCACTTTCCGCTACCGGATCCTGTTCCACCAAGGCGACATGACCTCCGCCGACGTTCCGGAGGAATGGCAGGCATACTCCAAGCCTTCGAAGGAGTAAGCCAGCAAGCAAACTTACGCCCCAATGCGGCTCACCTACTTCGGGTCTCCGATCTCGGGGATCGGGTCGCTAGGAAGAATCTCCTCACCCTCCCAAAAGGGCCTTGCGTCTTTGTAGACCAGCACCCTTGCCGCGCTGCCCGGCGCGTGTGGCGCTTGATCTTGCGGGATCCATTTTCTCAACCTCCTGATCTCCGCAGCGTATTTAGGATTACCCGCTAAGTTTTCGAATTCATTCGGGTCCTGTTGGAGATGGTAGAGTTCCTCGGAGCCATCCACGTAAAGGATGTAGCGCCAGCTCTCGTCGCGCACCGAGTTATTGCCAGGATTGTGATTGGAAATGGCCGGCCATGGTCGCGTGGCCTTGCCATCCTTCAGCTGAGGAATCAGCGAGTGCCCCTCCAAGCCCTCCGGCTGTGGAAGTGATGCCAGTTCGCAGAGCGTGGGGAAAATATCCAACAGCTCCACCGCTTCCGCGCACTTCGAACCCTTCGAAACTCCCGGACCGGCGAACATCAGAGGAACCCTCGTCGAACGCTCCCATAGGGTGTTTTTCCCAGTAATCCCCTTCTCACCAAGATGCCAGCCGTGATCTGACCACAGCACGATCACGGTATCGTCGGCGTGACCTGAGCTCTCCAGAGCATCGATCACCCGCCCCAATTGGGCATCCACAAAACTGACACAAGCCAGATAGGAACGCACCAGGTTCTTCCACTCATCCGCTTCCTCGAGAAATTTCAATCTCGGCTCCGGAAGCTTCCAATGCAGCCACCATGACGATCGTGGCGTATCATCCCGATCATTCCTCCTGACCTCTGGCAGCATCAGCGTCTCGAGCGGAAAGAGGTCCATCCACTGCTGCGTTGCAAAACATGGGACATGCGGCAGAAAGAACCCCGCAGCGAGAAAGAATGGCTTGTCATCCGGCATTTCCGCCAGCTGCTCCACGGTCCAGGTCGCGATTTTGTAGTCGCCCTTGTCCTCGTCCTGGTGCGGGAAGGTCCCCCAGTCAACCAGCCTCATTTTGCTCGGCGTGTTCACCAGCTTTTCCTTGGGCATCGGCGCAGCCGTTGCGGGAGGCCCCACCGTGTCCCAATCCGGCCCACCTCCTTTGAAACCGTAGCCCGAATGAAAGATTTTCCCAGCCACAAGCGTCCGGTATCCCTTGTCGCGAAAATACTGGGGCAAGCTCACGATCCCAGCCAGTGACTCGACCTTACGATAGTACGGTGAAAGCCCGTAAACCCCCGTCGCCGTAGCACGCCGCCCGGTCAGCAGACTTGTCCGCGAGGGATTGCACAGCACGCTCTGACAATGCGCGTTGGTAAAAGTCGTCCCCATCTCCGCGAGCCGATCCATGTTCGGAGTCTTCACCTGCGGGTGCCCCTCCAATGGCCCCACCCAGTCGTTCAGATCATCGATCGCAATAAAAAGCACGTTGGGGCGCTCCGCAGCCATCAGCCCGGAAAGAAGCAACAAGGAAAGCAATAAGATCCGCATCAACGACCCCTATCCGCCAGTGATCGTGCCTGTCCACAGGAAATCCCGGCCCCGGCAAAAACCGCAGGACGTAGCGCAAATCAAATCCCCTTGCTCCGGATCATTTCGCTGAGCTGCTTCTGGAACGAAATGACGTCCTCTTGCGAAGGACGATAACCCGGAGTGTCCGGATCGAGCCCCGGACGACCATTCTGATCGAGCAACCAAACCGCCGTGCCGCCATCAGAGAAGGTGACCTTGCCACTGACCAAGGCCCCTGGCATCGCCACGCTGTCCATCGTGACTTCGACAAATCCCGTCGGCTCCGGCTTCAGTTCCTCCACGACCGCTTTCGGCTCCTCTGCTTTCTCCACCTGAATCTCGATCCCCAGATCCAGCACCATGAAACGCGCATCCATGTAGGTCATGCCAATCTGGAACTCCTCCTTCATGCGATTCTGAAGATCGGCAATCGAGGCCCCTTCCGAGGCCCACTGGTGAAGGGACTGCTTCTGATCTTCGGTAAGTTGCTTGGCGCTGAACATTGGAACTGATTGAGCCCTGCCCACCGCCATTTCCAAGCCCCAATTCCAGTAATCTCCCAAAGATCCGCGAAAACAAACGATCCCAGGCCAAAACCTAAAGCATCAATCCACCATCCCGACCCCTTCCCGCCGCGCCTCCACCGCAAGCTGAAAGGCCTGCCGGTCTCCGTGCCTCTTCACCGAAAACTTTACGCAGCGTCGCTCACCGGGCGCAGGACACCAAGCAGCCTGCCAGAAATGATAGCTCGCCCCATTGCTCGCACTCACCACCACCTTCGAGACCCCGACCACCCCGGAAGAATTACGCACCGATTTCAAACAAACCCGCGCACTCGCCTCATCTTCAAATCCCTTGATCAATCGATCCCGCCACTTCCTCGCCGACTCATACGCCCGCTGCGTATCTCCCGATTGCCGATCGGCAAAAAACTTCCCGTAGCGCTGCCCGCGTCGCTGCATCCTGACCTGCCACCCGTGCGTACCAACCTGCGGAAGATCAATCCGCGTAATCGCATAGGTGTCGTCAGGTGTCCACATGGGCTGAGAAAAATGGTGCAAGCAAGCTCACACCATAGCTCGACCTTGTCAACGAAACGCCCGATACCCGAATAGAAACCAAGGCATCCGACAAACAAACACCTCGGTTACTCCAAGTCTCCGGAACTGTCATTCATCGGCCACCCGGGCCACGTCCGCGACCGCCGCGATCACCACCATCACCGCTGAGAATTCTTTGTTTCACCTCATCACTGATCGCCGTGCTCTGCTCCACATAGGCTTTCGCGGCAACTTCGTCTTCACGCATCCAGCGGCTCGCCGTCATACCCACCGCACGGCTCCGATCACGTTCATCGGTGATGGTTTCTGCCAGAGTGATCGATTGCGAAGGTTCCATGGAACGATTGGTCCAGAGATACGCTTGAGTCGCGGAATCGCGGATGGCACCTTGAGGTTGGCTTTCGATAAAGCTCAAAGCAGCAGCAGCATCCTGTTGGGCCCATGTCGACATCACGTTGCGCATGCCGTCACCACCGCTCTCTTGGGAAGCTACCCACTCAGCGGCTGCCGCTGGATTCTCGCGCGCCCATGCCGATCCCACATCGCGGATCGCCCGCTCTTTCTCACCACCTTCCGTCATGGCCGCCACCTTCGCCGAAGCGCCTACCGGATCCGACTTGGCAAGCACGCCGATCGCAGCAGCCATCGCATCCTGTTTGTCTTCACCCGTTAGAGTATTGATCCAAGCTTCGGCCGAAGCGTAATCAGACATCGCCCACTTCTCCGCAATCTCGGAATAGGCGCGATTGCGATCATCACCTTCCAGTCCGGAAGCCACACTCGCCGCTTCGGCAGGATCCTTCGCCGCCATCTCGCCGAGCACGGAAACCAGCGCCCCGCTCTTGTCGCGACCACTCAGTCCCTGCGCCCACTCAAGCGCCGCCTGAGGGTCAAGCTTCGCCCACTCGCGGGCAATCACGCCAGCCCCACTGTCATTCATCCCCGGAGGTCCACCTCGACCTCCCATGGTCGCAAAGTCATTCGGGTTCTCGGTGAAATACTTCGCCGCATTCACAGGGTCCACACTTGCCCAACTGCGCAGCACCGTTGGCCTCGCAAACATGCCGCCGAAGCCCATCGTCTTGGTGTAAGCAAGCGCCCCTTGCGGATCGACCTCGCCCCATTGACTGAAAAGCAGCATCGAAGCCATGATCCGATCACCCATCGGCAAACTGTCGAGCTGACCCGCTGCCTCTTCCAACTGCGCCGCATCCATGCCCGCGTAAAGATCCATCAAAGACTGCAAACGTCCCAGTTGGCTCGATTCACGAAGCGCTCCCTCGACACTATCGGCCCGCGAGCGCCGCTCTTCCGTATCGCCACCACGCTTACTCTCGCGAACGAGGCTAACGCCCGGCCCCTTGGATGCCACCTTCTCCTCATCGGAGGAACTGGCTGCTTTTCCAACGAGAAACCCACCGGCACTTCCTACAAGAAGCGCCGCCATTCCAATTGAGATACCCTGTTTCATGATGAATGCTGCTCTCGGCAACCCCTGCGAAATTCAAAAGTTGCGGCTATCTCCCACGGGCCTCATTGACGTGAAACTCCGCCTTGGACCGCTTCCGCTCCCCAAGCCGCTCGACATCGACGAAAAACGCCCCCAATTTCTTCTCACCAAGCAACGGCCCCTCCAACCAAGCCTCCATTTCTACCGGCCCCGCATCCAGATCCAGCATCAAAGTCACCTCCGCCAAAGTCGGCACCTCAGGCCTCAACAAACTCCTACCCGCCACCGTGTGACTTACCCCCACCGCAAACTCATGCCTTCCCGGCAGCAAAGCCGCCCGCGTCGGTGCACAAGTCGGACTCACGAAAAAGCGATCCAGCGCCGTCGCCTCCTCACGCAGCGCCTCCATCACCGGAGTCTTCAAATCCGGATTCCCATGAGCCGACGCATCGCCGTAGCCCTGATCATCCGTCAGCACCACCACCACATTCGGCCCCGCCAGCACCATCGCTGACAGGAGCACATTAACCATTGCGACAAGCCGCCAAATTCCGAGCATCGGCAAAGCCTCACCTCCAATGACCGACCACCACAAGCCTTACCGCATCCTCTTCGTCTGCATGGGAAACATCTGCCGTTCCCCCGCCGCCGAAATCGTCTTCCGCAAACTCGTCCACAAAGAAGGCCTCGAAGAGCGCATCGAAATCGATTCCGCCGGCACCATCGGCTACCACACCGGCAACCCACCCGACCCCCGCATGTCCGCCACCCTCGAAAACCGGGGCTACGAAATCACCGGCCAATCGCGACAGATCAAACGCCCCGACCTTGAGGCCTTCGACCTCATACTCGTCGCCGACAACGACAACCTTCAGGACGTCAATCGCCTCGACGCCGAGCACCAGCACCACCACAAAATCAAACTCCTCACCGACTACTGCATCAAGAAATCCGCCACCCACGTCCCCGACCCCTACTATGGCGGTGCCCGCGGCTTCGAAGAAGTCGCCGACCTCGTCGAAGACGCCTGCACCGGCCTGTTAGATCACCTGAAAAATTACAACTTAAAGTAGAGCCAGCCCCCCAGCCCCAGAATCCGCAACCGTCCCTTGGCTCTTTCCGTCCAACAAACCCAAAAAGAATTGGGCGCAAAACTGTCGATACCTCGGGTAAGTCGCCCGGCGACATCATCACGCTGGAGGAATTTGCCGAACGCGAGCCGTTGTGGAATGCTTCAATCAGATCCATGCCGGCGCGCGATCTGGCAGAGCGATCAAGCTAGACCCTATTCGAAAAGCCGCTGACCGACCGAAAACACGTCGCAGCCTGCGTATGAATCATTCATTGAAAATAAAATAAATACCTTGAAAAGGTGTGACGCAACATGTTGTAATTCAATAACTTAATTTC
>CAZVMS010000183.1:0-4262 GCA_964628795.1 uncultured Haloferula sp. | reverse complement strand
GGCATGAACCAAAATCCCAGTGCGTTTGGCCATTTCCCCCAAGGTCCGAATGAGCATCCAGCGGTCGTCGTCATCTAGGACAATCGCCCCACGCCTGTTTCCACGGGCCAGCACATGGTAAATGGCGTGGGGATACTCAATCCGGGGAGAACGTGGCATCGTGCGAAACGATGTAGCAAAAGGGACCAGTATTACAAGATTCTTTTCCTGACCCCTTTTTCTCCCGTGGCGCGACCGATGGATCGATGGCGGATTACTTTTTCCCGGCACTACGCACGGTGGGGCTGACGGAGCAACACGATCGGTGGTTCGAGGAATCCTGGAAGTCTTACGAGGAAGTGCTCGAGCGTTTTCCCGGAAGTCAGAACACCCGAAACACGGTAGCTTGGACGGCCGCTCGGGCCAACCGTCGACTGGACGAAGCGGAAAAGCTGGTGACAACCGCACTGGAAGCCTTGCCGAATCAAGCGGCCTATCTGGATACCTTGGCTGAGATCTGGTTCTGCCGAGGTGATCGTGAGAAGGCCCTCAAGTGGTCGGCCGAAGCTCTTCTCAGTGAGCCGGGTGAGACGACTTTGGCGCGGCAGCACGAGCGATTCCGGTCAGGCGAATTTCCTTTGAAGTAGGAAGGGGTCGGCGCTCTCAAGTTTTGAGGTTGAGGGTGCCGTCGCAGCGGTATAGACCGGGCGAAGATGACTCGAAGGGTTTATGTGATACTGGCAGGTACGCTGACTCTCGGTGTCCTGTTGATGCTGCTGATGAACTCCGCTCAAAATGTGGAAAGAGATCAGGAAGCTCGCGCTACGAGCTGACCTTCATCACGCCGAAAGGGGTCGACATTAGCGGGCAGTCTCCGGGAACGGATCAGATTGTGATCGAGACCCGGTCGCTGGTGGTGGGTGACGCTTTTGTGGAAGTCAGCGGGCTGGGGACTTTGGCAACCAACGCGCGCAATACGCTTCAGCATGCCGAGGCTTGGAGTGGTGACGATGTCTTCAACACCTTCAAGTCTGCGAGCGAGGCGGAGGGGGTGGACATGAATTCATCACCGACGGTGGTTTCACGACCGAATCAACCCTTTAAAGTGGAGATGGTGGATAGTGAAGGGAAAGGTTACTTGCTGAGCGGTGAGGCGGATTTTCTGCCGGATGGGAGCTTTGCCGTCAAGGCGAGGGCGGAGCGGCGGGAGTAGGGAGTTTCTTGCAATGTTAGTGATTGGGAGTATCACTTGAGGTGAAGAACAACCTTTTACTCATGAGCAACTCACCCTTTGAAGACAAACGCGCCGCCCAATTGCTTTCCCGTGTGGGAGAGGACCTCTCGAGCCTGCGCAACGACATGAAGATGCTCGTGGGTCACACGACGCGTCATACGCTGCCTGATGGAGCCAGGGAGTTGGCGAGAAGCGGGCGGAGTCAATTGCTGAGCGGTCGCGACTATGCCGCTGACCGCGTGCGCTACATCGGTCGCTCCGCGCGCCAGCACCCTGCGGGCGTCTCGATGGCCGGAGTGCTGCTTCTTGGTGCCGTGGCCGCCGGAATTTATTATCTTCTCAAGGGCGAAGGCTGCTGCGGCGGAGCTGAACAGCCATTCGAGGAAGAATTGGAAGAATCCGAGGATTATTGAGCGTTGAAGATCTTCAATTCCGAAGGAGTTGAGTGACGACTTGCGGAGCGGAAATTCCTGTGCGATCCTTCGGGATGGCTGAAAAATTTGATCCGTCTCTGGTCGAACTCGCCGAGTATGAACGAGCGGCCAAGGAGGTCACCCGATTGCGGAGAAAGGGGGTTCACTGCCACCTTGAGAACCACTCGGGCGGCAGACAAAGTCACGTCGATGTGGTGCGGGATCTTGAATCGCATTTTTTTCGAGAAGGAGGCGAGGCCGCTTTGTTGGCAAACCCGAAGAAAGTCGGGTGACTGGTATTCGCAAAAAGGAAAATGGATTGAACAGGAGGAAGCGGAGGAAGCAGGGCATGAAAGGTTTACACGAATCTACCGATTGGGCATGAAAGGTTTACACGAATCTACCGATTCAGCCTCAGGTTGGCTTCAAAACTTGCCTGAATTTTGGCGAAGCCATTGAACCTCTGCTCTCTCTGCTACCTTCTGTTCCATGGCATTTCGGTTTCTTGGGCACCTCAATCTGTCTTCAGAAAGGGTGGCGCAGCTGATGCTAGGGCGAGGGAGCTGTTTCGAGGAATTGGAGGATGGCCGAGCGCAGGAACTCGCTGTTTTCGCGTTCGATACGGTTGATGCCGAGTGCTGATTCGGGGCTGATTTTTTCGAAGGCAATTTGGGAAACGAGGTCGATTTCGCGATGGTGGGCTTCGGCGGCCATGAGGGTGAAGATGAGCGGGAAGGCGGCGAGACAGGGAGTGAGGGAGCGAAGTAGATCAAGGCCTCTGGTATCGGCAGGCGGTCTCGCTAGGATAACGACTGTTCCCGGGACAGGGAAACGACGGTGCGGATATCGCGCTGGGCGGCGGGGGAGATGATTTGGGTCCAGAAGAGTGTGAGCGCGAGAATGGCGATGAAGAGATCGAAGGGGCGGGCGCGGCGGAGGGAGTTCTTGGCGCGGGTGAGATAATGGGGAGGCGGAGCAGCCAGCGAAGCCTCGACGAGGAGGTCGTGGCGTTGGTGTTTTTTTGGATCATCCTCAGGGAAGGCGGCGAGGGTGGCGCGGATCGAGAGGTCGTCTTCTTTCATGGGAAGAATGCTGTTGCGCCAACGTGGCTCTGTGAGATTTCTGAAGCCGAGATCAGCTCGCGATTTAGAGCCTGACCTTCACCACCACCTTTCTCACCAATTCTGCTTGTTCAATTTGAAGACCCGGTCGGTGGGCATCGACCGGCAGGAAGATCGCGACATCGCCCGCCTCAAATCGCAAGGACGAGCCGCGATCATAGTCTTCAAAGTACTGCATGTCGCGCTGCGGACTCAGGTCTTCCTTCAGAACCAGGTTTTCAAGTTTCGTGACTTCCATCTTTTCCTCACCCACTAGGATCAGTTGGACATCGGCCCACTCGCGGTGTGCTTCCCAACGGACGTCAGACGGACTCTTTGTTAGATAGGCTTCTTCGATGAGGAACAGGCCGTCGGAGAGGTCGATTTTCACGGACTCGCCGAACTCTCTTGAGAAAGCCCGCTCTCTTTCGGTGCCTCCTGTCGTGAGGTATTGCATGACGACTTCGAATGCCGTTTCCCAGCGCTCCCCTTGGGGCCACTGATCCTTCAACTCGCTCGCTGGTCCGAAAATTGCCATGGAGGAACTTCCCAGTTTCATCTCAGCCTGACAAGCTCCGGGGTCGATCAATCGTGTTGGGCAAGCAAGCGAGTCAAAATTGGATCAGGATGGATGGGATGAAATCCAAAAGCAGAGGATAAGGGTTCCAAAATTCTACCTATCCTATCCATCCTGGTCCAAAACGTAAGTTGTTCGTTTCTGGCTCAATCGCTCTGCTCAACTTTGCGCGATCTGGTTAGGTGCCGTAGAAGGTGGCGCAGACGATTTGCTCGGGGGAGGGTCGTTGCGGGACTTCCACGAGGAGGTGGAAGTGGTTCGACATGAGGCAGTAGGAGCCGATGCACAGCCCGCAGAGTTTCTCGTAGATGCGCATGAGCTTGAGGAAGTCGTCCTTTCCCGCAGGCCCGAGCAGGAACTCCCGACCGACGACGCTGGAAACGCAGTGGAAGTAGGCGACGGGCAGGTTCTTCGGGCCACGGAAACGGAGGCGACGCATGGGGTGAGGGAAGTCAGCCGGGCGCGAGAGGGCAATTTCTTTCCAGCGGTATCCACAAGGAGACAGGCACCTAGATGCCGGTGCCAGATGTCAGCCGCTTGGCTCACGGGAAGTCCGCGAAAAGCTGGAGAAAGGTGACAAGATGACAGCGAAACTTCAGGATGAAATGGCAAGACTTATCACCTGACAGCTCTTTTGCGGGCATGGATTTCACTCAGGGCGTCGATGTGGATGTGGGAGATGGCCCGACTCATCCCCCGTGCCTGCGGTATGACCAATCTCAAGCACTTCTTCCTCAAAACGCTCGCCCTATCACTTAAGCAAATCAGACGGAGAGCCAAAAAATCAGCTAAAATTTTACAAGTCGGCGGCAATGCTCGAAAAACGGGACCGGTACCGTTCAAACACCGTCCGGAGCAGGCGGGCGGGCCCGTGAGGGCCTAGCCCGGCCGACTGCTCCGGCGGCGGCCGCGAAGCTCTGTTAGAACGTCGTTTCGTGGCAGGATCATTTCGTCATGAA
>CAZVMS010000182.1:0-18345 GCA_964628795.1 uncultured Haloferula sp. | reverse complement strand
AGGCGGAACCGCTTGGCCCACCGGTAGGCGGTGCTCTTGGAGACCGTGCTGATTCCGGCAGTACAGGCCTCCGTGAGAGGGTGTCGTTCTGGAAGCGGGAACAGGGAGGCGATCAGATCGGACACCAATTCCGCGCTGATTTTAGAGCGGGGAACGACGTGACTCCAGTGGATGGAAAAGGTGCGACCACATCCGGCATGGTTCCGGCGGTCCGAGCAAAAGAACCTCAATGCCCGCGTCCGATCCTGAGCGTCGGAATCCGATGAGCTGCGGATAAAGCCGTGGGCCCTGATGGCCCCGGTTCTCTGGCAATGGGGACAAGGTTCTGAAAGCACTGCTGCACGGAAGTTCAGGAACTCGCATCCGGCCAAGTCGACATGGGGAATAAATCGATACATGAGGATCCAGAGTATCAGGGTTCCGGGAAGAGAGGAAACGAATCATGTCCTTGGCCGAATTGTCGATGCCTTTTGGTTGGAAGGTATCGATGTCAATTCGGTCGATTTCATCATGAAAACCCGACCAGAGGGTGGGTTTTCACAGTTAGAGCAGGGTTATCTGAACCGTTCGGCCACCTGAGACACGGCGGTTTTCCACCACGCTCCAGTAGCAGTGGATCTTGCCGTCTTTGAATCGTTTGTTGGCACGTAGGATCATCGACTGGCAGGGAGCATAACCCGGTCAGGTCGGGCGTGTCCATGGGGTGGGTCTCCACCGCAGCCGTTTTCCGAGGCCCAATATTCGAGAATCAAGGGTTCCAGCGCCTCAGATGGGCGAAATTTGGCGATTTTTGAGTCGAACCGCGAAAGTCGGGTTAGGCGCTGGATTCTTGCTGGAAGCGTTTGAGAAATGGAAGGCGGACCCACAGCATCAGGGCGATGCCGACGCCGACGATGTTGGCGAAGATGTCTTCCCAGTCGTCCCAGCCGCCGAGGTGGTCGGTGAGTTCGGGAATGATTTCGGAGAGGAGGGCGAGGGCGAAGGGGAGCCGCCATTGGGAGCCGTGGCCGGTGATGATCAGGATGAGCAGGGTGAGGCCGGTGAAGAGAAAGATGTGGGCGGGGCCGATGCGGTTGTCGATTTCCTTGAGGGTGCGGTAGAGGAGGCTGGAGTCGCGGGGTTTGGGTTCGGGTGGTGCGGGGGTTGGTTCGGCTTTTGGTGTTGATGGCTCGGCGGCGACGTGGGGAGGCGTTGGTGGTTTTTCGGGTTGCGCGGGCTTTGGTGTGGTGGGTTTTGGGGTAGGCGTTGCGGGTGTGGCTGGCGGCTTGGGTTTTGGTGGAGTGGGCGGGGGATTGGTTTCGCCGACGAAAAAGCTGTGTCCGATCGGGTAGTAGAAGGCTTTGGTTTGAGGAAAGACGAGGATCCAGGTGGCGATGACGAGGACGGTGGAAGCGAACAGGGCGCGGGCGAAGCTTGGGCGGACCGGGTGACTGCGGATCAAGCTGGTGCAGAGGGCGAGTCCGCTAATTACTACAATGATCGTAGCTGCGGGGACCCATGGTCTTTGACGGACGGCGACGATGCTTAGGTTTCGGACTTCGAGTGTGCCGCTGCTGCCGAGCATGGCGATGGCGAAGCCGAAGTCCTTCATGTCCGAGGTGAGCTTGAGGACGATTTCATCCTTCTCCCAATCCGTGCTTCCAATGCCGCCGAAGACTCCCGGTGTGGGGGGGTGCATGATCTGGCCATTGGGATCGCGCATGTTGGCGGTGAAGCGGGCGATCGACCATGGTTTAGAGCCCTGGACGACGTCCTGCAGTCGGGATTCGCAGCGGATGTGGATGTAGTGGACGTTTTCCAATGGGCCGTACCAGATGCGGATGCCGGCGGCTTTATCCTTTGGGCTGCTGCGGTGGAGTCTGAGGAGGGGTTTGCCGTCTTCGATGACGACTTCGTGTTGTTCGTGGGCTTCGCTGGTCCAGCCGACGAGGGGCTTGGCGATTTTGGTTTCCGGGAGCGCGCCGGGATCGGCGACAAAGCGCCAGTGCCAGATGGCCATCGATGCTGCGACGATCAGCAGGGCGGCAATGCTGTGGATGAGGGTGCGCTTCACTCTCCGGAGGCTGTTAGGTCGGCCAGTTCCTGGGCAAGGTTTTGTCTGACGCTTGCTTCAAGGTGCTGGAATTCGCTGCTTTGATAGACTTTCCCCGCGAGGATGTTTTCAAGGATGGCAGCGCGGCCCCGTTTGAAATCCTTTTTGGGGATGGGCTGATCTTCGCGGCGGATGTGCTCGAGGTGGTGATAGTGACGATGGGCCTCGCTGTATTTTGCGAAAACGGAGTCGGTCAATGAGGTGGCTTGGCGGTCATTGGCACCATGTTTCTGGCACCAGCGGTGGAGGCGGGTTTTCATGGGATGACCGTGAGGGTAGACGAATCCGGGGGAGCACTTACAACAAAAAGGCCGCCGGAGTGATCCGGCGGCCTTCTTTTTAAGAGTCGAGTGAAGTCAGGGACTCAGCCGGCGAAGTTTTCCGCGACGACATCCCAGTTCACGATATTCCAGAATGCGGCGATGTAATCGGGGCGGCGGTTCTGGTAGTTGAGGTAGTAGGCGTGCTCCCAGACGTCGAGGCCGAGGAGCGGCTTGCCAGAGCAGCCGGCGATGGCTTCACCCATGCATGGGCAGTCCTGGTTGGCGGTGGAGCAGACGGCGAGGGTGCCATTGTCCTTTTTCACCAGCCATGCCCAGCCGGAGCCGAAGCGGGTGGCGCCGGCTTTGGCGAAGGCTTCTTTGAAGGCATCGAAGGAGCCGAAGGCGGCGTCGATGGCGGCGGCGAGCTCGCCGGATGGGGCGGAGGCACCGCCGGGGGCGATGACTTTCCAGAAGAAGCTGTGGTTGGCGTGGCCGCCACCGTTGTTGCGCACGGCGGCGCGGATGCCATCGGGAACGGAGGCGAGGTCGCCGACGAGGTCGCAGAGGCTTTTTTCCTCAAGGCCGGAGCCGGCGAGGGCGTTGTTGAGATTGGTGACGTAAGCGGCGTGGTGCTTGTCGTGGTGGATCTCCATCGTCTTCGCATCGATGTGGGGTTCGAGTGCTTCGAAGGAGTAGCCGAGTTCGGGAACTGAATGTGCCATATTAGGAATTGGTTTGGTTTGCGTTTGAGGCCCGCGACCTTTAGAGCGGTCGAGCGGTTGCCCCGTGCCACGATGGCCCGGACCGGCCAGTCCGCAAGGAACAAAAGAACCATGCTTTCCCTCACCTCCGCAGATCTTGCCCCGCACCTCCCTTGGATCATCGCCGCTTTGGCCGGTTTACTGGTCGGATGGCTGATTACCTGGCTTTCCGGAAGGCCGGTGCGAAGCCGTCTGGAAGAGCAGCTGAAGGCGGAATCGCGGCGGTCGACGGATTTTGAGGCGCGGCTGGCCCATGTCACGGCGGCTCAGCAGGAAGAGGAAAGAAATGCCAGAGCCCTGCGCGAGCAGCTTGCGACCTTCAGGGCGCGGCTCGAGGACGAGGCGAGGGCAGCGAAGGAGAAACAGGCGCTGCTCGACCGTGCAGAACAGCGGCTTTCGGATACGTTCAAGGCGCTTTCGGCAGATGCGCTACAAGCCTCGACCGATCAGTTTTACAAAATGGCGAAGCAATCGCTTCAGGCTCAGCGAGATGAGGCGAAGGGCGAGCTGGACAAACGGCGCACGGCGATCGAGCAGTTGGTGAAGCCGATGACGGAGACGCTTTGGAAATTCGAGGGACGGATCGGCGAGATCGAGAAAGCGCGGGTCGGCGCGTATGGCGAACTCAAGGAGCAGGTCAAGCAGATGGCCGAGGCGCAGCTCGGGCTGCAGCGCGAGACCGGCCAGCTCGTCAAGGCGCTGCGCCAGCCGACGGGCCGCGGTCAGTGGGGCGAAATGCAGCTCCGCCGCGTGGTCGAGATGGCCGGGATGCAGGAGCACTGCGACTTCACCACGCAGACGACCAGCACGACCGATGAGGGCAAGCGGTTGCGGCCGGATCTCGTGGTGAGTTTGCCGGGAGCGAAGACAATCGTGGTCGACGCGAAGACGCCGATGGATGCCTACCTGGATGCGATCGAGGCGAGTGACGACGGCCTGCGCGATGAGGCGATGAGTCGCCATGCGCGTCAGGTCCGCACGCACATCAGCCAGCTTTCGTCGAAGAACTACACCGCGCAGTTTGATGCTGCGCCGGAGTTTACCGTGCTGTTTCTGCCGAGCGAGGCTTTCTTTTCCGCGGCGCTGAACAGCGATCCGGGGCTGATCGAACGCGGGGTCGAACAGAACGTGATCCTCGCCACGCCGACGACGCTGATTGCGTTGTTGAAAGCGGTGGCTTATGGTTGGCGTCAGGAAACGTTGGAGAAGAATGCCAAGGAGATCTCGCTGTTAGGGCAGACGATGCACGAACGGCTTTCAAAGCTTGCCGATCATTTCATGAAGCTGGGCAAGTCGTTGGACAACGCAGTGAGCCACTATAACTTGGCGATCAGCTCCTATGAAACACGGGTGCTAACGACGGCGCGGAAGTTCGAGGAGCTCAAAGCCGCACCGGACGATAAGGTGCTTCCAGACATCGTTCCGATCGAGAAAGCCACACGCCTGCCGATGATGGAATCAGCGGATGATAAGTTCGGCTTTGAAGCGGAAACGAAGAAGAAGGCAGGCTCGGCGGCGAATGCTTTGAGGAATGCGCTAGGGGAGTGAGGAGGGTGGACAAAATAACTTGATCGCACTGGCGACATGCCTCCATTTCATTGAATCCCCTCCCTCCGCATGCCGCGCGGTCGCTCTTCCATCGGGTGAATACCGTCGGGTTTCTTGAGATTTCCTTACTGACAACGAAGTGGCGCTTTACTCAAGCGCCATGAGAGGGCTTTCAGGCGCGTCAGCCTTCTTCCTCATCTCATTTGGAACCTCACTCGTCACGATGCTGCTTCACCTTCGGCTTGATCCCGACCCCGCCAACTTCCGTCACACCCTCCTTCCGAGCCGCCTCTTCCGTCACCGGCACCACCTTGATCTCCACCTCCACCGGCACCGCACGCAGACCATCAATGATCTGTTTCAACTGCGCCACCGTCTGCTCCGCTAGTGATTGCGGCTGTGAGTAATGCTTCCCCGCGCCCGCGATCCCTTCACGGATGGCATCAAGCCCATCGTTGAACTGGCTCATCTGCGCCACCACCCGCGCCACCGGATCATTCTCGCCCGCACCACCTAACAGCTTCCGCTTGTTGAAGCCCTTCTTGATTTCATCCCAGCGCGCCGCCTGCTTCTCATCCAGCAGACCTTCCATTTCGTAAAATTTCAGCAAGTTCGACTCCGCTGCCGTCGTCAGGTTCTGTGACTCGCTGCGGTAGTGATCAATCACCAACTGCCGCACCTCCTGCGGCGTCATCAGCGGCAGCACTTTCTCTGCAATCCGGTTCATATTCCGATACGAACCCTGTAACTTGAACGGCGGCTCCGTCCGATAAGCATCCTCCTGTGCCGCACTCCGAATATATTCCTGGTTCACCCGCGAAATCGTCTCGCGCACCGTGAGAAGATGCTTAGTCACCGTGACCATCTCATCGATCTCTGCCGGCGTATAGTTCCCTTCAAAGTCCACTCCATCCCGACTCCCCGTTTCCGCAATCTGGATAAGAGTCAGCACGTCCTTCTGCGAGCGACCCGCCAGTCGTGACAGCGCCGCATTCGAGGTCAGTGAGTTCTCAATGTAACTCGATTTGAAGGCTGACTCATGCCCCCCCAGAATGTCACCCAAGTTGTAGGTGTCCGCTCGGTTAGATAGCATGTCGGGAATCTGGAACTTCCCTCCACTCTCGGTATAAGGATTCCCCGCCATCACCACCGCGACCTTCCGACCCCGCAGATCGTAAGTCCGCGACTTGCCCTTCCACACCCCTTCGATCTTCCGCTGCGCATCGCAAAGGCTGATGAACTTCTGCAAAAACTCCGGATTCGTGTGCTGGATGTCGTCAACATAGATCATCACGTTGTCACCCATCTCCAGCGCAAGGTTCAAACGCATCACCTCCTCACGCGCTGCGGCATTCGGTGCCTCCGCCGGATCGAGCGAAAGCACGTTGTGACCCAGCGTCGGACCATTGATCTTCACGAAAGTCACACCCAGCCGGTTCGCCACATACTCCATCAGCGTCGTCTTGCCGTAGCCAGGCGGCGAAATCAGCAACAGCATGCCCATCCGGTCCGTCCGGGTATCCGTCCCAGCCGTGCCCAACTGCTTCGCCAAATTATCGCCAATCATCGGCAGATAAACCTCATCAATCAGCCGGTTCCGTACGAACGCACTCATCACCTTCGGCTTGAATTCATCCAACCGCATGTCCTCACGCTTCTCAGCCGTCAGCTTCTGCTTCAGCGCGGATAGCGAACGAAACGCCGCCCCATCCGTCACCTCATGCCGCGCCAACCGATCAAGAAACTCACTGTAATGGATCCCCAGCGAACCGCCCTCGATCCGCGGATGACTCGACCTTAGCCCATCCACTTCCACCGCCAGCTCCACCGATTTGACCGCCCGCTGTTCATAGCCACCCCTCGCAAGATGCGCCGCCGCCTCATCGATCACTGCCGACTTCAAGCCAACAGGCGTGCCTTCTAACACCTCATGATTACCTGCTTCAAATCCCGATAACCAATCGCGCGCCACCTCGAACATCGAGATCACACTGCCCGACTTCGCCTCATTGAAATCCTTCTCAGCCCGCTTCGCCACCAGCGCCGTCAGGAACCCACGCATCAAAGCCGAAGCCGCCGAGGAAACGACGAAGTCCTCACCATCCGAAAGCTCCTCAGCCAAATAGTCAACCGCGTGGCCGAGACTCCCAGCCTCGTCGCCAAAGACCCCAGCCACATCAATCCAGGTCCGCATTCCCACCTTCAGCCGCTCCTTCCAAACCCCGAGATTCCCACCACCCTCAAAAATCCCCCGACGCTTCCCATAACTCGCAAACTGCCGCGCCAGCACCTCCTTTGCCGGATCACTCCAGCTCTCCCAAAACACCATCGCCACTGCCCGAAGACGCGGCCCATACCTCAACAAGCCTGCCTCCGCATGCACCGGCAGCAGTTTCTCCAAAATCCTCGCCGCATCCTCATCGTGCACCCCCTTCGTGTATCCCTCCGCATACCTCGGCTGCATGAATGCCTGCACCTCTTCAAGCAGCGCCTTACCCTCGACGGGACCGGTGACTTTAGCCGGCACCTTCAAAAACTGCCAAACCAAATACTCCACCCGCGCCACCGCTGCACTCTCACTCGGCACTTCCAAATCCCAGGCATCCCGCGTCGCCAAAAACTCCGGCGATGTGATCGGCTCAAAGTACTTCGTCCCCGAAAGATGAAACGCCATCCCCTCATCATGCGGCACAATCGTCGCCTCCAGCGGCTGCGTGTTCACACTGAAAGCATGCTTGCCAAAGCGCAGGACGTTCTGTCCATCCACATAAAGCTCCTTCTTGTCCTTGAGCTGCCTCACCCCATCCTCGCGCAGTGTCTTGAGCTGCGTCCCCAAGTCATCCGCCTTCACCGGATCACCCAGATCGGTTAGTTGCGCAATGATATCACGCACCTTCTCGCTCATCGGATCGGTCGCAAAGTAACTGTGGATCTCCTCAACCTCCTTCAGCCCAGCGACCCGATTCTTGATCCCGTTAAGAATCCGCTCGGCTGATTTAAAAAGGGAACCCGCCCGCTTCTGACGGGCCTCCATCAACTGTGTCCGACGTCCATCAAATGCATCGTAAATCTCCTCACGACGCCCCACCAGTTGTTCAATGTATTCATCAAACTCCGCAAAGCCCCCCTCCAGCTCCTCAACCTGAACCATCAGCCGAGTCAGCGACTCATCACACTTCTCCGGCGTATCACAAAGATCCAGATAGTTCGCCAGCGCCTGAGAAAGCAGCTTCATCTGCGCCGCGAACTGCGCCTCACCTTCCCCACGCGAAAGCTCCTTGCGCTTGTTCCGCAACGAACCCCGCGTACCGTTCAGCTTCGCATAAAGCGATGAAATCCGCTCGATGATCGCCGTCGTCTGAGTCGCATCCTCAATCTTCAGCCCGCCGACAATCTCAATCAACATCTCCAACTCCGCCGCCGCCCCATCCAGCGCCTCTGCGACCGCATCCGCTTCCGTCACCTTGGAAATCTTCTGCAATCCCACATCCTGCTCATCAATCGTCGCCGCGTAACTCTTCAACGAATCCTCACCTAACAGAAACTCAACCGTCGCCTGCGAAACCTTGTCCGAAGCCTCAACCACCCGTTTCTCGAAATCCTCCACCACCGCCGCATCCACATAGCGCACCTCGCCCAGCGAAATGATCTCACCGCGCAACTTCCTCAGCGCCGCCAAATGCTGTACCAGCGGCTTCAGCTCATTCGTCGGCGATGTGATCGCCGACCGCACCCCGGCATCCACCGCCTTCTGGGTCGCCGCCGTGCGCTCCGCCGCCGTCGACCGCAGCGCCTGCACTTTTTCAAACTCACCAATCGCCGACTCCGCCGTCTGCTTCACCCCGCGCAACGCCTCCGAAAGCCGCCCACACTCCTCGCGATCCAGCCAGAAATAACTATCGAGCAAGTCACCCGCCCGCTTGACCAGATCCAGATACAAGCCAGCGAAGGAATCATCTTTATTGAGCAGCGTCAGCAACTCGCGCACCTCCGCCATCCCGCGCACCAACTGCGCGTTCCCAATCTTGTAGAGAAACGAATCCTGATTCGTCGCGCTTTCTACCGCCGCCTCATCATCCAAGTACGGCGTTTGCCATATTTGAAGCGCATGATGCTTCTGCGGCTCGCCTTCATTGCGAAAAAGCACCAACTGCCCGTCACCAAACAACGAAAACCCCGAACAAAGGATCGGCGTCTCCATGCTCTGCTGAATCCGGCTGTAGGAAAGCAGCACATACTCCCCCGCCGCCCGATTGTAGAACGAAAACAGCACGTCTTCACCATTCGAACTCGCTACTCGACGCTCAAAGCGCATATCGAGCAAGCCATGATCAAAGGTCTTCACCTCGCCACTCTGCAACAAGTAGCCGTTCGCAAATACGATCCCGTGATCATCCGGGAGTAAGACACACGAATCACCGATCGCATCCAGGCGATGCACCGTCTTCGTCTTCTCATTAAAAACCAGATAACGGTGCAGACTCTCCCGATAAGGAAGAATCTTCAGTAAGATCAGCGAGCCCACCTCCGCATAGAAAACCTCCGCATCATCCAGCGTCTGATCACTCTCCGTCACCGGCTCCGAGTAAATCCCCGAACCCAATTCGGTATTATCCTCGATCTTGACCGTTAGATCACCACCGACCGTTTCCACAAACACCCGGTCATTGATCGAGATATGCGGATGCTCCCCTGAGCGATGCATCCCACGGTGCGCCCGCACCCAATCGAACTCCTGCTGCCTCGGATAGACATACTCGTGATCGAAGCGATTACCGACGTATTCCATCTTCCCACCACCAAGCAGCCGCCACTTGAAGACCTTGATGTCATTCAGTGTCTTGCCCGCCCGCATCGCGATGAACAGGTGCGGCCCGATCACCAGGAACTTCAAAAAGACCGTCTCGCGGTAGTATTTATAAAGATACTGAAAGTCCTCAACGAAGCGCGGATCATCGAGAATCTCCGCTACTGGAAGCTGGCTGAGATGATGCGATTCCGGATCGTAATCGTAGGCCGAGAAAACATCTTCGATGTCGGTCGTCTGCTTCAGGCCGAACTGGATATTATAACCAAAAAGAAACCGCCTGCGCCCCATTGCCACCAAATCCCGAGCCACGCAGTTGTGCTCCGTGGCAATGCGTTCGGTTCCCAGCAATGCCGTATCGACACCACCAAACACCTCGAGACGCTGTGCATTAAGCACCTCCATCCCCGCCCGCAACTTCGACCCATGCTCTTCCAGCCGCGCACGAATCACTTCATACGCCCCACCCTCAAGCTGGTCGGCTTTGTTTTCCTCTGACATCAATTGGTAGACTTTTTAGGAACAACGAAATCGCGCGAAAATACGCGAAATTTAAGACTGAAGATTCGGGGGGGTGCCTTTCTCGCGCAGCCAGTCGGCCAGAATGATCCGCTCCCATTCCAAACCGCCGACCTTTCCATAGTTCACAAGCAATCCGAGTTGGATACCTGTGGCCTTCAAATAATTGATCACCTGCGCCCGGTGATCATCGGTGAGGGCCTTCACGGCTTTCACCTCAAGCAAGATTTTGGAATAAGCCACAAAATCTGCCTCATACTTCCGCCGCAAGGGCCTCCCCTTATATTCGAGTGCAAGGCTCGGATGATGAACGGCAGGTGTCCCCCGAAGTTCAAACTCAAGCTCCAAACAGTCATGATAGATTGGCTCAACAAAGCCAGCACCCTTGTCCTTGTAGCCTTCAAAGCAAGCACCCATCACATCATAACACTCCTCTTTGTACAGAATCTCACTCATAATCTTCGTCAGTAATTTTGTTCTTCAGATTTCGCGTACTTTCGCGCGATTTCATTGTTCCTAGCTCTCAATTCAGAACCTTGGAAGCCTTCTCATCCGCCAGCCCAAAGCGATCCGCCCCGCCAAGGAAACCAATCAGCTTGCTCCGCGTTTCACCCGTCGCTTCTAACAAGAGCTTCGAAAGCGCCGCACCGATCGTCAGGTCGCGAACATCATCCGCGGTCACGCCAAACTGCCCGGCCCAATCCTTGAGCTGAGTCTTGAAATACTCAGGGTCACCATTGAAGAAGGTATCCTTCACATCGCGGATCGCCGCACTGTGCTCGACCAGACGATCGACCGACTTGCCATTTGAAATGGCACCAGCAATCTGATCGAAGAACTTCCCTTCGCCGCCGATGATTTCGATCTTTGCCGACTTCATTGCTTCGCCCAACACAGAAGCTTGAGCTTCGGCGATGTCTTTCTGGATGTTGATTTCGGCCAACTCGACCGCCTTGGTCTTCTCGAGGTTCAGCTTGAACTCTTCGTGCGACTGACCGGCCTCTTCGAAGAGCTTCATCGCTTCGGCCTTCTGGTGGATGCCTTGCGCTTCGGCATCGAACTTCAGTCGATTCACCTCCGCTTCGGCAGCACCCTGCTTCTCCGTCGCATCGGCCTTGGCCATCATGACCTCGACCTCGCCCAAACCAATCGCAGCAGACTCCTTGGTCAGCGCTTCGGCAATCATCTTCTTGGCAGAGGCAATCTTCTCGCTCGATGCCTGCTCGGCTTCGGCGGCAATCACCACTTCTTCTGCATGCAGCTCGGCCGCTTTCTTCTCGGCTTCCGCCGCTTTTACGCGCTCGTAGAGTTCCTTATCGGCCCTCAACTTCGCCGACTCCTGATCGGCTTCGGCTTCCTTGACCCGCTTGATCACATCTTCCTGAGCAAGGGCTTCAGCCAGCGTCACCTTGACCTGTTTCTCACGATCCGCACCAGCAAATGCCTCGGTGTCCTTGATGCGCTCCTGCTCGATAACCACCAGTTTTTCAACCGCCACGCGCTCCTTGATCACATCCTGGATCGCCTTCTTCTCCACTTCGACCGCTTTCTCCTTCTCGATGTCCTTGAGGGTTGTGAGGCGCTCACGCTCGATCGATTCGAGTTGTTGATCACGCTTCACGCGCTCCACTTCGACCACATCAGTTCGCTCCTTGTTACGCAAAGCAACCAACACCTGACGCTCCTTGTTTTCATTCGCGATTTCGATCTCCTCATCCGCACTGATCCGTGCGCGCTCCGCCTTCTGGCGTTCTTCTTCGCGGACCTTCATCGTTTCCGCTTCCTCACGCGCTTGCACCGTTTGCACTTCGCGCTGCTGCTTGGCCTCGGTTTCCGCCAACTGACGCTCCAGCTCGAGGATCGCCTCCCGCGCTTCGACGTCCTGCTGCTTGATGACCTTCTCCTTGTCGCGGAGGATGTTGTTAGAAAGCTTCGCCTGCTCAGCCGTCAGATAGGAGATCTTTTTGATACCCTCGGCATCAAGGATGTTATCGGGATCGAGCGACTCGATCGGCGTTTGCTCCAAGTAGTCGATTGCCGCATCGTCGAGCACGAACCCGTTCAGGTCGGTGCCGATCACCTTCAGGATCTCATCGCGGAACGTATCGCGATCCTCGTAAAGCGCGATGAATTCGAAGCGCTTACCAACCGTCTTGAGAGCCTCCGAAAACTTCGCGTCAAAGAGCTCACGAATCGCATCCTGCGAACTCGCCCGCTCACATCCGACCGACTGCGCCACCCGCAGGACGTCCTCGTCGGCATGATTCACCCGCACGAAGAATGCCACCTTAATGTCCGCGCGGACGTTGTCCCTACAAATCAATCCACCCTTCGCGGTTCGGTCGATCTCGATCCGCTTCAGCGAAATATCCATCGTCTCCAGCCGGTGAAACACCGGAAAAACGAGCATGCCGTTGAAGTTGATTCGAGTACCGCCGATGCCGGTTCGGATCAGTGCGGTGCCCTTCCTCACCTTCCGGTAAAGCATCGCATAGACGAGACCGACCGCGAGGACCACACCTCCGATCGCCAAGAGGACCATCAGGATGACTCCGACGGTCGCAGGCAGTTCAAACAAGGCCAATGTATTAATGTTCATAAGATTCAGTGATCAATGGGTTTTAGGGCTTTCACAAAATAGAGATCGCGTTGCTTGTCGAGACGTTCGACGACCACCTGATCGCCTTTTGAAAGAGAAGGTTCACCCGGAGCCAGACGGGCATTGATCAGCAGCGGCACCTCGGGATCTTCGACCTCCACCTGACCGGAAGTCTCGTCGAGCACACCGCTTCTGACTCGCCCCTTGCGACCGATCACCGGCTTCGCCTGGCCTTCCGTGCCTCTCAGCGCCTCGAACATCGGTCGCAGCATGAAACCCGTGAACTTGGTCAGGCCAATCGCCGGAATGAAAGATACCGCCGCGATGATTCCCGCTTGCTTGAGTTCAAAACTAGGATTCCAAAAATGATTGCCGAGCATCACGCAGCCCCATTCGAACACTAACAGAAAGCTCCCCAGCGCCGGTAACGGAACCACATCCCCGTGGACAAACTTGAAGAGCCACCGGATCGACCCACCAAAGAGCGAGCCTCCATCTCCCGAGTCCACCCCACCGTCCCCAAAATCGATGCCGATGAAGTCAAAATCCAGCGTCCCAATAAAGCAGATCATCCAAAACAAAGCCATGGGTCCGAGAAGAAGCGTGAACGGCAACACTCCCGGACTCATCGACAGATCCCAAATTTCCTTAATCAACGTCAGCATCCCAACCGAAACCCGGGCAGCTAACCACTACAAAACGGGCCATCTTTTAGACGGAGGGGCGCTCTGCGAGCGCCATGGGTAGGCAAGGCGACTTTCCAGTCGCCAGTCCACCGCTCAAAGATTCCTCAAAGACTTCGCCGCATCACTCCGCGCCGCAAAAAACGCCGGCAACAAGGCCGCCAACGAACAGAGCACAAAGGCCGAAACCCCAATTGTGATCACCTCGCCCGGATTCACATGCGCCGGCAGCACCGCGAAGCCATTGAAGTCCGAAGGGAACGGATCAAAGCCCACACTGCGCATCCCCGTCTGGATCTGCTCGCGGAAACGCACCAGCAACAGCCCGCCAATCACCCCCATCACCGCGCCGAGCGCCCCAAGGATGACCCCCTGATAAGCAAATACTCGCACGATCTGACCCGGTGCCGCGCCAAGCGCCTTCATCACGCCCACCTCGCGGCGTTTCTGCAAGGTCACCGTGAACATCACCGCCGTCATGGAAAACGCCGACACCACCACGATCAGCGAAAGCACGATGTACATCATCACCCGCTGCTGCTCGATCAGCGCCGAAAAATCTGCGAGCTCCGAAACCCAAGTCGTCGCCTTCCACTCCGGAGGAAGCGCCGCCTCGATTTCACCCACGATCGGCCCGACCTGATAAGGATCTTCAAGCCGCACACTTACCCCCTGCACCCCATCGCCCAGCCCAGCCAAGTCCTGCGCCAGATGCAGCGGCATGAAAACATCCGGCGTCATCGCCATTTGCGAAGCCGAGTAAATCCCGATGATCTCCGCCTCCTTCGGCAGCACGATCTCACGAACTCCCTTCAAAATCTCCGCATCCATCTTCTCAACATCCGTCTCTTCCAGCTCCGCCAGCATCGCCAAAAACTCATCCTTCGCCTCTTTCCCAAGCACCCGCACCTTCCGACCCTCGTCCTCCTTGCTGCTCTCTAACAATAACAGCGTCCCCTCTACGATCTGCTGCTCAGCCTCACGCACACCATCCCCGTAGATCCGATCCAGAGGCCCATAAATCTGATCTGAAATCTCCGAAGGAAACTCCGACTCCTCCCCCTTCACCACCCACTTCTCGGTCGCCAACTTCTTCACGGTTGCCAGCGACTCCGCATACTTTTCGCGCACCGGAGGTTCCTCGGTCATCTTGAAAACCCGCTCTACCTCCTCAAAATTCCGTAGTGTCAGCAAGCGCGCCTTGTCCCCAACCCGCGCTCCGAAAGCCCGCGCGACCTTCGATGAAATCACCACCCGGTCATCGAGTCCCATGTCTGACGAACTCTCCGGATGATTGTCCATATCGAGCATCTTGGTAATCCCCTCCACCTCCGCCGGATCCTCAGTATCCACCCCGCGAAACGTCCCCGCCGTCCTGAAACCCGCGATATCGATCAGCAAGCTGTCCTGCACGAACGCCCCCGCATCCGCCACTCCCGGGAGTTTCTCCACCGCCTCCGCCGTCGACCGCCAATCCGAAACGGGCATGCGCATCCCCTCCATCGGCGTATAATCAAGGCGAACGTGGGGAATGAACCCCAGAATCCGGCTCTTCACCTCTCGCTCCAGCCCCGAATAAATCGACATCACCGCCACCAGCGCGAAGACGCCGAAAGCCACGCCCGTCGTCGAAATCAGCGCCACCGCTGAAAGCATCGCACGCCGCGGATTGAGATACCGCCACGCGAGCATCATGCTGAAGGAACGTCTAGCCATGCCCTTCCCTAGCCGTCCAAGTTCCCCTCGGCAAGTGCAGCGGTCGCACTCTCGGGAAGCCCAGCGACAATTCACAGTCCACTCATGGGGCCTTTGACCTCGGCCCCCTCCCTTTCAGGCCAAAAGCCTTCTGCCAGACTATCGCAATCCACGAAAGCGCGTCTACTGGTTACAAAAGGGCTTTACCCCGCCTGATTTTCGGGACTTTGATTTCACCATCCATGAGATTCATTTCCTGCACCTCGGTTCTTGTCGCCCTCCTTGCATTCCCGAACTTTGCACAATGCGAGGTCGTCACCATTCGACTGCGCGGAGAAGTCACCTCCGTCGTCGATAATGATGGTTCTCTCGCGTCGACAGCTGTGGCGGGCGATCCGGCCTATTTGATCTTAAACTACGATCGCTCAGCCCCGTCGAACCCCAATCCCCAGAATACCGCCGCCGGATTTTCGGCAGGGATCAACCTTGGGCTGACGCTTAAAGTATCCACAGTTGGTGGTCCTGGTTGGTCTCTCAACCAGGCCAACGCTCCCGAAATCGCGGTCACGCTCGAGAATAACAGCATCAACACGACCGGAGTGAGAGACGACTCTTTCTACCTCACTCCCCAACTATTGGCCGCACCGGTTTGGTTTTCTTTTGCCGGGCAACTGGTGTCCAACGTTCAAACCTTGCCAAGCGTTTCGCAGTTGCTGAACTCCAATCAAATCACTGCAAGAGGCGATACCGAAGATGGCGATACCGTCTTCTTTTCATTCAACCGCTTGACTTATCATGGCGTGGTCGATGGAGGACCCACCGTCGGCACCATCGGACCTCTATCTTTTTCTCTCACCGGATCGGGTGCCTCCCGTTCCGCCAGTTTTAATATTCCAACGACCTCTCCCGGCGCGTTTCACCGCTTGGATTTCTCGGACGACCTGGAAACATGGACCCCCTTGGTGTTGATCGAGGGCAATGGGTTCCCAAGAAGCTTCTTTGTGCCAGTAGGCAACGCTCCGAGACGCTTCTTCCGCATCGTCGATAATGCCGCAGAGTTTGATGAGTTGTTTCCGCAGTAGGGAACAACCGGTGCCTTCCTCATCCCTTTTTCACCGGAATGACCATCTACTCCGCAATCTCTGGATCACAATATCATCCAGCTGGTTCTTCAAATAGTCCTGCACCCTCGCACGGAATAAGCGGGTGCCGAGCGGAGCACTTCCGCCCGCCTCGATGCCATCCGGGTTCTCGCGGAAAAAGTCGAAGTTGAAACAGAAGTCGAACACACGGAAGTTCTCCTTATCCTCCTCCAGCCCGAACAAACCGGGACACAGGCGAGTCCCACGACCGATCATCTGCCAGAACTTGATCTTCAAGTAGACAGGTTTGAAAAAAAGCCCGCCACCTTGCGGGGTGGATAGAATTCATCATCCCAGATCCATGTCTCGTAGCCGCTGGTGTAAAAAATGACCGGTCGCTGGCCATGCATCGCCTCCAGGCAATCCGCGTAGAGCTTCGCCTGTTGCTTACCCACGGCAGGGTCGGCGGTCGCCTTCTTCGATTCCACCACTCCCAGCGGTTTGCCATCATCTCCCCAGAGCACGTTGTCGGCGTAGCCGATGCCTGCACCATTCGGCATCCCCGTCACTTTGTATTCCCGATCGCGAGCCTGATCCAGCAGCCAACCGGCCCGACGCAGATCCACATCGATCAAGTAGCGGCGGGTCTCCGCCTCCGAGTAGTCATGGGTGTCCGGTTCCTCCTCAGCGGCGGCGCGGACCTCCGCCAGTTGCTCCCGCAGCGCCTGCAGCTCGGCGTCGAGTTCGTCCCGTTCTTTCTGCTGCTTTAATGCCTCCTCCCCCTGCTCCGCCAGCTTCTTCTCCAGCGCCTCCAGCTCCTTGCGGGGAACCTCTTCAGCACCTCCCGACGCCGCAGGGACTCGGTCGTCCTTCCACCCGGCTCATTCTCGCGATGCGTCAGGCTTGTAGGTGCGGGTCAGCCAGTAGCAGACATGATGAAGCTCCTTCACCAACTGCAAGGCATCATACTGGCGGATCGGGCGACCACGATGAACCGCCTGATTCCCTTCCTTTTGGATCACCCGAGCCTTCTGAAAAACCGCCTCAGGCAGCAGGTTCTGGAAACACGGCTCATGGATCAGTGCCCCAAGACTCTGATCGTAGGGCATCCGCAATCCCTAACGGAGTCAGAAACCTCCAAACCTCCCTGCTCTTATCCGTCGAAATCGGAAAAATAATATGATTTTCCCAAACCTGCCTCGCCTCAAACGCGCTCGTTGTTCTTGAGCAGTTCGGAATCCTTCAGGGGATCGCCTCCACTCAAATGTGGGGAGCTGCCCTCCAAATGTGGGGAGCTACTCTCCCGAGGTCCTTTGGGGCAAGTTCCCTCGATCAAGGTGCATGCGCTGGAAACCAATTTCGCAGACTGCTTCTCAAACGCTGGAATGCCGGGTCTTCGCACCGCGTCAGGCTGATACCTGCCGCGATCTGCTGATAGGCAGACGATGAACGCGGTCGCTTGCAGATTCGGAAAACAGCTTCAAGCGCTTCCTTCGGGCGCTGCGGTTTGCCGTTTTCCGCAAATTCAAAACCATCGTTCTTCAGCCAGTCGCGGATCGATTCCTGACGCGGCCACTTCAGAATTTGAGCCAGTTTGTTGTCACTTCCCCACATCCAAATATCGACTTCCGGCGCGATGACGATGGCCTTGGCACGATCCCCCCAAGTCGAATTCAGTTGTTCGTCGAGCTGAGCTTCGAGTTCCAGTGCCTCCAGCGCACCCGCACCACTTCCTTCGTGATCCAAGACCAGCAGAGCATGAGAAAAGCGTGCCTTCTCAAGGGCCAGCACCTGCGCCCCATTGCTGCGGGTGCCGCCGTCACGACCGGGATGTTGGCGGAAATCCAGGGCGATCCGGCGGATGCCTAGGCTTTCCGGCCGGTTCAGTCCGCCATTCAATGCAAACTGTATGTTCTTATCCGCCACCAACAAGATCAGATCCTTCATTACACGCGTTAGCTGAGGATTCCAGCGGCGAAGAGCACGCCGAAATCCGGCTCGCCCTGTTTCCAGTCCCGCAGTGCCGGGTGAAGATTTCCAGCCACGATGTCCGTGGCTCCCGCATCGTCCTTGGCGAAGCACAACACCTCCTTGGGATCGAGCATGTTGAGCGCCACCGGGCTATGGGTGGCCAGCAGAACCTGACCGTCATAGATCGACCCTATTCGAAAAGCCGCTGACCGACCGAAAACACGTCGCAGCCTGCGTATGAATCATTCATTGAAAATAAAATAAATACCTTGAAAAGGTGTGACGCAACATGTTGTAATTCAATAACTTAATTTCACTCAGCAAA
>CAZVMS010000181.1:0-23851 GCA_964628795.1 uncultured Haloferula sp. | reverse complement strand
ATCCAGGCAGGGTGTTGGGCCATTTTTCCCAGTGAAAGGCGCTGCGCACCTCCCACAAGCGCCCGACACCCTCTGCAGACCGCCCGCTTCAACTAAAAATTCGAAAATCACCCTGCCCGAATGGCTTTTCGAATAGGGTCTGGCTAAGGACGGATGGGAGAATGGTTTTTTGAGTATGAAAGGGATTAGCCGACCCATCGAATCACCGAGAGCGGGAACAGAGCAAGATTGCGGGTATCGACACCGGGTGAAAGCGTCTTCCTCAGCGCATTTCGAGCTTCTGATTGTGCGGATTCCAATGAAGGAAGAGATTCGGAGGGAGGAAGGACTCCTTTAGCTTTCCGGAGTGCGTCGAAAACCTCCTCTGTTGGGACTAGACGGATCACCGCTCCATTCGAGTCCAGTGAGAAAGTGAAGAATGCATCTGGGCCGGACCATTGGGCCGGTTGTTTCCAGCGGGATGCGTATGAAATCCACCACGCCTCATGCTCGGGGTGTTCCGGAAGGTGTTGAAGTGCGAATGCAGTGCGGTTCTCGCGGGCCTGGAGTCCGCTGCGAAAGAACCAATCGGTTACCGGATCACCAAATCCTGCCAGGCTCGGTTTAATCTCCTGTCCTTTTGCGATTCCGAGCACCTCACCTCGAACGTCGGCGAATACCTCACGATCAAAAACGAGATAAACCTCTCTGCTGGGTCTAAATCCACCGCGGAACGCTGTTGGAAGCGTAAAGTGATAGACCCCTTTTAGGAACCTCTTGTCGGATGTTCGGGTGTCCCTGAGCAGCACATCCTGTCCTGACGCTGCCCACGCAAAAGCTTGGCGGAAGTCATCCGCTAGAAGTGCTGGAGCGGATTTATCAAAATCCTCGGGCATGCCCATGGATTCCCGGAAGAGTTGATCCAGAGCGGACTTGCGAGACAGAATCTTTTGTACGGCTTCGTCGACCGCTGTATCAATGGCGGCGCTATCTTGTCCCCAGTTCGATTTCCGCATGACCTCGGCCACGTTGACGGCTTCATGCACTTCACCCAGAATCATCGCCTGATAATCCTCATCCGCGACCTGCCCCATGCTTGCTTGTACGCTGTCCAACCTCATGGCGATGCGGGCAGAAATCTCACTATCCCAGCTCATGGGAGCACGCAGATTTACCACCTTCACCTTGTGCTTTTGCCCGTATCGGTCAAGGCGTCCGATCCGTTGGAGAAGACGCATGGGATTCCATGGGAGGTCGAAGTTGATTTCGAGATGGCATTTGCGATGAAGGTTCGCGCCCTCGCTACCCGCTTCGGTCGAAATGAGGACCGTCGCCTCGGATTCGAAAAATGCCCTTTGCCTCTTGCGTTCGTCGAGGCCAAGACCTCCATGAATCAGAGCCACTTTTTCGCCTCGCTCTTCGAGTCGTTCGGCAAGCCACTCCTGTGTTCGCCGATACTGAGTGAAAATCAGCAAACGGTCGTCAACTTCGCGGAAGCCGTTTCCAGGGGTGATTAAATCTGCGAAACGTTCCCATTTGCTGTTTACCGAAAGTTTTTCGATTCGGGTGATGAGAGCACGGATGGCCATCTGCTCTCTTTCATCCAAATTTGCAACGAATTCGGAACCCATGGACGCCTCACCGGAGAATTGATCTTCCTCGCCATAGTTCCCGTTCAAACGATTCCGCATGGCACTCTCCAGAGCCGCCCAACTACTTGCGGCGATCTTCTGGAACGTGTGCATGGCCAAGGTCCGGATCAGCGGGTTTCCACCACTGGCGAATTGCATTTCCTCAAGCACGTAGCGTGTAAGAGCCGATAGCACTTCTCGTTCGTCCTCCTGCAGCCCGACGTCCAGCGTCCGTGACTCGTGGCCCATGAAGATGGATTTGCCTGACCAATCCACAGCTCGCTTTTTCGCAGTTCGGGTGATGCATTCCTCCAGGATGGTCGAATCAGTGAGCGCGCCTCCCGCCTCGATGGCAGTCTCCGCAACGATCTGATCTGGTCTGGCCAACTGCAGAAGATAAGCAAAGCGGAGATCGTCCCCTTGGTGAGGGGTTCCGGATAGAAGCAACAACCGTGGTGAACGAGGAGCGCCATCGCCTTTCATGGTCCACTGAACGACATTCTCCGTGGACATCCATTCGATGAAACGGTAATTCAGTGTTCGATAGAGTTCGTTACTCATGAACTCGCGCTTTGCGGTGAGGCGGTGGGCCTCATCGCAGATAATAAGATCAAATGGGGGGCTCTGCTTGAGCGTCTCCTGATGTTGTTCCTGTTTGAGTGTGTCCAATGATGCCAGGATCAGTGCGTGGTTCTTCCAGTTCGGAAGGCTCTTCGGATTAAAATCCCGTCCAACAATGCTGAAATCGAGGCCGAAATGTTCCTCCATCTCATCTTGCCACTGAAGGACCACTCCAGCGGGGCTTAGGATGAGGATGCGTGCCCGTGGATCCTGCTGACGCATGGCTGCGATGATCAAGCCGGCTTCAATGGTTTTGCCCATGCCCACATCATCGGCAATCACATGCCCGAAACGATTGTGTGATACGATCTTTTCAAGGAGAAATGCTTGATGTGGCAGCGGGGTGACAAACGATCTGATGAAATTTCCAGTGCGGCTGTTTTCCGCCATTGATAACGCTGAGCCCAAGCGTCGCTGAAGATCCTCAAGACCACCCCATTCGTTTGAATGAATGTTGCCTCCTGAAGTAAGTTGAAGCGCTGGTCGCAATGCCGTTTCTGATATGGGTGTCAGTCCTGATATCCAATCAAAGGCAACCTGACACGTGCGCTGGTCGTCCAAAATGTTATCGTCAATCAGCTTGACCACCCCGAACCCATATTCCGGGTGGTCGGGAGAAAAGACGCGGGTATCGGTCTGGATATGGATCTTGTTCATCGTGGGTGTTTGTGGGCGTAAAGTTGGAGAGGTAGATCAAAATGGAGCGATAGTTCACCAAGTTCGGTTTTCATTCTCACCTGGACCTTTTTGCTGAGGTCCACCACTTCGGAGAAATCCCCGCCAATCCGTTCGTCGGATGTGATCCAGTCCATTTGAAACGCCACCCTTCGAGCAGGGCTGTTCATGTAGTAGCAGGCCTCGTCGAATTTATGATTAATGACGTCAAGTCGGCGAAGTTCCCTCATCATGAAGAGGAGTGGTGCTTTCATGCTCTGTCCGATGACCCCGCGGAAACGCTTTGTATTTGGATCCTGCATGTCGTCCGGTATATGTCCGGACCTCAAGAACTTGATCAGGCGCTCTCCATCTGCCTCTGGAAACGCTGCAAATTCCAGAATTGTCTCGGGAAGGTGGTTGTGAAAAACAAAATGGTGCATCTTCCGAAAATCGTAAAACACCCGCCTCCAAAACTCCGCATCCTCCCCGGTGGCGTTTTCACTTGTGTAATAGCGGTCTACCACATTATTGAAGAAGCCATCCAATTTGCTCTTGAAGCTGTCACTGGAAAGATCGGACATTCTGACGGGAATCGTATGCTCCCAGAATTCCTTCCCAAGATTCCCGTTCCAAATATGGGCAACATCTGAGGCGGGTCGTCGCCCTCGCGGTATACCCAATGTGCAGCCGAGACAAAGAAGCCGATACCATGTTGCCTTACCTTTGAGCGATCCGGCTTCACGGAGGCCGTTGGAAAGTTCTTCGTCATTCAGCGCTTGGGGAAGTACAAGATTACGAAGAGGCCCGGAAAGAGTGAAGAGTCGAAGCGCTTCGTCGGGATCCCAGGCCGCGAGGATATCCTCGGCGCTGAGTGGAACAGGGGTAGTCGCATCGACTTCGTCCTCTTCGGGCGGCGTCCAACCAGCTTCACCTTGCAGCAGTCGACGTTCGTTTTCTTTTTCAGCGATTCCGAAGACCAGTGCGATCGAATCTCGGGTTCGTGAGTCCAGTTCGAGGTAAGTGGCATCCTGCGAAATCTCCTTCATCCAGACTGGGCCCAACTGCATCGCCATTTCCTGCCGAAGGTCGCCTGTGGCGAGATAAAGTAGGCTGGCTTGCAAAGTTGCTTTCGAAGACGTTTGGCGGGTCCATTCGGCCAAGAGCTTTGCATCCGCACGAAGCTTAGGACGCAGCGCCGTGAAAAGCCGTGCGGCCTCGGCCGAATAACGTGGGGAAAGCACCCGGTCCGGTGGAGCAAATGCGCTGCGTTTCGATTCGTCTTTTTCCGCATTTTGTATCGCTGTGGCCACGAGATCGCCCGCGACTTCCCATGTTCCTGAAGCGCTGAGAAACCGCAGGGACTCCGCCAGATTTTCAATTTCCCGCAGTTCCTGGGCAGACAGGACTTCCCGAAGAGTGACGGGTTGTTCGTCTTTGCCGACAAAAAGGGCCTCCGCGATTATCAATGTGAGGGCGGGGTCAACCCGATGTTCAGTTTCATGAGTCCCCTTCAGGAGGTTCGGAAGACCAAGCGGAGTGAGCGTCCACAGCAGTCGGCTTCGAAGTTCGAGGGCCACGTTCTCCGAACAGCACTCGCTCTCGTCCTTTATCGCCACGAGTTGCTTCTCAATTGCCGCTTTCAAGACTCGGCAACCGGTGCTTGTGGCAAGCCAGCCATTCACGGCGTGCCGTAATTGGCAAAGGGACGTAAGACCCTCTAAAGGTAGTGGTAATCCTGTTGGAAGGACCCGATGGTCTTTGATAAGTCGGGCGTAGCCTTCGCTCAGATCGGTCGGCCACAATGCAGTGGAGAGATGTTCAGGGCCATCTGGCTCATCGGAACTTCGGGGAATCTTCGTCAGCACCTTCCACAAACTGCTCCAAAGTATCAACGGCTGAGCAAGTCCGACATCGACCGCGAATTTTTCGGTCTGGGCGAGTTTTGAGAATTCCTCCCGAACAAGGCGGGCCGCCCGATGAAACAGCTCGTGGTTTGTCGTCGATACATCCTCATGGTGTTTTGAAAGTCGCGTCCTGCCGGGATCGAGGGCAAAGGGGGCGTTCAAGGCTAGTCCTATTCCGGGTTCGCGAGTGGGTGCGGTAACCCAGAGCCATGGAACCGCCTCGGGAAGCGGAGCGATTCGGCCGTTCTCGATGCCGAAAAGCCATTGGATCTCTCCATCCGTGATTTCCAAATGCTGGTCTCCATGTGTGCCAGAGGCGGTTCTTCCAAGCCGTAATCGCTCGGAGTGTTCTGCAGTGTTAGGTTGCCAGCGATAGGCAGTTGAAGTCTCGGCACATGAATAGACGATCGTCCGCAGTGATCTGGTGAAAATGGGTAACCAAGGTGCGAGGGACTGAAAGCGAGTTACTGCTTGCTCAATTTTCTCCGGGTCGCCGCCAAGCCGGATAATCGTCCGTTTAAGGAAGTCTCCAAAATGCTCATCTCCTGCACTCTGCATCGAATCCCGATCATCTTTCGTGAGGGGGCGGGGCCAGATCCCGCCAACGATTTCAAAACCTAGCGCTGCGCTCGCGACTTTTGGTTGTGAGGAGAGGAGAAAGACGCTTTTGAACCCTAGACCAAACTTTCCTGTGACGTGATTTTCTCCGTCGGTGTTTTTGTCGGATCCATTGAGAAGGAGCATCTTCACGAGATCCCGCCGCCATCGGTCTCCTGATGCTCCCGTTTGTCCGCAGGCATCGTTAATCGGACGGCCTCCATAAAAGAAATGGATTCCTTCCTCGTCGCGATGGAGAACAAATTTTTTGACGAATTGGGTTCCTTGTGAGTCAAGGTGGACTTGGGACAGTAGCTCAGTCGCCGCATCATCAGCATTTTGCAGGATCTCAAAGGGGATCGAATCCAGCTCGTATTGCTGCTGTGCGATACGACGCCGGATTCCGTTCACAAGCGCCCCTTGTGCATTGGGGGAATTGTCAAGAACCTCAAGGAAGAGCCTCCTCGCCTTTTCATCTGCCCGCGTGCCCTCTTCCCGCAATCGCTTCGAGTCGCCGACGCCGGCTTCAGCCTCTGCGAATCGTGAGTGAGCTTCTGCGGCTGAACGTCGTGCGTCTTCGAGTTCCGGCGGGCGTGCACCAAGCAGCTGCAATTGCGTTTCGGCGGATCTTAGGATCTCTTGCCGAGCGACCCCAAGACTGAGTTGTCCCAAGTTGGCGTATTTCTCGAAGACGGTCTCTAGGTCGGGTGATCTGTGAACATAGGCCCACCATAGTAGATTTCGGATGCTTTCGAGGAGTATCTCCTGAAGTCGGGACTCAGGGAGATGCTGAAATCGGGCAGGTGAAGTGACGCATAGCTCCTGTAGATTACCCCCGCACCAGCGGATCATCTGACCGTCTGGATTAGGGAGAAAAATGGAATCACTCTGGGTCTTCAGCGGTGCTTTGAATGGAGACCCCGCGACGGACTCGAGTGTGATAGTCTCGCCTCCGATGAGCTGAACACGGAAGGCCCAACTCTGCGACCGTTCATGGAGTGAACCACCCATCTGGTCGTTCACAGTGAGCTCAAGTGGAATGAGTTCGTCCCGGATCGATATGACCGAGATTCCATCGAGGAGTTCTTTTGCGAACTGGACGGTCGGTGCCTCATTTCCGAGCAGCGCCGGAAGAATTGCAACCGCCTTTTGGGGAAGCTTTTCTTGGAACGGCGCGAGAGCCTTGCGAATATTGGCTGCGGATTGTTCAGGTGAAACCGAAGCATCGCGTTGAAGCCCTCCGCCATGAACCTGCTCCCTTCCAAGATCTGTCCTCGCAGAAAGATTCAATGCGTCGGCAAGCTCTGCATGAAGCAAGGCTTTGTTTTGAACTCCACGACAGGGTGGTGCGATGTTCTCCGGCGAACTCCAAATTCCTGATTGGCTGAGGAGCAGAAGGTTTTTGTCCCGTTTTAGTTCGTCCCAGACATTTGCCGCCCGGGCTCCGCGGAGATAACTGGCGAAAATCGTCACAATGTCCGTTGCTTGTTCGCGGGGCGAAGCACTGTGTTGTTCTTGCAGCGTGAACAGGACGCGTTTGTAACGGGTCGGGGCGGATCCTCCTATGAATGGTCGGGCTAGAGCGCCCGCTAGACTAATCGCGGGCTGCTTCCATGCCGGGGTGTTGCTAAGTTGTGCGAGAAGCGGCCTGATCGGAAATAGGGATGAATCATCGGAACCTCCGATAACCTTGAGCCACCGATCAAGCGACTCGTCATTCAGATCGCCATTGAATCCGAGAAGTATGACATCGGGGGCCGATTCGAAAATCTGCGTTAAGCATTCGAAAACTTTGCTGGGTGAGGGAAATATTTGGGAAGAGAGGATTACCCACCCCTTGGAGTTCCTGACTTCTGCTTTCACGCGGTTTGAAGAGTGAAATGAAGAGTCTGGGAAGTGAGTGAAAACATTATCCAGGATGGCCTCGGTATGTGTAAGGTAGAGGATATTCTCAGGGGAAGCCCATGCGTCCGCGCCATCCCGAAGCGAGATTGGGAGCCATGCGACCTTTCTCAAATTCTCAATCGCGTCCGGTCGGGGTGTGCCACCTCCCAGAAAATGCAGGATGAGCTTCCAGTTGGCGCTGGGGACGTCCGAATCGACGGCGAGTCTCAGGACGCCCGAGTGGTCGAGAATCCGTTCCGAAAAGAGCCGCTTCTGGCGAAGATGGGCTTCGGGATTCGATGCTGCCTTCAGAATATGAGCGCTTTGTCTCAGATTCTTCCAGGCCTCAGAGAGTTCCTCGGGAACTTCGAGTCCGCCGTCCAGCCAGACCTTTGGGTCAGATGCCGCCACCATCTCGCCAGTTGCCAGACGGTGAATCTTTAGCTGGTGGAGACATTCTGTGGCATCTTCCGGAGTTTCTTTTAGAATCCAATCGAGTATGTCCGGTTCGGCCTTCGAGAAGTCCAGTGGCTCGCCCTGGAAGCGGACGCCCTTGATGAACGGCGACCAGTTCTCCCGGCTGCAGCCGAGCATGTGCGTCCTGCCCTTGAGGTCGTCGCTCATTCTCTGAATGAAAACCGGATCAATCATCCTCCAAGACTCCTTCAGTGAGTTGAGGGCGATTCGATATGCCGTTGCCCAGGAATCGGGCATCGGACCGGTTGGGAAATAGAGGCTGTTGGACTCGTTCTCCCTCTGGTCAGGGCACGCATGGGCTAGGTAGCGGAGCGCCTTCAGCTCAAGCGGGCCGAATCGTTCGCGGGCTGCAAACCTTTTGAGGAGATTTAGACGCTTTGTTGGAGTGGGAGAAAGTCCGGGGCGACCGAGCAACCACCCAGCTGCGCGTTCATGGGTGAGATTCTGAATCTCGAATGGAATGGGTGCGTCGTGTGCGGCGATGGCAGGCAAACGAGCCTCCCCTGCGGCATCAGCAAGCAGGGGCGCGAGTCCGTGCTCGTCCGTCCGAAAGAGATCCCCGGTCTTTCGTAGTAAATAGAGCTCCGCCAACGTGACGCGACTCCAGTTTTTTTCACCCCCGAACTTCACGCGGAAGACCGGAATGTCATTCCATTCAACTGGAATTTCCCCTCCTTGCACACTTCCGAGTATGCGTGCCAAGAGCGCCGCTTCCTCGTCAGTCAAATCGGATGCTGAGCCCAGCAGTTCACGGAGTTCGATGAGACGCGAAGGATCGAATCTCGAAAGGTCGCCTGCCAAGGCACGGGCTTCCGCAAGATCGACCGCGAAGACGCTTCTGTTCGATGCGGGCTTGTTTCTTGTGGTGATTTGCTCGATTAGCCGAAGGTCTTCAACGGTATCTATTCTGGGAATAATCGAGACGGGTTCGCCTGCCGGAATCCAGCGCCAAGCCCATTTGGCGTCTGCGAGGCAGTAAAGAAGTGCTCCATTGAGGGTCAGCGTCCGGTGAAAGTCCTCCCAAAGCGGTGACCTGCGAATCTGATTGGAGATGCCGGGAATTTCCGATGAAAGAAGAGCACCCTCTTTTTGCCAGGCTGCCAGCGTGGGTAGTAACGAAGACAGAAGTCCATCTGAACCGCACGCAAGGTCTTGGTTCCAGTTGAGACATATTCCGACGGGATCCTCTTGGTTTCCTCTTTCAAATCGGGTACCGAGCCCGCCAATTTCTGTGCGGGAGCTGTTCAGAAAGAAGAAGCCGTGTAGAAAGATGGAAATGTCCCGACTTTCCGGAGGCAGGGGAACCTCGAAGTATGGTTTATTGCCGACGGGAAGGAAGACAGACCAGTAAATCCGCAGTTTGGGTGACTGTTCTGAGCTGCAAGTGGTCAGAACGATCGAGTGGCTCCATTCCGCTTTGTCTGGGCTGGACACTTCCGAGCCGTCCTCCCTGAACTCAAAAACCTGCGGCCAGGCAGCATGACTTCTCCAACTCTCTTCCGCGCCGGGTTTGAAGTGACTTCGCACCTGAACTTGCATTCGCGCATTCGGCTGTTCGATGAGGCATTCATTGCGGTTGATGCGGAATGCCAAGGGTTCCAACTGAGGGTCATGGAATTCGACTTCTTTAAGGTGACGCAGCAGAGGCAGCAGCTCGCCAATGCGCGGGTTCCGATGTCGGAAGGGTGCCTTGAGCGCAGCCGGACATCCGGATTCCTCACCGGGAAACGCGGCCTCGCCATTAACGATGGGACTCATCCCTCCAAGGTCTTCCCGGCGACGAAGTGGAATCCACATCGCGAACCAGGAAGGCATTCCTACGCCCAGTTCGCGGCACATTGAGTCGATCCTCTTCCAGTCCGCTTCTTCAACTTGATCCCAATCCTGGTGGAAGCGCGGTGACCAGGGATTGAGGATATCCCGAAGGTCGGCGTCTTGTCCCGATTCGAGGAAGAAGAAGGCTTCGGCAACGTGGAAGATACTCTTGGTTCCGAGCCCGAACTTTCCGATTTTGCCCGCATTTGCCCCTTTGTTGCCAAGCCCCATACGCATCAGGCCGTCGAGATCACCATGGGTGAAACGTCCGTCGTTCAGTGCGACCAGAGCGGGAGCCTTCAGGAGCGGGTGCTTCACGCCATTCAATCCCGGGGTCCAGGCGAGGCGCAAGCGTTCAGCCCCCGCGTCATCCGCGTTCTGGAGCAGTTCCTTGAGGAACGCGAAGCCGGGCGCGTAGATTTTTAGGAGTTCCCTGATACTGGAAATGTCACTTCCCGGAGCGTGTTGTATGCCTGGCATTGGAACAGAGTATCAGAGGTTAATAGAGAGACGTGGGGTTTCCTTGTGGGATGAATGCTGTAAAATCGTATCGTTATCTGCATACTGATTACCGTAATCGGTCAGGATCTGAGGACTCAGATTGATCCGCAATTCAGCAACGATAGCAGCATGATCCTCTTCAGGGATCTCCGCCAAAAGGTAACTGATAAGATCCTCCTGCCTACTTTGGCCAAGAACCATCCGGTAGATGACCAACGCCTTCCGTAGAGATTCAATCCGATCCTTCTCTCTGCTGAAGGGTAATGCCGGCACATGGCGCTCGATCATGGCCGCACCCGGGAAGTGCCAGTAGGGCACCAGATCGTTCTCGTGCCGCTGGCGTTTGCGGACTGCCAGGTCAAACGCGTTGGCCCACGGATCGCGTCCTTTCTCCTTGAGGGCTTTTGTTCCAAAGGCAGCCGCGATATTCTTGCGGATGGCATGTCCTTTGAAGCGGTGGATTCTTCCCTCCCGTTGCTCCAGATCCACTGGATTCGCCGGGAGATTCCAATGGGTGATGGCATGACAATAGTGGTGGAAGTCGAGGCCCTCTTGACCGACCGATGTGGAAACAAGAACGAAAGGCCAAAAGGGGGAGTTGAAGGCCGCCCGAACACGCTCTTTCCGGCTGCCCTTGGAGGCCGCTCCGGAAATCGCAACAGGATCGTCTTGCTCCTGTTCTTCACCGAAACGCATGGCAAAGCGGAGGCGCATCGAGACAGTAGAAATGGTGATTGCCCGAGCACCAGCCGGAGACTCGATATGGTCTGCGCTCAGAGGGGCGGCCCTGAGTCCAATCGACCTGATGATTTCCGATGAGATTGCCTTCATCCTGCTCGGAAGATCTTCGAAAGAGCCGCCCATCGATCCCGCGAGGACATGCACGTATTCATCGAGAACCGCTTGGATTTGCCCTCCATGCGCGTAGTTCAGCACCCGACGCCAATAGGCACCACTTTTGATCTCAGAGCGGATCAAATAAGTTACTTCCGGATGGTTGAAGAGACTGAGAAAGGCCCATCCGACACGTGCCGCTGAAAACCGAGTCACTTGACAGCCATGGATCGGCGTATCCGAGGCGCGGCCAAGTGCTCGATAGGCGGCGGTGGCGGAACCGGCGGATGCGGTGAGTGCCAGAACCTCGAACAGATCGTTAGGGCGGGGGCCAAGCATGATCTTTCGGTCTCGGACATTTTGAAGCGTCTCCCGCGCCTTCTCGACATGATTACTCCACGCTTCGGAGCCGTCCCCTTTTTCAGAATCGGACCACTCGCTTGCAAGCTGCTCGTGCGTCCACCATTGCAAGGTCTCTTGGGGGAAATGTTCCTCATCGAGGAGCATTGGCAGAATCCAATACCAGCGCTCATCCGCTTTTCCCTCCTTCGTTGACGGCAGCTTCAGGTCTGCGGTCATCTGCCGGAGACGTTTTCCGAAAATCCTGATTACTCCAATGGCCGTCTTGCCGGGTTCCAATTCCCTTGGATCACAATCCCTCGCCAACGTGAGGCATGGATACACCAGGTTGAAGAGCGGCAATCCCGTCAGTCGCAAGGATTTTGCTTCGAACCGCAGAAGCGCCTTCTGCTTTTGCCACTGCTCCATTGTCGATTTTCCGTTGGAAGATAGGCCGCACATCATCCGCCGCTCCACTTCGTAGGACAGCAGTGATGCCACCGTCCTCGGCACGACATGCCACGAGGAGAAAACGAGACGTTTGGTAACGCCGGATAGAACGGGTTCTGAGTAGGGGCCAGCAGACTTATAGTAATCCAGGGACGGAGGCATCCAAAGAAGTCGCCACATTCCGCGCCCAACGGTTTCGTCTTCTAACGTTCTTAGCCTTGCGTTCGCAGGCTCCACCCTGCGGTAGGAATGGATGGCGTCGAAATTTACAAATGCTCCGGTCGGATTGCTCACCAGTCGGATCAATTCGCGGTCTTTGGTCCACTCCTTGAAGACGCGTTTCAGCGTGTATTGCTCCATGAAGTTGAATAGGTAGGGAGACGACTTCCAATACTCGACCATGTCGCCCGCCTCGATGTGTTCCGCAATCGCTTGAGTCCCCAAAAACGCTTTGATGTCGGTGGCGGTCATGCTCATCCCGGCGGAAATGGATTCCGTTAGCATGCCGATTCCTCCCAAATCGCCCACGGACTTTTCGGTTCGGACCATGATCCGTCGGAGGCGTTCCTGGATTTTGTCCCTAGCCATCCTCATCGTGTTCAGTCCTTCCGGGCTGCGGATTGCAGGCAAGGCGGCCCGATATTCGTCAAGCAAGCGATGGAAATCACTTTCCGGATTATCTTCGAGCGACTCAACCAAAGTGACAAACTCGTTCGGAGTATCGGCATCCTTTTCGTGATGCAGACTCATGCTTTTGTAGGGCGTAGCCGATAAAAGCAGCAGGCGGGCACCGTGGTTAGAGTCGATCAGGTCATGGGCAAGCTCACCCGCTTCGGATTCCTTGTTAAGCAGATGGCTGAAGCGCTGGAACTCGTCAAAGATCACCAGATCTGGCTTGATTGCATTGAGACTCACACGCGCCAGCAGTCGGCGCAGGTCGCCAAGCCATTCGCTGCGCTTCTGGAAATCCTCTTTCTCTGTGCGTGCATTGCTCCGGTGAAAAGTATCGCACAACTCATTGAATCGCTTCTTCAGGTCCTTTTCGCCGTTGGCTCTTTTAGCTTTCGATTCCTGACGGAGTTCTTCGATGAATGCCTTCGTCAACTGCCGGTCAACTTTCTTTCCTCTCTTGAACTCCTGAAGGAGATACTCGTAGTTCGTTAGGAATGACTTTGTCGTAGCATAGTCTGAGAGCACATTGAGCGCACGCTTGGAACCGTGAATTCGCCAGGCTTTGTTCAAGAGCCAGTATAGCAGAACCCGCTCTCGAATCCTGCCCCCATGGCGGCTTTGCTCGAATGAAGTCGCTGGCGTGAGAGCGATGAAATTCACACCGTTCGTCCCGAGTTCATGGATTTCCAGTGGGAGCAGCGTGAGGCGTGTTGAGCGCTCGGATGAGTTGCAGCCGGGAATGCAAAGTCGCTTGATGTTCTGACTAGCAATGTCCGCATTGGAGCACACGTAGATCACGTCAATCCGCTTCTTGGATTTCCACAGTTGATCAATGGTTCGGGCGATCACTCCGCGTGCAACCAGGGTTTTGCCAAGGCCGACCTCATCGGCGACGAGAAATCGTCGGGTAGGGTTCTTTCCATAGAAACGATCACAGACGTAGTCCACCGTCGCTCGCTGAAAGTCCTTCAGCTCGGCAAGCACCGCTTCTGTATCGGGACGGATATTCATTTGCTCGTTTTGATTTGGCTGGCGACTTCCCAGATGGGATCCCAGACGGATTGAAAGTCTTCGCCCATGAATTCTTCTGCTTTGCCGCAGCGTTTTAGGGATTCCAGAAGGGTGGCCACGCGCTTCATTTGTTCCGGACCGCGATGCAGCGCCCGAAGCATGGTCTCAAGCAAAGACGGCATCGACACCGACAGCTCCGCTGGATTCTTCCCACCCATGAGCATTCTCGCCAGTTCACCCGAGGTGGCTGCCTCTTCGTCTCCCGCCGCCAGCAGGAACAGGATGTATCGGAGCAGTTGCTCCTTGCCTTCCAATAGGCTCGCCACCGCTCGGTCATGGCGATCAATCGGAGCGCCTTCGAGCGGAAGATTCATTACAAATGAGGAGTCGCGTCTGACCTTGCCGATCTCGCATTCGAGCGAAATCGCGAGCAACGGGGTGATGCCCTCGTGGGAAACTTCCCAAAGCTCTGCGTTCCCGTTAACTAACAATGCCCGCTCCTTGGGAAGCGTGACGGGCCAGACTTTGACACGAACCCGTGAGCCCGGGAGTTGCGGTCTCTGTCTCCATGCGAGCCGGAGTTCGAAGAGTTCCTGGCTTTTGCTGCTTGAAACTTGGAAACGGGGTAAAGCATCGAATAACGCGTTCTTGGTCTCGCGGATGAGATTGTCAAATTCCTGCACCAGTGGATCGACTGCGGTGACCGGCACATCCAAGGAGTAGGGTTGCAGGAGATCCGCAAATCTGGTGGAACCCTTTTCCTTTTCTTCGGCAAGGAAGCGTGCCACCCCCACGTCTTTCCTTTTTCCGACCATCTCGACCATGAATTCCACATTGTGGGTAAAGGCGTGATGAGTGGCATTGAAGGATCCGGAAAACACATGACTCTTCGTGCCGTGATCGATTACGAAAAGTTTGGCGTGCAGCCCTTCCAGAACCTCGTTGGCCTCGGGAATCTGTATCTCGTCCGTCTCCTCCACGTTGATTTGTGGGCTTAGGCAGTGAATGCTTTCGCATTTCTGTAGCGTCTCAAGTGGAATGGCTTGAAGACTTTCCTCACGGGATACCAAGTGAACCCGCTGACTATTTCCCAGGAAATCCCGGATCACCGATTCACTGACGAAGGGCGAGACGACTAGACAATCCTGTCGGTGTTTCTCAAAGGGTTCGATTTTCTTCCCGTCCAGCCCTGAGCACCAGAAGCCGCAGGATTCGCGACCAAAACCCTCCGGCCATTCGAAGCGGACGCGTAGCAATTCATCCGCTATTTTGGCTACTGCCTTCTTCCTTGCGGCTGGCAGTGAATAAAGGCAGAGCCCGGGCAATGCGCCGATGAATTCCGCTAGCGGGCGATTTGCTGGGAGCGGTGTTTTGCGGTCGGTCAGGACGCCGTCCAATGCCACCACCGTGTCCCACGAACGGTCGAAAGTCAGGTTACGGCTCAAGCAAAGCACACGGTAGTGAATCGCTCCGTCCTGGTTCACGTATCGCACTGCCCAAACCTTCGGGTGAAAAACTCCCTTGGGGTCCGGCGGCCGCACCTCATGAACACAAGGTTCCAAAAAGGTGAGCAGGCGCGAATACTTTCCCTTCGGAAGCCGGATGTTTCCCGCTTGGCAGAACACGGTGAAACGGTCGCGATTCAGTTGTAGTGCCTCCAACAGGGCCAGCGGGTCGGAGAGTTCGCCATCCTCGCGCTCCCAGTCGAAGAATACGAACGAGAGTGGCAGCATCAGCGCGCTCATCAGATCCAGCGAGTAGGTGGTGCCGATGGCGCTGTCGAATCTGCAACCGGCGGGTGGCCGGAGCAACTCCATCAGGTGTGAGCGTGATCCGGGCTCAAGCATCGTCCGCCTCCAGTCCGTCAAAAATGTCAGTCAGGATCCGGCGTGCGCTCTTCCAACGGAAATCCATTTGATCGGAGCCGGACTTCCCACTCCAAGCTTCCCTTGCACGGGGATTTCCAATCCGCACGAGGTTCTTCGGCTTGATCTGGGATTCTCTGGCCGTGATCAATTGACGTGCCGCTGACAGTGAAATCATGGAAGTGGATGGGTTCTCCAATACGAGATCCCACCAGTTCTTGATGAATCTCTTGGTCGGTTCTTTGATTCTTGGATTTCCCACCGCTACCTGCTCCCAGAACTCTTCCCGATTCCATTTAGCGAAAGGCGTTTTTCGCGAGCTCATCACATCGGACCATTCTTCCAGAAGTCCCGTGTATTCGGAGATCAGTTCATCGTTCTTGCATTCTTCGGACAGGATCAGGTTGTAAAGTAGTGCCGCCCCGTGCATCAGCTCCGAGAAATTCCGGGCATGTTCCAAAAGCTTTTGATGCTCCAGGGAATAGGCTTTTTGGTTCGGGTGATTCCAAATGAAATCCAGATCAGGGACATGGAGCGGCGTGGAAACCAGCTCTGCCAACAACGATCCCCGGCATCCCGGCCCGAGCTGAATCCGTTCGCGCAGGTAGTCCGCATCTCCGGATGACAGGCGCAACGAACAGGCTTCGGGAAATCCATCAGGCGGCTTGGGCAAGCCCCCATGCCAGTTAGGGGGCAGCAGGTCATCGTGCTCCTCGTCCCGTTCCGATTTTCGTGCAAGATGAAGTTCCCGACGGCTATGGTGCCTTTCAAAACTCCTGTGATATTGGGCCAAGGATCCCTGAAAAGCGCGGATTCCCCAAACCCCGAGGCCCTGCCAATACACGCTGCTAGGCAGACGCTTGAGGGCGCTGCGTGCATACTTGCCAATGTTTCCCTCCTTGTCGTCGGAGTGCTCGATGGCTTCGATCAAGGCCGTTTCAGCCCGTCGCGCCCGCTCCGAAATTGGGGTCGAACCTATCCGTTTGCCCTCCAAAGCCTGATAGGTCCATGCCACCAGCAAGAAATACCGCGCCCGCGTTTGGATCGTGCTGGTCCCTGGGAAAAGCTGGTCGGCGAAGGAATCTCGCACCGACGCCAATCCCAGTTCGTCGCGGGTCTCCTTCTCGCGGAAAAAATCCACCACATCAAGCATCTTGCGACGCTCGCGTTCGGAATAGTCTAGCCAGGTGAAAAGTGACATTATTGTGAATTCTAGGGATCCAGCTCTAGCAATATTAGGCATCAGGCAAGCGACTCCTCGGACAGAGGAATCTCCCAATATTCAATTGCAAAATTAATTATGTCTCTTTCTCGCTCTTTGATTTCCTTGATCCACCAACCAGTCACAGCTGTGCTCTTGTTAATTTGTTCCAAAACAATTTTGTGTGAAATAAGCCCAGATTTCAAAAAATGTTCTACTTTGTTGACAGGTAGATCATTGCTTGCACTTGAGTTTTTCCCTCTATTCATAAGGACTAAATTCCCTAATCTGTGAAGATACTGAGCGCGGAATTCCTGATCAACTTCCATGCCTTCCGGGTTTTGGGGCATGATGTGTTCGATGGTTTCATCCCAACGTCGATCTCCAATGAGGTTCAGAAATTGAAAGGGTAGCGTTGGCGGGTTCTTGTTCTCAACGGCCAATTTGTTCTCGTGCTTCCACAATAGGTAACGGGTGGTCTTGAAATATTGATGAGGCCTGTTGAGGGCGTCGGTGAAGACTTGATTGAACCGCCAATAGTCCTTGAAGCCATTTTGAGACCAGTGGGTTAGGGTATCGACCAATTCTGTCAGTTTACCGGCATAGGATTTTGCGCAAGCATGGAAATCGTTGGTGCGGAAGTCAGCACGACTGAAATCTTTTTTGAAGAGCGTGATCTCCATCAACCTGAGTGCGCGTCGGAACAGAGGGCTGTGTTTCTCGCTACTATGCAGGCGGTGGAGTTTGATCAAAAGGGGCCACGAATTGGAAGCATCCAGGAAAAGCACATCTGCCAGGGCGAAGTCTGCTGCCGATGCATCTTCAATCTCCTTTACCAAGCGGAAAGTCTGCCGGAGCTCTCCTGAAAACTTTCGGATCCATTGTATCTTCGCTGTGCCCTCAGTGGACTCGAGAGCACCTTCGATGCTTTTAAGCGAGGGCTCCCATGAGCGGAGAAACGCTGTGCAATGATGTGCCAGGACTTGATCTTCGTCCAAGAGGCTAATCCCCTCGTGAATACGATGAATCTCAGCAAAATCGCTTTGGATTTCTTCAATGGTTTTGACTTCAGCTCCAGTCGTCGCGTTGAGATAAACTCCGTGCATCAGGAAAGCTTTGAGAAGCTCCAGCTTCGTCGGTGTGATGCCACGGTCGTTCTGGAAGGCGAAAATCTGCGTGGCTCTCGCTTTTGCTTTTTCACCTTGGAGTGTAAATGTGCTCACCGTTGCTGTCTCGATCATCTCGCACCATGATAGCAATTGTTCAGTAGTGCAGAATTTCACATCCAGTCTCTTGGCGAAATAGTCCCGCGCTGCACGGATGAGTTTCTGTGATCTTGGAGCGGCGCTATCGATAGATTCATCCATTCCGGATATAATCAAGCGATTGAAGAAGGGGTCATCATAGCTTACGGCTTTAAGGCGACTTCCATCGGAATTTCCGAGGTAACGCTGGCGTAGTAAGGTGGCGTGCGATGTGCTGGCAGGACCTTGGGAAGTTATAGTTCCATTACGTTTTTCTAATTCCCTAATTGCACAGCTAAAGAAGATAATTACGGTAGTCAATCGCTGCTGACCATCGATTACTTGGAAGCAATAAGGGCCATCATTCCGTGAGGGATTAGAAAGCTCAAGAAGGAAATGACCGAGGTAATAGTCATTCGCATTTGGCTGATCCTCCAGATCTTTGATGAAGCGCTCCAGGTTCTTTGCCGTCCACGAGTAGGCACGCTGATATGGAGGAATCTCGTAATGAAAATCTTCTTTGAATAACCCGCAAATGGAGGTTTCTGCGGTCAATGGACTTGCTATATCTTGGCTCATATTTTTTTAGTGAAATTGATTTTAGCGGTTGTCACACCTCATCCAGCTTCGCCCAGACGGTGGCGTAATCGGTTTCGCGGTTTTGGAGGGTGAAGGGGGCGGTGTATTCTAGGGTGCGTTCTACGGGGCCGGTGGGGAGGGTGGTGTCGGTGATGGTGCGCTGGGCGGTGCCGGATTGGAGGTCTTTGATGGCGTTCCATTCGGCTCGGGTGAAGCCGACGCCGGGGAGGCCTTTGCTGGCGGTGAAGACGATGCGGCCGCGCTGGTCGTAGTAGGTGTCGGCCTCGTATTGGCGCATGACGGGGAATTGGACGCGGTAGATGGTTTGCAGCTCCTCCAGGGTGAGGCCGAGCTCGCGGGCGACGAGCACATCCAGCTCGACCAAGGCCCAGCGGCGGGAAAAGTCAGTGCGCAAGGCGCAGTGACGGGTCCACTCAGGCGTGAGGTTGCGCCAGAAGTCCGGGTCCAAGCGCGGATCGTCGCCCAGCCACTGCTCGTCCAGGAAGGCGTCGTCCCAACACTCGGTCCATAGGTCGGCGTAGTGGGTGGTGAGGCAGTTGAGCGCGAGGGTGCGGGTGAGAAGTGCTGAGTGAGAAGTGAGAAGTGGGAGCTGGCCGAGGAGCGTCGTATTGGCGTGCCCCATGCCGGTGGATTTCACCCGGAAGTCGACTGGAACACTTGCAGCGGCGGCCGCGAAACAAAGCATCTTACGAATATCCCGAAATGCGTATGCGATGCAGGTATTCACATGCCCGACCCCTGGCGGGATAATTATGGGGATTAGTGTTCGCTCACCGCTTTGGCTCACCATCTCGCGGCTAGTGTAACGATAGAACTCTGTAACCTTCTTTGGTGGTAGCGGCGAGCCGGTATCGTCGGTGTCCTGCCATGAGACGCTGGGCGTGCGGCGGTAGTATTCGGCGGGGTCGCAGTCGGGGACGTAGTTGGTGCGCGGAAGGTAGTCGTCGGGGAGTGATTGGAGGTTGATTACGTCGTAGTCGGAATTGAGGCGGCAAGGATTGCGTGGGGTTTTGTTTAGCGGATTGGCGACGTGGAAGTGTGGGCCGGAGAGGATAAGCTGTTGTGGTGTTTGGGGGAAGCTGGTGTCGCGGCGAATCGTGTGGTCCACTTTCAATGCATTGGTTTCGTCCCACATGACCGTGGCGCGATACTCGTCTTCAACGTCTGATAGGCGGCGAGGGTAAGCGGCAAATTTTTCTAGAACACTTAGGAGCTGGCGCGTGTGGAGCGCTGGCAGACGCGCTTCGAGAGGCGGAGTGCTATCGCCATCGTAGAGGCGGGCGAATAGGGCGAGTTCCAATTCTTCGATGGCAACGAGTCGGTCGCTATGGCCTTGCACGTTCCATTTGTTGTTATCGTCCTTGATGCCGCCAGCGAGTCCTGTGCCGGAATGGAGGAAGCATTGGTCAACGGTCGGCACTCCGAAGAGATTGGCCATCGTGATGAAGCTTGGCTCTTTGGGGCTGTGATAGATATTGATGGAATACTTGGCGTGGTGGTCTACTTCTGGGAAAAGGCTAAGTTCGTTTTGGAATTGAAAGTGGGCGCGCAGTCTGGAGTAAATTTCCCGGCGGAATGAGCCGCCTTTGGGGTCGTCGTATGTGCCTTCCGGGTGCAGGAATCCGGCGACGCCTTGCGCGTTGTTGATGTTCCAAGCTTTTGGCAGGAAGCATTTGTAGAGGTTGGTTTGCTGGCCTTTGAGGAGGTGATAGTTTTGTGCGGCGTTGAGGAAGGCTTGAGTGCCGGCGAACTCCACGAACTCTGAGAAGTAGGAGGCGCGTTGCCCTGGACTTTCGAGTTGTTCCTCACGTGCGGCGGCGATCTGCGGGGCAGTGAGAGAACGAATGGCAAATGCAGGGTTTTTCTCCGACAGCAGATCGCCCTCGTTCCACTCGACTTTGACCCAAGGCGGGTTCCCGAGGATGAGATCGAATCCGCCGCGGCGGGCGAAGAGGTCGATGAATTCGAGTTCCCAGTGGAAGAATTTGCGCTCGTTGGCGAGGGTGCGGACGAGGGCGAGGCGCGGGGATTGGGCGCAGAGTTTGTCGACGTTGACGACGGTGTCGTCGAGTTTGAGGTCGGTCTGTTGGATTTCGACGGTGTGGCCGGGGAGATCGACGAGGAGGGCATCGAATTCGCCTTGGGCGGGCGCGGGCGGCGCGAAGCCGGGAGTGTGGCCGAGGAGCAGGCTGATCTCGGTGAGGAATTGCTGGCGGGTGGGAAGGAGGGCGGATTGCTCGATGGGCCAGAACCAGAGGGCGCACCAGTAGTCGAGGGCGAGCTTGAGGCGGGAGTAGGCGCTGTAGGGGTGGAGGACTTCGGTGGCCCAGCGTTTGTCTTTTTCGTGGGTTGAGGTGCGGGCGCGGGGTGGCGGTTGGGTCGCCCCTACAGGGCTTGGATGGGTGGTGGGCGTGGTTCCCAGGGCGTTGCCCTGGGCTGGTATGGGTTGCCCCGTTGGGGCGGAAGAGGGGCGGACTGAAGTCCGCGCTCCATCCATGGGGTGCCCGATGGGGGCGGAAGAGGAAGATTTTGATTGATGATGGCCGATTGACGAGGCCCCCCGGCCTCGCCCTTCGGGCTGCTTCTGGCAGTCTGTCTCGCTCCGCTCGGCTGTTGATTTTGGATTTTTGAATGAAGATTCTCCACTGATTTCTAACTCCTGATTTCTGAACTCTGGCCCCTGGCCCCAAACGACTAGCGGGTCGGTGGTTTCGGCGCGGAGTTTTTGGGTGATTTCTAGGTGTTTTTGGAAGAGTTTGTCGGCGGCGGCGGAGAGTTGGAGGAGCTCGGGGATGTCGTCTTTTTCGTAGGGGGTGAGGAAGTTGGATTTCCAGAGCTTGATTTTATCGAGGTGGGATTTGGCGAGGGATTTGATGACTTTATCGTCGTAGGAGGCCATGCCGGGGTCGCCGAGTAGCCAGTGGTAGATGCCGTCGGAGGGGCGTGGCGGGAGGGTCAAGGGTGAGACGGGCGTTTGTGTCGCCCCTTCAGGGCTTGATATTGGTTTGGGATCGGAACCCAGGGCGTTGCCCTGGGCTATGGTGTTTTGCCCCGTTGGGGCGGAAGAAGGGGCAAGATGCCCCTGGAACGGACTGGGGCGAGACGCCCCAGCCACTTGTGAAGAGGGGGCCTCAACTGGAGCGGAATCGTTGTCTTCTCTGGTTTCTGGATTCTGGTCTCTGGACTCTGCCACCCACGGAACCTGCACGGGCGGCTCGTCCGGCCAGCGGGCTTTCGATCCGCCTTTCCCGGGCTGTTTCACCAAAAGATGGGTGGCGTATGTTTCGCGGCGGGCACCGATGAGGGAGTTTCCGCAGGCGAGTTGGAGGCCGAACCAGGGGACGAAGGCTCCTTCGTAGATGGTGTTGAGCCAGAGAGAGATTTCGGCGAGTTCGACGGCGGTGGGGTTGAGATCGACGCCGAAGACGTTGTTGTCGGCGATGAACATTTTCACCTTCTGGAGTTCCTGGATGTATTCGTCGTGGGGGATGATGATGCCGGTTTCCTTTTGTTTCCGCTGGAGGTAGGCCTCGGCGAGCTGGTTGATGGCTTCGTTGAGGAAGGCGGCGGAGCCGACGGACATCTCGCAGACAGTTAGCTGGAGGATTTCATCGGCAGTGAGCCAGTTGGGATCGCCGGGGTTTTCGCCGATGCGTTCCTTGAGGGCGTATTTGACGAGGCAACGGGTGAGCGACTCCGGGGTGTAGTAAGAGGCGGATTTTTTGCGGGCGCGTCCGGCGAGGCGGTAGAGGAATTTTCCCTTGGCGTGGCGGAGCAGGGATTGGTGGCTGTCGATGGTTTCGAAGACGCGCTCGGCTTCGGTGTAGGCTTCGAGTTCGGCGGCGGTGACGAAGTAGGCGTGGTGGAGCGGATTGTGGTCTTCGTCGGCGGGTTTGACTTCGTAGAGTTCCTCGCGGGCGAAGAAGCCGGAGTAGGAGAGGAGGGATTCATAGACGGCACCGAGCTGGTTGATGCCGAGGGTGGCGTAGGAGATGCGGCCGGCGCGGGCATTGCGGCCACGACCGCTGGAGCCGAGCGAGAGGCGCTGGATGATGCGCTGGAGGATGTGGTTGCGGATTTTGACTTTGCCGAGGATCGGCGTGCCCTTGGGATCGAAGAGGTGAGATTTGAGGGCGGCGATGGTGAAGTCGTCGTGGATGGATTGTTTCTCGTGATCCTTGAGGGCGAGAGTGGTTTCCGCGGAGAGCTGGCGGCCATCGTAGATGAGGCGGAAGAGCGTCTGGATGGAGTGGTGGAAGTAGTAGCCATCGCGCATCTCGTCGGTGGCGAGGTCGATCATTTCCAGATCGCGGAGGGACTCGATGGAGTAGCCGGTGAGGTATTCCTCGGATTTGATGGGGAGATAGCCGAGTTCGGGGCGGGCTTCGAGATAGAAGCAGGAGAGCAGGCGGTAGAGGTAGCGGAGGCAATCGCGGGTGAGTTCGCCTTCGAGTTTCTCGGTGGGCTGGTTGAAGAGGGCTTCCTTGCGGACGTTGCGGATGTAGTGAACGGCTTCGTTGGCGAGGTCTTCAATGGAGGCAACGACGGCGAGCTTGAGGTCCTCGGAGACGGCGAAGGCGTGCTTGTGGGAGGATTCGTCGAGGCCGTCTAGCAGGGAGAGGCCGTCGGCGGGGCAGGTGGAGTCGCGGTGGAGGAGCGCGGCGGTGGCGCGGAAGGTGGGGTCGTCGCGGCGGTTGAAGATTTCGCGGAGGTCGAAGGAGAGGAAGCGGCGCTCGGCCCACTTCATGCGGTCGCAGAGGACGATCTGGCCGACGGAGAGGAAGAGGACCCAGCGGGGAGGTTCGTCGAGGCCGTAGATGTCTTTGGAGAGGATGTCTTCCCAGGTGGGGGTCTGTGCCGCTCTTTCAGGGCTCGAATTTGTTTTTGGCGTGGAACCCAGGGCGTTGCCCTGGGCTGGTATGGACCGCCCCGTTGGGGCTGAAGAGACGACGGGAGCGTGGCCGGGGAGTTGGGGGTTGTTGTTTTTTGGGTCGTCGGCGTATTGGGACTCGAGGGGGGAGAGGCCGAGGGGATCGGAAGTGAGGTCGTCGTCGGAGGTGCCGGGCGGGAGGGCTTCGATGAGCCAGAGGGCGGGGGCTCCGGATTGGGTGGTGACTTCGCCGAGGAGGGGGATGCGGACGGCGGAGGAGCGGTGGCCGAGGGCGCGGAAGGTCGGCTGGAGAGTGTAGCCGAGAGTGGGGAGGAGGGACTGGAGGAAGGTGCGCTGGTTTCCGGAGATGGTGTCATCGCCGCCATGGGAGCGTTGGAGGCGCTCGATGGTTTTGAAGTAATCGCGGGCGAGGCTGCGGAGGCGGGCGGGTGGTTCGCGGTGATCCTCTGAGTCCGGGTGCTCGAGGGCAGTGGCCTTCCATGCTTCGAGCGTGTCCTTGAGGTCGCCGGTGAGGAGCTCGGCGAAGTAGTGCGCGGAGCAGTAGTGTTCGGCATGCTCGCTGCTTGTTGAAACGAATTTCTGAATGTGACAAAACCGTCACTTGTACTGTTAGTTGATTTCTGGTTTCCTTCGCTCGTGGGCCGCGCCAAGGACAAGATCGACGAAAAGAAACTCTCC
>CAZVMS010000180.1:0-1637 GCA_964628795.1 uncultured Haloferula sp. | reverse complement strand
CGAGTTCGGTGATGAAGGCGTGTTCTTTATTTGTTCCGAAGGTGTCTGGGTCAGCAAACACATCGAAAATCAGATAGCGATAGCTGCCCAGGCTGGCTCCGCCGTTATCGGCAATTTGAGCGGCCACCACATCGTTGTCTTGATCATTTAAGCCTACGGTTACGTTGTGGATCAAGGTGCTGCCAGCAGCTCCCGGATTCAGTCCTGCGGTATTCGATCCATACACATCGAAGGAGAGAAACGACCGGGTGGTGGTGTGGGACGAAAACGCAGTGATGGAACCGATGTCGGTCGCTAATCCCAAGTCGATTGTAAAACTCGCAGGGTTTGTGCCGTTTGGGAAGAGGATCGCCTCGACCGCCCCAGAATCTGGGTTGATCGAGTCTGGGACGCCATTGGAAAGCGCGGCGAAATTGTCGAAGCCGGACTGCAAAGCACCCTCGGTTACGGACGCCGTGTAGCTCAGCCCGACAGCATCCGCGTCGAAGGCCAAACCACCATAGCTTGCACCGATCGATGGGGTGACGACGGTGGCTCCGTGGGCAGACAGCGCTGAAATTGCAAGCACTGCCAGTGGAACTAGATAGGATATCTTGATTGGATTTTCTTTCATTTTACTTCGGATATTGTGGTGAGAATTTCAGGATTGAGCAGTACACTGTCGTGTAGAACTCGTATTTACAATGGAGGAATGGAGACAACTCCAAAACCTTATTGATGGCCGTCACGGCCTTAGATCCGCAACTGAGATGGGATTGCAAGAATTAGTTGGATAAGCAACTATTGCACTCTAGGTAAGGTTTTCGGGTGGCTCGGATCCGCCGGCGGCGAGCGGTAGTCATGCTCCGAGTCGTCGTTTTCGTGGATGGCGACCTCCCGAGGATCCGTCTTCGCTCTGCGAGCTCGTATGCCTTCGAATATTAGTTACGATTGAAATGGGCCTGGCGTTCCGAGGGCTTTAGTGGCGGGCTCTTCGGTGCTTGTTGATTCAGTTTACCGGTCGCCGATAGGACGGTATTTGTGCGTCCGGCATTATTCGTGCCCACGTAGATCATATGCCAGGTGTCGCCGATCCGCACCGTTGTGGCCTCGGCCAATTCTTCAGCGTCAGCGGCGTCCGCCGGCCCCTGCCCCATGATTTTCCGGCACGCACGGGTGAGCGTCTTGCCATCGTCGGCGAGAAAAATTTCGTAGAGCTCGGAAACCCGTGCCATCGGTCCGGCGGCGCGATTCCCGCCGGAGCAGATGGCGACATATTCTCCATTGTCGAGGCGGGTGATGCTGTTCGGGTCGATTTGATGCCAGATCAGGAGCCTGTCCGGCTCGATGGCGTGACCCTCCTGTGGCGTGAAGACTTCCAGCTTGTCCCAGTGGATCGCGTCCCGGGAGCCCCACATCGCGCTGTTGAAATTGAGCGCACCACCATGGAGCGAATAGCCCACGTAGGTGTAATCCACGCCGGAAAAAGGGTTGGGTCCCCAGCGGAAGTAGCCGGTGTGGCCGTCGCCGGGGCCGCCAGTGTAGTCGAGGATCACCGAATCGTCCGCACCGTTGATGCGGGAGAAGTTGACTCCATCCCGTGAGGTAGCCAGCAGGGTGGATTGTTCACGCCCGGCCCGCGCATTGTGATAGGTCAT
>CAZVMS010000179.1:0-8354 GCA_964628795.1 uncultured Haloferula sp. | reverse complement strand
TTACTTCACCCTCGTCTATCAGTGCGGACTGCGACTCAACGAAGCACTCCACATCAAGCCCAAGCAGATCAACAGCGAGCGGCTTGTCATCTACATTCCCGAAACCCAGTCCAAAAATCGCAAGGCCCGTGAAGTCCCGATCACTCCTCGATTGCTCAAGCGCCTCCGTGAATTCTGGGCCTTTCACCGCAATGACAAGTGGCTCTTCCCGGGCGTCGGTCGCGGATGGAAAGGCTCCGGCCTGACCATCCAGCAAGCCATGCACCGCAGCGCCAAACCCATGAGCGAGGCCTCCGTCTGGCAGGCCATTGCCGTTGCCGTCGCGGAATGCGGGCTATCGAAAACCCATGACCACATCTCCACCCACACTTTGCGTCACTCGTTCGCCACGCACATGTTAGAAGGTGGTGCATCCATCGTTCAGGTCTCGAGCTACCTCGGGCACAGCGCGCTCAAGGACACCATCCGCTACCTCCACGTCACTCAGATCAGTGATCAGAAAGGTCGTGATGTGCTCGACACCCTTGCCGAGCCCAAGGACCCCGAGGGCATCTAACAAGCACGAGCACGCCTTGCGTGGCTCTCGATCTATCAGAGCTGCTTGGTGAGTATTGGGCGAGCTACGCCCGTGCCCACCAGCAGCACCTTTGCTCCGCCCACTACCGGGCTGTGCGGCGCGTCCTCGCGTGCCGCACCCCGGAAATGGGCGGGCGCCTTTATCGTTGCGGCGGATGCGAGAAACGCCACTACGCCTATCATAGCTGCAACCACCGCAGCTGCCCACGCTGTGGATCCCTCGACCAGCAGATCTGGACCGCCAAGCAGGAAGCGCGACTACTACCCGTCCCGTACTTCCTGATCACCTTCACCATCCCCGAGGAGCTGCGCACCCTCTGCCAGCAGTATCCCGCCATCCTCTACAACCTCATCCTACAGGAAAGCGCCGCCGCCCTGCAGGACGTCGTGGCCACCAAATACCACGGAGCACGCTGCGGCTTCACCAGTGTCCTGCACACCTGGGACCGGAAAATCGGCCACCACCCGCACGTTCATATCATCATCCCCGGCATCGCCTTCCATGCCGCCACCCGCCAGCTCGTCCATCCCGCCAACGACGAATTCCTCGTCCACTTCGCTCCGCTCGCCGCCCGCTTCCGCAGCCGACTCCACAGCGCGTTGAAGCTCGATCATCCCGAGATCTATCAGCAGATCAGCCCCAAACAGCGCCACGTCCTGAGCCCCGCCAAAACCTGGAACGTCAAGGTCCAGGCCGCCGGAAAAGGCAAGACCGCCCTGCGCTACCTCGCCCGCTACGTCCAGCGCAGCGCCTTCGGAGCCAAGCGCCTGTTAGGATACGATTCCAAGGGCAACGTCCGCCTCCTCTGGACATGCAGCACCACCAAGAGGACCTCCGTCATGACTCTGCACCCGCACGAATTCATTCGTCGCTGGCTGCTCCACGTCCTGCCCAAAGGCTTCACCCGCATCCGTCACTACGGCTTCCTTGCTAGCGCCGCGCGGAAGACCCGTCTCTTCATCCGCGCCAAGCTCGGTGAGCTTGGCGAACCGCTCCCAAAACTCCCCGAAGTCAAGCCCTTCACCTGCGAATGCTGCGGAGGAGAGCTCACCTTCCTGCGCGAGATCGCCCCGATCCGTCTCATGCGAGGGCCGCCACGAAAGCACCTTGTTAGATTATGATCAATCCGCTCAACCTATCTCGAAAGACATCGCAAGCCGCCGTGTCCAGAGAACGAGCACCCGCGAACTACGGCAAACCTCGTAATTCGCCCCAATCGGAGCCTCGGATCACCATCGCCACTCATCCGGCAGGAGCAAGTGCCCACGGCGCCGGGCGAACCACTTCGTTATTCGCCTCGCGGCCCCCGCAGAGACGGTCAATCGTCGCAATGTTGCCCGCTGGCAGCGTTAAGTCACTGACTCTGAGGAGCGAATTGAAACCGCAAGAGCCCTCGTAACCGCGCCCGCCCGACCGGCCTGGGCCAGTTCAACAACGGATAGCATCGGGGCTATCGCCCGAAGCTATCTTTGGGGTTCGTGTTAGGAGATCCGGACTTCAGGCTGCGGCGGACTCCGATGATCTAGCGAGGAATCGGTCGCATCGCAAGGCTCAAAGTATCGGAGCGGAGAATTCGGCATCCCGGAGCACCGGATCGCCGTAAGAAGAGAGAGCGCTGAACCGGAGAATCTGTGAGGAATCGGCGGAATTCACGCTAAACTAATGGATCGGAGAATCAGCGGAGAATCAAACACCTGCATGGTCGCTGGATCGGTCTTCAATTCTTCCACGAACGTCAAAGGACACACGCGCCGGGATTATGGCGGCGGGTCCGAAACAGATTAAAGGTAAGAATCATGAAAAAGGAAATTGAACAAAACCGCTGTAAGGCGTCGTGTGATCCGTCTTGTTCGCGGAATTGGTTTCTTTGCCGGTCCGCCCAATGACAGGGTTCATTGCCAGATCTATTGAAGATTACGTTTGATAAGCCATATCGCAGTTTCTAACTGGTCCAAGCGGGCTTGGATCTGACCAAGGAGCTTCTTCTGTGCGATCTGCGCACGAATTTGAGAAGCCCGCTGATGATCCCCAGCCAATTCAGCTTGGTATGCACTAGCTTCAAGCTGGCCCATCTCACGTGTTCCTTCGTTCTTAGAATTGAGCATCTCACGAATTGCATCCTCATACTTCTCAATAGGAAGGCGCCCGAACTTCTCGCGGCCGCGCTTCAGTGCTGGAAGGTCGGCTCGCGATTTCTCTGCGATTCGCATCGGCCATTCAGGGTCTTTGAAGACGACGCTCTTTGACTTCACTGACTTGGTGAGTAGCTCATCGAAGGCTTTGTAATGTGGCGAGTTCGGCTCTGTAAGCTCTGGCCATCGTTGGGTCGCGAATATCATGGCTCGATGTTCCTGTGCGGTCAGACCCTGCGCCGCAACGCAGGGAATGAAATGCGCTATCAGAGTTAGGGCTAGGAGTAGTATTTTCATCGCGAACGTCGAGCACATGCACCACTACCAGCGGCGGCGAGTGTCGATCACGGGGTGAGGGTTGTAATTACGGAAAATCATCGAAACAGAACGGCTGGTAGTGGTTGCATGGTGCGCCTTGTTCGCTGTTGGGTTAGTTGAAGACGGCTGGTCTGAGGGAATCGGGTCGAGGGATCTCGGCCGGAACCTGATCGACTGCCAACGGATAGAATTCAATTCCGGCGAGTTGACCGCCGCGAGCAAAAACGAACGCTCCGCAAAGATCGTCGTCGGACCCATAGAAATAGTCACCGAATAGTTCCATTCCGGCTTCCCGATCAGGGGCAATGCCGTCGATAGCAAAATCAACGCTGGGGCAGCCGCAACCGCATGCACTCACGACTGTCGCCCTGGCTAAATGATCCTTGTAGAGGCTTGTGTCGCCCTTCCCGTGCTCGATCATCCAAAGTGTAATTCGGCGCTCCTCATCTGTCAGATCGCGGGGAAATGTATCTTCAGTTGAGTTCATTTCTTCAGCGAACGTCAAAGTCCTCTCACACCTGCCCGAGGGCGAGGCTTCGACTGTGGGTTGAAGGTTGAATGGTCATGGCAGATTGAACTCGCGGCGGGGCAGGTGTTGAGAGCGACGCCTTGTTAGCGTCTTTATTGCTAGACCGATACGAGTTCCGCAAGCTTCTCGGCGATAACCGCCATCGAATCTTCTGCGGTGTCTAACCCATTCCGTGAACCAAGTAGCGGGCTCACATCCCGAAGCGCGTCGTAGGTTGTCTCGTGCACCACAGGAATCAGCTGATCACGTGCTAAGAGTGCTGAAAGCTCCTTATCGGAAACTCCTTCGTTGCTCACTCGCTTGAGGAAGTGAGGAGTCACTAAAACCAACCCCATCTTCGACTTTGCCAGCCCCTTGTCGATCTCACGAAGAAAACTTGATCCCAGCGGGATGTCCTTCTCGCTGAACCAGACCGAAACACCTTTGGCTTCCAAAAGATCGTTTAGATCCTTTGCGGATTGTTTACGATCATCCCACGCGTGGCAGAGAAAAACATCACGAATATCAGGCTTGTTGGCCCGCTTCTCGACCTCTTTTCGCACTGGCTCAAGCGCACTGATCTGAGCATTCGTGTAGAGCGTTGTGGAGCCGGGTTTAGACCAGCTTGCCCTCCGCTTGCCACCCGAACTGCTAGAGCCTCCTCCGCCTCCAGAATAGGAAGAGGAATAAGGTGATGAATACGAGGACGAATAACCGCCATAGCCGCCGTAACCGTATGAACGCCCTCGGCATGCAGGGCATCTCGCTGCTGCGGCTGCTGAACTATGTCCTCTTACTGGTGCTGTGCATCTGGCCATGACTAAGTGATGGGTTGGGTTGTGGTTCTAATTCTTCGCTAACGTTCAAGGCCTGGCACCCGCTACCGGGAGCGCCCCTCCGATTCTGATTTAGGTTTGTCACGACCCCCCGGCTCCGACTCGGAACGGGTAGCGGGTTGTCCAGCGCCGCCTTTCATGAGAAGGCAGTCAACAGGAATTTGAAGTTCACTTCAACTTTTCTTTCTGCGCGTAGGGATTGCAGGCGTTTCCAACGGCAGGCGTCCGCTCCACCTGTACACAAGGAGATATCCCCCCGCTCCCCGGGGGGACGGGAGGGGCGAAGTCCCCCATTGGGGGATTTAGGGGGATGTCAACGCGGTCAAGCTGGCTTCAGCTTGGCGGGGTCCGGGGTGGCAACCCCGTTCCTCGACCGCAGGGTCCGGACAGTCTATCGGGCTTTCATTCGCACTCTAACAAGGCAGCTCTCTTGATCGTCTGCGGTGCACGGGTTGATCCAATTTCTACTGTTTGGGAAAGGGTTGGGATGCTGCATTCTTGTTCCCGCACTCTCATGGACTCTCAGGTTCATGCTTGCATACGGCACTCCGCAGTCATCCCAAAAGTCTTCGTGCACGCGTGGGTCCGCAGTCATCCCGGATCCGTCGATATCTCTCCGGAAAATCTTCATGCCGCTGAATTACGGTCTTCCTCGTAGTTCTCTCCGCTCTTGAGCAGGCTCAACATCACCACGGCGAGCTTCCGTGCAGTGGCGACAACGGCTTTCTTCTTCGCGCGCTTCCCTCCGCGTTCAGCCAGGGCCAGGCCGCGGGTGCGCAGGTCGCACTCCGGGCCGAAGGGGCCCAGGATGTACTGGGCGCAGCCCACAAGCAGTCGCCTCAGATACGCGTCTCCCTTGCAACTGATGCGAAGCTCCTTGTCCACCTCGCCCGACTGATCACGTTTCGGAACTAGACCAAGATAACTTCCGATGTCACGTGGCTTGGCAAAGCGTTCGTGATCCCCGACGACCAGCACGAAGCAAAGCGCGGTGAGCACGCCAACTCCGGTGATTTGGGTCAAAAGCTCAACCTGAGGATAGCGCGAAGCGGCGAGCGCCTCGATATCCTTGTCCAGGACCTTGATTTGCTCACTCACGGTATCCAGCGTGGCAAGCGCCGGCTCGATCAGCGCGAGCGTCGCACCGTCGGCACCACCCAGATCCTTCCTTGCTTGCTTGGCGAAGCACTCCGTCCTCGGTGACTTCAACTGGATGCCCAGGCTCTTGAGCGTGCAGCGTACCGTGCTGATGATGTCCACCCGACGGCGCACGAGGCTATCACGTATCTTGATCTGGAGTAGGTCGCGCTGGGCCTCCTCGCTCTGATGCTCGATGGGATAGAGCATTGAGGGATCGAAGCGAGCAATCTTGGCGAGCATTCGTGCATCGTAGAGGTCGCACTTACGATCATTCTGGAAAATGGCGCGGACCTTGCGTGGGTTGGCGATGAGCACCTCATGACCGAGGCCATCGAAGAAGCGACTGATCCATGGACTGTGCGATCCCACTTCCATTGCCATCAGCGAGTCAGGGAATTTCTTCGATAAGCGGCGCATACTCTCACGATGATTAGTGACGTTGCGCTCATAGACGATCTCGCCGGTGGCGCGCTCCGTCACGCAGACCGCGTGCTTCAGGTTTCCAAGGTCGATTCCGACAACATACTGGGTAGATGAGTTTTTCATAGCGAGGCAGTCTATCACGTCGCGCAACCGCAACGAAGTCTGCCTTCTCATCTACTCTTGTTCGCTTTGTTGTTTCTCACGGGCGAGGTAGATCACCGTTCCGTCTGCTTTCGTCAGCGTGGCCAGCCCGCCGGGACGAAACAACCACCTCCATTTGACAGGAGGATTGGGAATCGGCCACTCAATGACACCAGATGCATCCATCCCACCGACGTGACTGTATCGGTGGACCCACTCGTCCTTTGGAACCACGAAGAATCCTTGAAACGCCTTCGTCAATTCGGCTCGAAGCTCCTTCTCCGGCAATCCACTCTTGTTCTGTTCGATAGTGGTTCTGGACTCCTTTGTGTCGAGCTTAAGTGGGAGTCCGACCTCGGGCCATTCCGCGGCATGCACCACCACTCCAAGAAGAGTGGTTGCGATGAAGAGCATGCGAACGAGTTTCATTTTAGAGCGAACGATGAGCGCACGCACGGTGCGCGAAAGGAGGGTCTATGAAAAGAAATTGGAAAGCTTATGCACCGTTGCGTGGCGCGGCTTGTTCGTTTTCTTCATTCTTGGGGAGGCTGTTGGGTCTTGGCACTACCAGACGCGATGAACGACTGTCCGATAGGGCGAGCCTTGGGCATGATGTCCGTGTATTTGCGGTGGAGTTCCTGCCGTGCTTTCTCGGTATCAACGAGCTTGCTCTTGAGTGCCGCTATCTCAGCCTGAAGCTTCGCTACTTCGCCTCGGTGCTTCGATTCCGTCTCGCGCTCCGCCGCCACGCGCTCCGCTACAAAATCCGCGTGACCGTGCTCCATGTCTCGTATCTTCTCGGCGTGTTCTCCCTTGAGTTCCGTTATGGCATCAGGATCATCAAAAATGTGCTTCGCTCCAATGGCGGCACTCACAATAGCAAGAATCGGCCCGATGATGGCGGCGGCGGTGGCCCATCCGCTGATCTCGATCTTCCCGAACGCGCCAAGAGCACCGATGGTCGAAAAGCAAAGGAATACGACGATGGTCGAATAGATGAAGGCGAGCTTTGCGGTTCTCATATTATTTTTGAAACGAACGTCAAAACTGAGGCGATCCCGGTAACCGCACCGGAAAGGCCGCGAGCATCCAAGCAGCTCCCGAAGCAGGCGGCAAGAACGCAACAAAGCCGCTGATAGGGGTCGCCCTCCAGTGCCTTGTTAGCTTCTTCCGTTTCGTGGCAAGTCGTCGTCGGTGCCTACGATTCTGTCTGGACCTCTTGAGGTTGCCTTCAAGCCTTCTTCCTCAGTTACCGTGAAGAGGAGGTCAGAACCCCATGGGTCAACAATAGCCCCAGAACTTGAGATCGTAAGGTAGTCAAGTTCGAGGATCGATTCCCCAGCTACCGTTGTTGTCGAGAGTAGCTTCGTGACCTCGGGATTCGTGCCAGTCGGCCAAGATCCCGTGTCCGAGAAGATGAAAAACGCAGCGGTTTCGATCTTCTGAAGATCCCAACCCGTTCGCAGAGACTGGTCGCTCACTCTGATTTGATCCTCCCGCCAGTTGTGGAAGTATAGTGCAAGACAACCGATGATAGCGCCCACGCTAAAGAGTCCGCACCATCGACGAATGAAATCCGGTTTTGAGCCCGCTAGCGCCAGACCAAGTAGCAGCGCTCCGGCGACCACGAATCCAACCGCCGCTACTATCAGCGGAAGGTAGTCCCCGATGCCAATGACCCGAGCGAGCATGCTTTTCTTGAGCTAACGCCGATGAGCAGGCGACCCTGATAAACTATGACGGCCAGCCCAAAACAGATAGAAAGACTGAATTATGAAAAATAAATGTAACAAAACCGCTGTAAGGGGTCGTCCTGCCTCGCCTTGTTCGCTTGATGTTTTTGGCATTGGTCGGGTCTCGGTTTCAATCATCGATGGTGTATTACCTCTATCGTCTTACCCCGAAAAGACCGCCTTTTATCGCGCTTGTTCATCCAGTCATGTAATAGAAGCTGTATCTGTTGATCAGTTAAAGGCTGGGCAGATCGAATCTGAATACGGCAGCCCAGCGACTCTTCGTCAATCACGGCTACAATCGGGGGTTTCTCTGTCATCGGATTCTCTAGCGAACGTCTAGCTCATCCACGGCGGGGATGGAAGCCCGAATTCAAAGAAGGACGTTGCCCGCCGTTGGATGAAGCGTCTTGTTGAACAGAGCCGCTTCGCGGCAATTCCGTTTAGAGGGTATTGAAGGGGTGAAGCGAAGCCGTCATGGCTCCTTAATGCCTAAAAAAAGTAACACACAACAGCGACTCGCTTCGGCCCAGTGGTATCAGGACT
>CAZVMS010000178.1:0-3819 GCA_964628795.1 uncultured Haloferula sp. | reverse complement strand
CCGCGCAGAGGCCGCGCATGCTGTCGAGAACCGGATTGAACAACCCGAAGAGCATGAGGCTGAAATAGTCCTCCTCGAGCAACAGCCGCTCGGGACCGCCGGGGCGTTTGTCGGGCGGTGGCGGCATCGCCTCACGAACCGTGGCGAGCCGCCGCCGGAAATCATCCAGCAGCTTCCAGCTGGAGAGTTTCTTTTCGTCGATCTTGTCCTTGGCGCGGCCCACGAGCGAAGGAAACCAGAAATCAACTAACAGTACAAGTGACGTTTTTGTCACATTCAGAAATTCGTTTCAACAAGCAGCGAGCATGCCGAACACTACTGTGACGCTGGTCATTTTAGGCAAAGTTTTTGAAGGGGGTTGCTAACACAGCGGAATCTCATGAGGGGGCTGACAGTCAATGATTAATGAAAGGGAGCGAGGACTCTCGCAGGGTATCTAGAAATCATTTTAAGGCGACCGAAATGTTAAGGCATCCAGAACCAAATGGTGCCGCCTCTAGGCTCCGGGTTTCGATGGTATTGAGAACCAAGCGATTGCCTCCGTTTCTGGCAATGGCCTCTTGTAATTTGTCCGGATTATTCCAAGGCTGTTCCCGGCCAGCTCTGCGACCCAATCTCGGGAGACTCCCAGAGCGAGAAGCGAGCTGATCCACGTGTGCCGGAGCCCGTCTTTCGGCCAGCCGGTGATGAGCTTGGCCTCACGCAACTCGGGGCTGACCAGGCGCTGGCATTTGCGGAACGTCACGGGACCGGATTTTTCCCGATAAGGTTCAATCCACTTGCAGAGAGTAGCCCACATAGCATCAACAACTTCCTTTGTTAGACCGGAACCCGGTTTTTCGGTGAACGTAATGTAGCGAGGTTCGGCGAGCTTGCCCGCCACCTCCGCCCGAATCCGGATGTGGCGCTGCTTGAAGTCGATGTCGTCCCACTGGAGTCCGTCGCGCTCGCCGACGACTCCCTCGATCTCGCTGGGGCGCATTCCGGCGAATGCTCCAAGGGCGAGGAAGACGATTTTTCCTCCCACATCGAGTTTCTCCGATTTCCGATACCACTCAAGGCAGGCTTTCAGAGTCTTGGGAGCCCAGACGACCGGCTCGGAGCGAGGAATTTTCAACGAAGAAACTTCGCGGGCTGGATTGTGACCCTTCGGGATGTAGCCCCAAACCCGCGCCCGTTCGAAAAGATGACGGAGATGGGCATGGATGTTGTTCCGATAGCGGTTGGAACCCTTGAGCTTGTTGTCGCGCCATTCCTCGATGTCGCGCTCGGTGAGCGAGTCGAGGTAACGCTCGCCAAGGGTTTCCCGGATGGTGCCCGCCTTGCTGGTGGCGTCGTTGCGGGTCATCGAGCTGTCACGTTCCTTGTATTCGTCGATGTAGCGGTCGCAGCACTCCGCGACGGTGGCGCGTTTGAAGTTCTCCTGACGGTCGAGCGCTTCTTGGAGGATGGATTTTGGGTCTCGAAGCTTGCGACAGATCTCCAGAAGGGTGTGCTCTTCGGCTGTGACCCGGTGAACCCGTCCAGCCTCACCGCGCTTTAGCTGCCCTTTGATTTCCTTCGCTAGCTTCTCGGCTCCTGCCTTGGTTCTCCTGTCTTTGACCTGGCGTTGCATTCCCGGCGGTCTCCAAGACACCTTCCACGGGCGACCGGGAGTGGACGGCGAGTAGAGTTTCACGGGGCCGATTTCGGAGTCGAGAGGCATCGAGATGAGGTTGCCAAAACACACGGAAAACACACGGAAATTTTGCCAAAAACGGCTATTTTCGGCCAATATGAGGCCTTCAGAAACGGCCATAAAAACCCGTAACAAGCTGATTTGTAGCTCGTTACGGGTGATTCGGAAAAAGTGGAGGCGAGGGGAGTCGAACCCCTGTTTCGAATTAAGCGTTTTTTACTGTTCAATGGTGTTTATGAAGTATTAAAAATTAATGGGTTATGAATTTGGACGCTATTGGACTTTGACGGATTTTACCGCACGAGGTATAAGCAGAGGTATAAGCAATGAGTTTCCTTTTCAAGAATCCCAACTCGAAGAACTGGCTTGCCGGGTTTCGCGACGCATCCGGGACACGTCGCAATCGATCCACCGGTCTTCTTGCTACAGAGCGTAATCGTCGCAAGGCTCAGCAAATCGCTGATGAATACGAATCGGCAGCAAGAAACAAGCGAACGGCCCAGCAAGTCCGGAGGACCATCTCAAGCCTTCACCGGGAACTGACGGGCGAGGATATGCCGACGGTGACCATTCAGCTGCACATTGATCAATGGCTGAGGAGCAAGAGAACTTCCGTCGCCGGGAGAACTTCCAAGTTCTATGAAGGAGTCTGCAGGAAGTTCACTACCTACCTTGGTAGCAAGTCTGAGCGGGAAATCGGTGAGGTCACGCGAGAGGAAATCGAGGCATTTCGTGATGAATTGGCGTCATGTCTAGCTCCGAAGACGGTCAACCACCATGTGAAGGTGCTTCGGATGTTGTTCCGCGATGCATGCGACCGTGCCTTGCTTGTCGATGATCCCACCGAGTTCGTGAAGACGGTGAAGAGTAAGAAAGTCTTGGAGCGCCGCCCGTTCACCATGGATGAGGTTCGGGCCGTCCTCGAACATTGCGATTCCGAATGGCGGTCCATGGTTCTGTTCGGTCTCTATACGGGACAAAGGCTTGGTGACATCGCCCGCTTTCAGTGGAAGAACGTCGATTTGAAGCGTGAGAGTATTTCCTTGGTGACATCCAAGACTGACAAGGAACTCACCATTCCTCTGCCCAAAGAGCTTCTCAATCACCTGCGTGCATTGCCGTCGCCAATCAGCGAGTCTCAACCAATTCACCAGAACGCCTACTCCATCGTAGTTGCTCAGGGAAAGAGCGGGCATTTGTCGAATCAGTTCGGAGCCATTCTAGCGAAGGCCGGCCTACGGAAGGTCAAGACCCATAAGTCCTCGGGTAAAGGGCGTAGCTCGAAACGCGAAACCAACGGCCTCTCATTCCATTCCTTGCGTCGTAGCACCGCAACCTATCTTCACGAAGCCGGTGTCCCGCAAAGCGTGGCTATGGCTCTCATCGGACACGACAGTGCTGATATTCACAGCATCTACGTGAATGTCGGTGAGGATGCATTGCGACAAGCATCTGCGAAGCTTCCGTCTCTCTAAGTCAGAGGTGGTGGTCGATTTCTGTCGACCTTGGAGGTGCTGACAATCCTGTCGTCAGCAATAGTAAGTTTTTTTGGAACGTATCCGGCGTTCAGTTAGATAGAGTATTGTCCAGTGCTGTTTATGCTGTTTTCAATTTAGTTCATGGGATTGCGGCAGAACGCAAAACCCTTTAATCCTAGGCATGCTTCGCCTAATCTCTTCGCCGATGAAGAGCTACGCCGGCCGATCTTCAATGTCGTCCTTGGATGCCTCTCTTGGGTCTCCGCTGCGTCAGTGTTCATCATCTTAAAGGCTTTGGATAGTATCTGCAATCACACGATATTAGGACATATGAAAACGAGACGAAGTATTGAAGCGCTTGAGTTGGTTGGAGCGACGTATGGCGTCAACACATCGAATGTGGTGGCGTTAATGGCCACTGTGATCCGGGGCATCGGTGGGCGAGGCAACGAACTCGACCTCGGTACCCATATCTGTCCCGAACCGGGAATGCAGATCGGTGTGGTGGGAGATCCGGGCTACGTTAGACCCTATTCGAAAAGCCATTCGGGCAGGGTGATTTTCGAATTTTTAGTTGAAGCGGGCGGTCTGCAGAGGGTGCCGAGGGCTTGCGGGAGGTGCGCAGCGCCTTTCACTGGGAAAAATGGCCCAGCACCCTGACTA
>CAZVMS010000177.1:0-24239 GCA_964628795.1 uncultured Haloferula sp. | reverse complement strand
ACCAGTTGCGCACACTCAGCAGGCCCTGTTCGAGATCAATCGCAGTGGTGTGGATGTTGCGGTAGATAGACTTGATGGCGAAGAGTCCCGGATGCGGCCGGCGGTCGGCCGCCACCAGCCCGTTCATGCAGAAGTTGCCATTGGTGTGGATGCCCAGAGCCTTCTCCCACCAGCCGCCGTAGGCAAAGAAGGTCGGCTCGACCGGACCTTTACCGATGCGGTCGCGGAAGGACTCCGGCACCGGCTGGCGCAGGCCCTGATCGACAAAGTCCCAGACGTAGCCGCCCATATGGTGTGGCTCGCTGTAGATGTGGTCCCAGTATTCGCTCAGGTTGCCGTTGCTGTTCCCCATTGCGTGCGTGTATTCGCAGAGCACATAGGGTCGTTTTTTACCACCTTTGAGGCTTCCCTGGGCTGCATACATGCTGGAGACCATGTCGGCGGTATCGTTGGAAAATTCGGCATGGACGGGGCGGCTGGGATCGTAGGCATGCAGCCATTCATACATCGCCTCGGGACCCGCGCCCTGGCCGGCCTCGTTGCCCAGCGACCAAACGACCACCGAGGCATGGTTCTTGTCGCGATGCACCATGCGCTGGATCAGATTGAGCTGCATCGGGACAAAGATATCCTGTCCGGAAAGCTCGCGCATGCCATGAGTCTCATTGTTGCACTCGTCCATCACATAGATGCCGTAGCGGTCGCAGAGTTTATAGAAGTAGGGATCGTTGGGGTAATGACAGGTGCGCACGGCGTTGATGTTGTTCTGCTTAAAGATGCGGATATCCTCCAGCATGCTCTCGCGCGGGATGTAGTGCCCGCTATCGGGGTGGTGCTCGTGGCGGTTGACCCCTTTCATTTTCACCGGCACGCCATTGATGCAGTAAACGCCGTCGATGATCTCAACTTCCCGAAAACCGACCTGCCAGGGGATGACTTCAATCACACGTCCATCGGTATCCAGCAGTGTGAGCTGGAGCTGGTAGAGATGCGGGGTCTCCGCCGACCATTTCAGGGGATTGGGGATCGTCTGGGAGAAAGCGCCTTCGGCTGCCGGAATCGTCCTCTCCATGACCTGTCTGCCATCGGGAGCGGTGAGGGTGGCCCGGACCGTATGTCCTCCGGTCTTGCCATAGCAAGTGACATCGACCTTGAGTTCGGCATCGCGGTAGTGCTCATCCAGATCCATGCGAATCCGGAAGTCCTCGATTCCATTGTCCTCGCGTGACCAGAGATAGACATCGCGGAAGATGCCGGCCAGACGCCAGAAGTCCTGATCCTCGAAGTAAGAACCATCGCACCAGCGATACACTTCCACGGTGAGCAGATTCTCCCCGGCGACGAGGTATTGGCTGATGTCGAACTCAGCCGGGGTGCGACTGCCCTGGCTGTAGCCGACCTCCCTGCCGTTCACGTAGAGGTAGAAGGCAGAATTGACGCCAGCAAAATGAATCAGGGTGCGGCGCTTGTCCCAGCCCACGGGCAGGTCGAAGCGGTGACGGTAGCTCCCCACTGGATTGAACTCTCTGGGGGCCCTGGGAGGATTGACCGTGAAGGGGTATTTGACGTTGGTGTAGATCGGAATGCCATGACCGTGGGTCTGCCAGTTCGAGGGCACCGGGATCGTGCCCCACGCGGAGTCGTCAAAATCGCGCTGGTGGAAATCAAGCGGACGTGATGCCGGGTTCTTCGACCAGTGGAACTTCCAGCTGCCATTGAGGGAGTGATACCACTCGCTTTGTCGCTCATCATCGACCCGCGCGGCTTCCGCTGAGGGGTAGGTCATCATCTGCGCGTGGGGTGGCCGGGTATTGACCTGCAGTTTGGATGGATCATCCCAGGCCTCGGATGTATGGCCCTGGGCGAATGTCGCGCAGCGGAATGAAAGAATGCAGATAATAATCAGTGCGTGGATTTTCATAAATGTAATCGGCGATTCGCTCTCTCGGTGGCCTTGATAGCATCCGTAGCCGTTCAGTTGAGTGTATTCCTGCGATTTCGGTAGATCAACCCGAACCTTCCTCATTCGCCCTGCTGGCTGGTTGCCTCGGTCTGGCGTGGGTGATGGTTCGTCGAAGAGCCTGAGTTTGTCGAGGGTCCGTCGCGGCTAAGCGTCAACATCTTCTTGCTTACTGTGGCTGAGATCGGCCACCCATTTTCTTGTTTTTCAACTACAGGCGAACTTTTATTCTGGCCTAAGCACACTCAATTTTTTTCGCTACGCCTCATGAAGAATAAACCACCGTATCTCACCTTAAGCCTCACCTTGGCGGCTCTGGCTGTTTCATTCATTCCCTCGCTCAGCGCCCAGGAGAAGCCCGTCAAGGTTTACATCCTCTCCGGCCAGTCCAACATGGTGGGTATTGGCCAGTTTACCGGCGGTAGCCGTGGTTGGGAGAATGAGTTCTCCAATCTCGAGCTTTCGGTCTATCCGGGAAGTTATGATGCCGCGATGGACTACGATGCCTTGAAGCCCAAGCGGGTGATCTCCTTTGAGAATTTCAAAGAAGCCAGAAAGAGCGATATGCCGGATGAGGGAGTCAATATCCTGCGGGGCTCCATCGAGATGCCAGAGACCGGACTCTATGAATTCAAATCGGGCTGGGGCAGCATTTCACACAACATCATGTCGATTGGTGGCCAGGAGGTTTACCGAAAGGAACCTGGTGCCAAGGAAGCTACCTTAACCTTGATTCAACTGGAGTCGGGCAAGCAGTTGCCCTTCAAAATCACTTACTTCGGCAATGATGGCAAAATAGCCGGTTGGTTATCGCGCAAGGATCTACCCGGCACCCTGCAGACGGTGGTGCTGAAGGAGGGTAAATTTCCTTATCTGTTGAATGAAGCGGGGGAGTTCGCACCCCGCGACGATGTCTGGTATCGTGGTGTGGTCACGGCCAGGGGCAATCAGTGGCTCAACTACGGTTGTGGGGCCAGTGACTCAAGCATCGGGCCGGAACTGGGCTTCGGTCATATGGTCGGCAATTTCCATGATGAACCGGTCATCCTGCTCAAGACCAGCCAGGGCAACCGTTCGCTGGGTTGGGACTTCCTGCCGCCGGGTTCCGAACGCTTTGAATTTACCGACGAAGAGGGGGTCGTATGGGTGCATGCCGGTTACAAAGATACCGCCGAGCGCTGGAAAAAGGGTGAGGAACCCAACCCGGTGCCCTGGTATGGGGGCAAGCAGTATGACGAGTGCTTCGACGCGGCCAAAGCCGTGCTGGCCAACTTTGAAAAGGAATTCCCCCAATGGGCCGACCGCGGGTATGAGGTCGCCGGCTTCGGCTGGTGGCAGGGCCACAAGGACGGTGGCCAGCGTGGGCATGATACGGCCGGTGCACTCGCCACCCGCTACGAGCAGAATCTGGTACACTTGATCCATACTTTACGTTCCGAATTCAATGCACCTGACGCGCCATTCGTAGTGGCGAGTTGTGGCTTCGAAGGTGGCGAGGGCTGGCAGCCCGGCAGCAGCGCGGCGACCATTTTTAACGCTCAAATGGCGGTCAGCGATCCGGACAAACATCCCCAGTTCGCTGGGAATGTCATGTCCGTCGATATTCGCCCGTTTTTTCGCCCGTCCGAGCAGTCGCCCCGTGATCAGAGCTTCCACTACCATGGCAATGCCGAGACCTACATGCTGGTCGGCGAGGCGATGGGCAAGGCGATGGTCCAGTTCAAGGACTAGAGAGCACGGGGCTCCCGGTAGTAAAGCCAGCAGCCCGCTAAATTCCAAGATTGTTGAGTTTCGGTTTTTCTTTCAATGCCTTGATTTCCTCGATGCCCTTCTTCACCGCCGCTGCTTTTTTGAGGCGCGCCCACTCCGGGAAGTTTTCTTCGTTTTCAAAGTAATAGACCGCCTTCTCCAGTATGGGGATGGCGCGCTGGGCGTGTGCGCCATACTCTTTAAGCATGTCGATATACATCGGCACCCGCGACTCGCTGCCGTGTTTCTTTTGAGTCATGATGTAAGTGGCGATCATTTCGATACCCTCGCTGATGTGGTTCCGGCTGTAGAGTCTGAGGCCGGCATTCTGGATGCCACCATCAAACATTATGCCGCTCGGTGAGGGCTCGAGTATGGCGCGCTGAACCGAGGGGAGAATGGGCTTAATTTCCTCCATGCTCAGATGCTTGTACACACCTCCCAGGGTGCCGCGTGTCCAACCATCTTCATTTTGCAGCGCGGACTCGATGCCGGCTAACAAGAGCTCGCGATCCACGCCGTCGATTGAGTTGCGAAGCAACCCGGTCCGTGAATAAAAGAGTGCTTTAACAATGTAGCGTTGTTCCATGGCTCGCGGATCCTCCGGGGTCGGGCCGATGGCCAGCCTTTTCAGTAAAACGGGCACGGCTTCCTTTTTTGATGGCTCGCCGATGGCAGTGAGCGCTTCGGCGGCTTTGACGCGTAGCCAAAGATCATCCGATTCCAATTGTTCGATGAGCTTTGGAATGGCGGGTTCGGCTCTTGCGCCGAGCTGTGCCAGGGCGGTGCAGCCACCCAGTCGCGCTTCAAGGCTGGGGGCGTCGAGTAATTGGATGAACGGTTCGATCGGCACATCCTTTTTTTGGGCCAGATAAGCTGCGGCACGCTCACGGACAATCGGGGACCAACTGCCCAGGGCACTGAATTTTCCTTCTGCGTAAGTGGGGCGGCCTTCAAGGATGAGTTGGGCGGCGTCCTGTGGCGCCAGCGGCGGCGTGGTAAACGGCTTGCTGCCGGTGAGCCGTATTGCCTTTCGTGGCATGGCGTAGGCGATGAGATACATGCCAGTGGCATCCCAGTTCCCGTAAGAGTCATTATTGGCTTGCGGTGGACCCTGATGGCGGAAGCTCCAGTCGTGTGTGCGCGCCAGATCAAAATACCAGGCCCCAAACTCCTTCATCCAGGCACCGGTAGCGTAGGGCCCACTGCGTGCCACACCGGGCATGGCCCAAGTGAGATTAAAAAAGTTGCCGGTGTGGCCGGTGTCGCGTTCGTGGCCATGTGAGGCTGTGCTCATTTTTGAAAAGAAGCGGGTGCCCGCCTCGTGGCCGAGTTGGTCAAAGAGGACCGCAGCCATGCCGTTCTTGCCGTTGTCCTCATGCAGCTGCATCAAGGGTTCATGGTCGCCGTAGGGCACCGAGCCCTTGCCGATGTAAAACTGGAGGAGGGTCACGCTGCGCTGGATGGCGGTGGCGACTTCGGGGTCCTTTACCCCGGCTTCGCGAGCCAGTATCAGCCCGATGGTCAGCACGGCACCCGGTGAGTTCATCATCCCGTAGCCGGGGAGCCGACCATCGGGCATCGCAAATTTGTGGCCCCATGAGCCGACAATACTTTGCCCCGCCGCGGCTTCCATCGCGATACGGCGCAGCCCCGGTAAGACGGAGGTATCACCGGTGGCCAAAATATATTCACCGAGAAAGACAGTCACGTAGCCATACCACCAGGTGGCGAAGCCGGTGGCTTCGAAGTCGGCGGCCCATTTGGCCTGTTCGCGCAGCAAGGAATGATATTTTCTGTCGCCCGTCGCGAGCAGTCCCAGTCCATTCAGCGAGCGGACGATCGCATTCGGCTTGTAATCGTCCTGCCGCATCCGCGCATGCCAGTGGCTCCCAGATTCCAGTCTTTCGTTGCACCCTCGGGGATGGATTCGCCTTTGGTGAAATCGGGATTCGGCAACTCCGGCTTGCCGGCCTGGAGCGGGGCAGCGAGTAAGCAGCTGAGTAGTAAGACGCTAGGGATAAATCGTTTATATTTCATCATAGTAGACTTTTTGCGAGGAAATGGTTGCCGTTAGGGGGTCTCGAAAATTCGATAGAAGCGCCAGGCCGGGAGGCTGGGCGGAGTGAGCTCGTGGACAGTGGTCGTTCCCCCGGAGGGAATATTGAGGCCGGTCGGTTCGGGGTCCCAGTCGATGAAGTCGTTGGATCCCTCGATGGTGTAGGTGGCACCGGGCAGCGAGTTCCACTGGAGTGTGACGCGGGCGGCCTGCACGTCCACGCCGGTGAGCTGCCCCTTGAGCGCGCGGTCGGAGGGATTTTGGAGCGTGGACATGCCACTGCCGGGTGCGAGGGGTGCCAGATAGTCGCCATTGAGGTCGTAGGGGGTGCCCGGTGCGCCGCGCAGGTCCTCACCGACGAAGAACCAGGTGGTGCCGTCGATCTCGACCGCTTCGCCGCGACGGAATGCCTTGAGCAGCGGGTCGGCTCTGGCGACATCGTAGCCTAGGGAGGATGCGCCAAAGGCATGCAGGAGCGACAATTCGGCGGCGCTCAGGCCACGCCCCCAGAGGACCAGATCATCCAGTTCCCCGACGAAGGGGGCATTGGTGTCGATGGCATGGCGGCCAATCCACATCTGGCCCCTGGATGAAGTGGTTTTGGTCAGAATCGTCTCGCCGGGATCTGTGGTGTCCGCTGGATATGCAACGCCATCCACATAGAACAGGACCTCGCCCAGGGTCGATTGCTCCCAGGCGGAGACGACGATGGCGCAGTGGTGCCACGAACCGTCGTTGATGACGGGGCCGCCAAGTGCGGCGGCGGAGTAGTTGCCGATGTCGAGTTGCAGGCGTCCGTCCGTGCGGATCTGTGCGTTGAACTCCCCGAAAGGACGTTCATCATCTCCGAATCCGGCGATGTTCATGAAGCCGGTTTGGGACGTCCTGAGCCACAACGCCAGGGTGCGCGGCTTGGCGAGCGGGGTCGGGCATTCCCCCGCACTGATTTGGTCCGGATTGCCCGCGACCCCGGCGAAGTTGAGGGCATTGCCGAACATGCCGGAGACAAAATCGGGTGATCCAAGCCAGGCGGAGTCGAGGTCGCCGCGCCACTTCTTCTGGCCGTCGGCATTGAGGTCGGGAAGCGTGCCCTCGTTCGGCATCTGGCGGGTGCCGGCGGAATGATCGAAGGAATAGTGGAGGAGATAATCGTCGTGCTCGATGTTGGCGAGGAATCCCGTGCCCTCCGAGACGACCTTTTGCGGGCCGGACTTGTCGATGGTGATCCGGCCGGAGGCCTTGAAGGGCTCCCGGATCTCGGCAAAGCCGGCCTTGCCGTTGCCGTCCTCCGGTTGCCAGTAAGGGACGGAGGTGTCGCGATACTGACGCCCGGTCTTGATCGTGCAGTCCAGTTGATCGGGGAAAACCCGGACGAGCAGGTAGTTGAGGACGCGTGATCCGGGCGGAGATCCGTGGACGATCTGCTGCACGCCCTCATGCGCCAGCGAAGCCGCGATGTCGTGGACCTCGCCGGAGAAGTGGAGATCGACGCCGTGACTTGCCATGACCTGGAACAGCTCGCTGGACTCCCCACCGACGTAGGTCATGCCGGAAGAAGCAGTGGTCAGCACGGGCTGAAGAATCGGGGTGTGGCACTGGGTGACAATATGGCGTATCGACGGATCGGCCTTCGCCTCGGCGAGAAGGTTCTGGACCCAGGCGAGCTGAGTGGCTTCCAGCTCCGCTTTGACCGTGCCACCGTAAGGGTAGAGGAAGGTGGTCGGCCCGACGTGCTGCCAGACGTCCAGCGAAATGATCAGGGTATCCTTGTGGCGGAGGGCGAAGGCGGTCTGTTCGTGGGGCGAACCCACCGGACGGTCCGGGTAGATCAGTGGGGCCGGAGTGGCCGCAAAGTCAGGGCTGGTGCGGTCGGGTCTTCCGCCGGGGGTATAGGTGGACCACTGGCCGGTCGGGAAACGGGTGAACCAGCGCGAGAACTCATTGCGCATGCTCGGGATGAGCTTGGTGTTGATGCCGTTGACTCCCCAGTCGTTGTCGCCGAGTTCATGGTCGCCGACGCAGGCGATGACCCGCAAGTCGTTGGCCCCGAACCAGGCGTTCTGATAGTGGCCGTAGAGGATGTTGCGAAAGAAGTGGCCGACGCGAACCACTGGCCCCCCACCTCGATGATGGGGCGGACCTCGACGTTGGCACCGTTGACTCCCCCCGCCTGCTCCCAGCGGAGTTCGAGTCCGGTGTATCGTACGGGGTCGTGGTCGATCCAATCCTCCTCGGTGGAAATGATTGCCTTGGTGCCTCCATCGGACTGGCTGGCGAAGATCTCTGCGTGGTCGTCGCCGAAGATCCCGGCGATCTGCGCCGAGGCGGGCTGGCTGGCGGTCGCGGCACGGTAGGACAGCGCGTGGATTCCGACACCCCCGGCGCCGCTATTCGTTGAGTTGCAGCGGATGTTGAGGGTGGTGAGGACCGGTGGATTGGCGAAGCTGAGGGTGGCGAGTTGGGCGAAGCTGGTGGCGGTCAGGGTGAGCGTGCCGGCGGCGAAAACGGCGGTGCCGTTGTCGAGTGTGGCACCCGGATCCGACGGGAAGCCGGAGAGCAGGACCGGCGAGTCGTTTCCGCCGAAGCTCGAAAAAGTGACTTCGTCGACCACCATGCCGTCGACGGGGGTGATGTCGCAGTTCTCTCCCTCACTGAGGGTGGTCGACTTGAACGAGCCGACGATCCCGATCGAGGTGTGGGTGGCCTCCTCGCCAATGAAGAGCTTGCCCGAGGCACTGGCGAAGGTGAGTCCCCCCGAAGTCGCCGTGGTGCTGCCGAGGTCACCGCTGCCGAGGTCGCCCGCCGCGACCACGGTCTGCGTGGGGGAAATGCTGCCGCCCGAACCACTGCCCGTCGCCGAGGATGCATCCCAGCCACAGTCGGCAAGCGGCCGGGCACTGCGGCGACCGTTCGGGAACTCCTCGCGATAGAGCGTTTGTGGCTGCGGGGTATGGGAAAGGCTAACGAGGCTGATCCCTTTGCCTTCGGCATCTGCCTCCGGCGCGGAGATGGCAAAGAGATCGACGCTCTGCGGGCTGGTAAACGAGACGGCCGCGATCTCGGCGAAGCTGGTCGCGGTCAGGGAAAGGACGCCATTGACAAAACTCGTTGTGCCATTGGCCAGCGAAGCCCCCGGATCGCTGGCAAAACCCGACAGGAGCACCGGCGAATCGGACGGTCCGAAGCCTCCGAGTTCGAGGGCATCGATCCGGTTCTTGCGGTCGAAGAAGATGCTGAGGGTTTCCGTTCCTGACACGCTTGCGTCGTCAAAGCCTCCATGGATTCCAAGGAGAGGAGTCCCGTTCAAATCGCTTCGGAAAAGCTGGCTGCCGCTCGGTGCGACGACACGCAGGGTGCCGTTTCGCACCGCCTGCGGGAGGGTGCCACTTGGCCCGAGAGCAGTCGAAAAGAGAGTTTCGGCAGCAAGGGGAAGCGCTAGCACACCGAGTAGGAGAAAAAGAAAGAGGCGAAACATCGCTTGCGTTTGAGGAGCAAACAAAAGAAAAGCCCCACTCGGCGTGGGCCAGAGCGGGGCGCGTGAAAAAGTCCCTGCACATCAAGGCTATCGACGGCGGCGAAGAAGCATTAACAGGCCCATTGCTCCGAAAAGGGCCGATGAAGGTTCCGGAATAGCGTAGACGAATCCGCCCAAGGCAACACCGCCTGAGCCACCGTTGGTGGTATCGGAGAAGATGCTGAATGAGTTCAGACTCACAGCGTTCTCAAAATTGACCACGGTCGAATGGGCAAAGCCGTTAATACGCAAGGTCAGAAGGCCCGAGCTGTAGGAATATCCGTTGGGTTGGGCCTCCAAGCGATCACCGTCAAAAGCACCCGTGTCGGTGAAAGTCGTCACGCTGATGACCCCGGGATCCGAGGCCAGGGCGATGACGACAGGATCGTCGTTATTGCCCCAACCCTGCACTGTGATTTGAGTGAGATCCACCTGCTGATTAAAACCAACGGTGAGAAGTTCGTCCCTGGAGACTTCCTCGATCTTGAGGGTGCCTGTGCGGTTGACCCCAATACCCGGCAACGAGGTGCCAGAGCCATAGTCAAGAGCACCGATCGTTGACGCCAGCGACGTGTGGCTGGAGGTGACCGAGAAATCGGCGTAGGTCAGCGTGCTGGTTGCCAGATCCTGAGGGGTTCCCGAAAGGGTTACCGAGGACAATTCGCTGGAGGCATTGAGGGTGGCACTGTCAAACACCACCTTGGCACCGGAAGCGGTGAGGATCGAAGTTAGAGCAGCAGCAGCGAAGACGATGGATTTCTTGGGTTTCATGACTGGGAATGAGACTGTGGTTCGCAGGTGGTTCAGGTAGTTCAGGTAGTTCCAGCGAAGGGAGTGCAGGAGTGCTTTTTTATCGCTACTCCATCCATGGCGATTGAATGCCAACTGTGCTCGCATCACCTTGGTGAACACACGACACCAGCGGAATGCCCGGATTCCGGGCATCCGTAGAGGGAAGAACCGTCCCGACCGGAAAATCGAAACAGTTGGGGCGAAATTTTCGGAGATTTCTGCGGTTTCGCCTTGCGGGGGCGCTTGGTGGCGGCTGGCGGCCGACTATTCCCGTTTCTCCAGGATCGAGAGTTCCTCCTCGGTGAAGCGCCCCGGCGTCAGTTTGACCTCTTGCAGGGAGGGCATCCGGGTCAGTGGCTGGAGGACTCCGACATCGGTGTCACGGAGATCGAGGAAAACCGGCTGGAGGCCGTTGAGTTCCTTCAGATCGGTCACCCCGGTTCCCTTCAACACGATTCTTAGGGGTTTCAGGAAGCGCAGCAGACTGAGGTCGGAACAGCCGTGCCTCGCCCGCAGGGAAAGCACACGGACTTTGGCACCGCAGACCACGAGCGACCGGTCCCGGGGGTCGAAGGTGAGATCGACCTCGGTGGCATCCGGATTCACTGCGGCGAGCACTTCACGGAGGATCGCCGCCCGTTCTTCATCCGACCGGGGAAACTGCATGTCATAGATCAGCATCCGCTCCATCAGGGGGCTGCGGCTCGGCTTGTTCAACTCGGCAAGGTCCCTCATCAGGCGGGCAAAGTCTGGGCTCGGCAGGCTACCGGATTCGGTCTGAGCCGGCGCATAATCACTTGCTAGGGCGACCAGATCCCGGATTTCGTCGATGTCGAGTTTTCCTCCCCGGGTCTCCAGCGCGCCCTTCAGATCCTGGCTGAGAAACAGTAGCCAGAACTTCCGATCCCAGATCGGCGACTCGGGAGGCGGATCGAGCGCGATCACCCGGTCCAGGCGTCTCAGCCCTTCGCGGACCAATTTGGGCAGGATGTCGTCATCCTGATAATAAGACCTTCCGGTCAAGAGCCTCACCGACTCGGCGGTGAGGCGCGCCTGCTCTTCAATTCGACGGTCGGATTCCTCGGTGGCGGCCAGGTAGTTCCGCAGGGCGGTTTCCGCCTCGACTTTCTGGGCGCGGTAAAGCTCCTGAGACCGCTCGGCAAGCTGCCGTGCTACGATTGCCTCCTCGCGGCTTTGGCGAAGCCACACGAAGAACACGGTGGTCCCTGCCACAATCAGCAGCAAGAGCCCCGCTACCAGCAGGCAGGGGGTGCGGTGGCGGCGGTAGAACAACTGCACTTCCCGGAAAAATCCCGCATGCTCGACCGAGGTGCTGTAGCCGGCAAGGTATCTCGACAGGTCGCGCTGGAGGCCGGCCACGGAGGGATACCGCCTGGCCGGATTCTTCTTCTTGGCCTTGGCGACGATGGCCCACAGCACCTCGTCGCCGGGTTCGTGCGGGATTTCCGGGCCATCCGGCGCCTGCGGGGTCAGCAGTTCCTGCAGCATGCAGCCAAGCGAGAAGACATCCATCTCGATTGACTTCGGTCGCCCGGCCTCCGAAAGCTCCGGTGCCATGTAGCCGGGCGTGCCGCGGGAGTGCCTCAGCAGCGGCCCGTAGAGGTCGGGGTCGAGGAATACTTCCGTCTGTTCCAATTCGCCTTCGCGAGGTCGAAGCACCACGCCCATGCCCCAGTCGCAAACCTGCACCTCTCCAAACTCGCCGATCTGGACATTCTCCGGCTTGAGATCGAGGTGGAGAACCCGGCGTGAGTGGGCGTACGCGATCGCCTCGCAGACGCGGAGCAGGATCGAGAGCCGCCGCCTCAGCGGGAATTCGCCGCCCTCCTTGGCCTCCCACAGCATCTCCCGCAGCGAGCGGCCCTTCTTGAGTTCCATGGTGAAGAACGGCCGACCGTCCTCATCGACCCCCATGTCGAAGAGTTTCACGATCCCGGGGTGGTCAAGCCGTGCGGTGATGTGGGCTTCGCGCAGAAAGGCGTCGAAGTCATCCTCACCGAGGGATGGCAACGGCTTCGCCATCGCGACTTCGCGAGTCGAGCGCAGGTCGCGAACCCGGAAGATCTCCTTGGTCCCGCCACGACCGATCCGTTCCGCACCTTCGTAACGGGTTGGGATGCTCTTCAGGGCATGGAACAGCGGCGCTGGGTCATCCCGGGCCTCTTTGATGCTGGTCGGCACCTCCGCGTCGGCATACAGTTCAGCGGCAAAGAAGCCGATTTTTTGCAAGGACTTCTCGTAGAACGGGTCGGACTCATTCATGGCGTCCGCCCTCCAATTCGAGCTGAAGCCTTGCGATCTCCTGTCGGACCCGGGCTTTCACCCTCGTCCTGAGGACGTAGACACTTTCCTTGCGCAGGTCGAGGATGGCGGCGATCGAATCCGTCGACTCGCCCTCGAGGGAGAGCGCGAACACCTCCAGCGCCTTGCCGGAAAACACCTGCTTGAGATTCTCGACCGCGAGGGTGACGACATGCCGCTGCCATTCCTGCTCGATGAGTTGCTCCATTTCCGGCCCCTCGGTGGCGATGCGCTCGAACTCGTCCGACTGCAGCATGAATTCGCGCCCGACCTTGCGCTGCGCGTTGATCCAATTGATCGCGGCATTGCGGATCAAGGTCGAGAGCCAGTTTCGAAATCGCGCCCGGCCTGCGTCCCGCTGGTAGGACTTGAGCCCCTGCCAGAGTTTGAGCGACACCTGCTGCCGGACATCCTCCAGATCCATGCCCCGAAAACCCATCCGCAGGAGGATCTTTGCGATGAACGACTCGTAGTAATCGAGCAGATCCTCCCAGGTCTTGCTGTCATTGTGCGAACGGGCCCTCTCGATGAGAGAGTAACGGGTCGGCAGCATGTCGGGATTCACGGGCATGGCAGGCTGGAGTGCACATTCTCAAAGCGTCAGCAATGGGTCGATGTCATCACTCCAGAGTCTGAAATCCAAAGGCTTGCCTTCTCGCTCGTTTAGGAACTCAGACTCGTAAAGTGGGGAAATCCGCGCCGAACGGCTCTGCATCAAAATCGAAAAATTTCGGCTCTGGGACAAGCTCGATGTAGACTAATTTGCGGAAGCTTCCAGATCCTCAAATGCCCGCAGTCCAGCCGGGCGGGCTTCACACGCGTCATCACTGGACAACCGTTGGCGGTCGACGATTCAACCCACTTCCTGCAAGCGCCGGATGAACTCCCCATACCAGTCAGGCGACTTCCACTTGGTGTGCAGTGGCCAACCAATGTCGACGAGATCAAACTTCGTGGTGGCGAAGGAGGCATCCTTCCCAAACCATTCGATCGGAAGGACGCTTTCGATGTCGATCAGCGAGATCACTCCGTCGCGGATGATCACATTGTGATCGATGAGATCGTGGAAGTAGAATCCGCTTTCCTCGGTAGCCCGACAGACGACTGGTCGCATGATGTGGTTCACGTAGCGCTCGAACTCATAGGCGGTCAGTTCGCGACCCGAGCGAATGGCGTATCCAATGATCGCCCCATCCTGATCGCGGACTAGGAATTCGAAGAGCGGGCAGAGGTGGGAATAGAATCCGGACCGCAGGGCATCTTCGATGAAGCGACCCTCACCGTTCGCAGCAAAACTTTTCGGGAAGAGTTTGATGTAACGCTCCTTGACCCGGTCCTTGAAGAAACGGACGCCACGGGGTTGCCAGCGGCCGGGGCGGCCGAACTCGTCGAGTTCCGGACCATCCTGGGAGCAAACGAAAGTCTTGTGAGAATCGTGAAGGAACTCAGTGAAACGTTCCCCGTCGGAAAAATTGAAGCGATCGATCGGGCGCGAAGGGGGTTCGCACGGGGTACTTATTGGCTGGCAAAGCCATTGCTTTACTTGGCTCTCCAGCGCCTTCTCGATCTCCGGGTTGTAGCGCCAGGATGTCGTCTTCTGGAGCGCGTAGAGCCCGAGCTTTTTGATTTTTTTTAACGCACGGCTGCTGAGATTTTGAATCGGCATCTAAGAACTGACCCTACTGATTTGGGTTCAGAGTTCAACATCTACCTGTAGAGGGTGACGTCAGCATCCCAAGCGACTCCGGACCAGGTCAGGCGTGCCAGTTGGAGGAAACCCTCCCCGTGGGCGGCCGCATCCTGGTTCTCGATGACTCGTTAGAGACGAGCCGTTCTCGACCTCAGAAAACCATATCTCAAACAACTGCCGCCAAAAACGATCTTGGCAAAGCGCCCTAGAAAGTTAATCTCGCGGGGAATCATTTCCGTTCCGAAATCGCCTGATTCCGCCATATCCTAGCAAGTCTGAAGGATTTTTTTCCGAGACACCGACGCACCTGCGAACCCACCCTTTTTTTCCTGCCTCCGCTCCGGCCCGACGGCTGACTCGAAGGCCAACCTAAAAGACCAAACCCATCGAACTCTCATGCTCCAATTCTTCTCTGCAAGCACCCGCATGGTCAATTCCCGGAACGCGATCACCGAATGCCTCGAATCCGCTCTCGGTGCGGACAAGTCCTGCGATCTCGTCATGCTCAACGCCTCCATCGGGCATGACTACCAGGCGCTGATCGATCAGGTCCGCGAACTGGCACCCGGCGCACGAGTGCTTGGTTCCTCGTGCTGCGGAATTGTAGGCAAAGAAGGCGTCAGCGAGTCGATGAAAGACGTGGCCCTGATGGTGGTGCGCGGCAAGGAGTTCGCCGTGGCACATGTCGATGACATCCATGGCCGCAATGCTTTCGAAAAAGCAGCGGAAATGGCGCAACAACTCAAAGCCCAGCAAGCGGGAATCAACATGATCTACTTGCTGGCCTCCGGTATCGACATCGCCAATGATCAGGCGATCGCGGGCATCGAATCCGTCTTTGGACCGGAGATCACGATCTTTGGTGCAACCTCATCCGACAACATGCGAGGCGTGGTCAGTTACCAGATGGTGGATGGCACCGTTTACGAGCATGCGGCATGGGCCGTGGGCTTTGCGGATCCGACTTTGAGCGTCGACACGCAGGCCACCCACGGCTTCATGGCCGTGGGCGAACCGATGACCGTGACCAAGGCCGATGGCACTCGCATCATTGAGCTGAATGGCAAGCCGTCATGGGAGGAATACACCGCGAGGCTCGGACTAGACGCTGCGACGGCGACCTGTGGTGACTCGATTCCCGTGGGTGCGCTGGCTGAGCAATTGTCCGACGAAGCCGCCGCCGAATATGGTAATCCCCACATCCTGCGCGTCGTGACGAAGTGTGATGAGGATGGGGCGATGCACTACGCGACGGAGATCCGTGAGGGCACGAAGGTGTGGCTCACCGTGCGCGATGAGGATCGCATCTTTAGCGACATGGACCGCATGATGGAGCAGATGAATGCACGCGCGGGAGGCAAGAAACCGGTGGCGGTCTTTCATGCAGACTGCCTGGCACGTGGACGCTACCTTTTCAATCGCATCATGAAGGAAGAGCTGGTGAGCCGCATGCAGTTCCCCCTGAGCACGGATGGCGTGGTGCCGCCATGGCTGGGGATGTATGGATTTGGTGAGTTCGCCCGCCTAGGCGGCTCCAATGTTTATCATAACTACACCACGGCCATCTACGCGATTTACCGCCATTGAAGATGAAAGAAGTTCCGCTCACTCCGCCAGCTGCGTCAGAACAGCTGCCCTATGATGAGCTGCAGGCACGCTATGAGGCTTTGCAGCTGCGGGTGACGCGATTTTCGGCGGTCGAGCAACGAATGGTGGATGCCCAGTATCAGCTCGACGAAGAGCTGGGCCGCCTCGGGCGCATTCACGCCTTCACCACGCGGGCCATCTATGCCGTCGGCGATCAGGAGTTCGCTGACATGGTCGTGGAGGCCATGCTGGATGTATTTGAGCAGGAATTCAGCCTCTTCTGGCCCGTGGATACCGATGGGTGCCTATTTCCTGTCCCGACAGCCGTCGAGGGCATGAAGTCCACACCGCCGGAGCCAGCGGAATTGGCGGCGTGGATCGAAGCGCGGCGGCAACAAATGAAGGAGCAGACGGAAGTGGTGTCGGCAGAGTCCCTCAGGCAGTTACCTGCGGGCTTCGACTTTGCCCATCTCGTGATCGGTTTTTGCCTGGATCAAACCGGCAAGCGCATCGCCGTGGTGCTCACCGGCATCACCCACGAGAAGGCGGACTTTCACACACCGCTGATGCCGGACCGCATCCAGTCCTTTCAGGTCTTTGTGCAGAAGGTTTCGAGCATGGCGATGAACCGCCGGAACAATGCCATCATCGCACAACAGATGCTGCACATTCAGCAATCCGAAGAACGCCTCAAACTGGCGATCGAGGGCAGCAACACAGGCTTCTGGGACTGGGATCTCATCGAGAAAAAAGTGATGTATTCACCACTCTGGAAGTCGATGCTGGGTTATGCAGATGATGAAATCAAAAACTTGCCTGAGGAATGGGAATCGCGCCTGCACCCCGATGATCTCGCTCTCAGCAAGGAACGGGTCGAGAAGCACCTTCGCGGAGAGACGCCTGTTTTCGATAACCTAGCCCGAATGAGGCACAGGGACGGACACTACATCTGGATCATGGCACGGGGCCGTGCGCTACGTGATGCCCAAGGCAAGGTGTATCGCTTTGTTGGCACGCATTTCGACATGACCCAGCAAAAGGAGTTGGAGCAACGCCTGCGTGAGGCGGAGGATCTGCAACGCACCGCCCGCGAGCAAGCCGAGGCCGCCAGCCGAGCGAAAAGCATTTTTGTAGCGAGCATGAGCCATGAAATCCGCACCCCCATGAACGGTGTGCTGGGCATGCTCCAGCTTCTTCAAGACACCCCTCTCTCCGAATCTCAAACGGCGCTGGTGATCAACGCGGAAAAATCCGCCATGGCGCTGCTGGATGTCATTGGAGACATCCTCGACCTCTCGAAAGTCGAGGCAGGCAAGATCGACCTAAAAAACCAAGCTTTTCAGCCTGCTGCCTTACTTGAAGAGGTGGTCACGCTGATGCGAGTTCGCTCGGAGGCGAAGGACCTGCAACTCAAGCTCCGGCTGCCGCCAGAGATGCCCGCATGGGTCATTGGCGATGCAGGCAGACTACGACAGATCCTGATCAACCTCATCGGCAACGCGGTCAAATTCACCGACCAAGGTGGTGTTTCGGTGATGGTGGAAACAAAGCTCGTAACCGGCACTCCGGCCTTGGTGAACCTGGAAATCGCGGTGAGTGACACAGGCATCGGCTTTTCCGAAGACTTCATCCAGCATTTGTTCCAGCCGTTCAGTCAACACGATGGTTCCAACACACGCCGTCACGATGGCACCGGCCTCGGGCTATCCATTTCGCGTTCGCTGATCGAGTTGATGGGGGGGCGTATTACGGCAAAGAGCCAGCCGGGAATAGGATCCGAATTCCACATCATCCTCTGCCTGCCCGTGACAGATGCTCCGCATGATGATGCCGCAGAGACCTCGATCGCGCCGACATCGCTCCATTTTGATGGAAGCGCGCTCGTGGTGGAAGACAACCCCATGGGTCAGACGGTGGCGAAGCTGATGCTGCAAAAGTTTGGCTTCCGTGTCGACGTGGCATCAAACGGTCAGGAAGGTGCCGCGATGGCTGCGGCGGGCAACTACCAGCTTGTTTTGATGGATTGCCAGATGCCCGTGATGGACGGATTCCAAGCCACTGGTGCGATTCGCGACGCGGAGTCGAAAGCCCATCAAGCCCCCGTGACGATCCTGGCGCTGACAGCGAATGTGCAACTCTCGGATGTTGAAAAGTGTCTGCAAAGCGGGATGAATGATTTCCTGCCGAAACCACTGCGAAAGGAAGCGCTGGCAGCGAAGCTGGCCAAGTGGGCGGTGCCACTGGGCTCTCCGGAGCCGAGGTGATCGACTTCAACCTGAAACGAAAGAACCCATTTTAGTTCTACGGCTCCTCATTCTCAGGTCTCACATGAATCCAGAGGAAACCGGAAACTTCGCTGTCCTCATGGAGTCAGATCCAGCCTCGCTTCCAAGCTGCGAACATTGACACTGCGGCACCACCCTTCTCGATCTCCCTCTAGGATGACCCCAATCACCAACAAGTGACAGGAATCGCCGGCCGGTGGTTGATCTTCACTCATGAGGCTTCCGCTGTTTGTTGGTCGTCTTGCTCGACTCGTGAGACCGACTCTGTTGATTCGATGCCAAGCCGTTGACGGCGTTCCGGCGACTTCGATTGCTCGGAACGGGAATGCGCGGAAACGCAGACGGGCATGAAGGATGCTGCCACGCCGCCTTGGACGGCTTGCCTCAAAGTAATTTTCCAATCCCTCGCCCAGGCACTGAAAGACCCGCTTCGTGGCCGGGGTATTCGCCTAACACTAGAACTTCTGGTTCAGATCAATAAGGAGACCCCATGTCAAAAGAAGCAGACGACATCCAGGCCGTGGAGAAACTCGGCGAATCCAGAGACGCGATCGTAAAGGAGTTGCGCAAGACCATCGTGGGCATGGACGAGGTTATCGACGAAATGATGATCGCGATCTTTGCCCGCAGCCACTGCCTGCTGGTGGGGGTGCCCGGCCTGGCCAAGACGCTTCTTGTGAGCTCGCTGGCCAAGACCATGTCACTGGGCTTCAAGCGCATCCAGTTCACGCCCGACCTGATGCCCTCCGACATCACCGGAACCGAATTGCTGCAGGAAGATCCCGAGACACACCAGCGCAGTTTCAAATTCCAGAAGGGCCCGGTCTTCACCAACCTGCTGCTCGCCGATGAGATCAACCGGACGCCACCCAAAACGCAGGCGGCCCTGCTCGAGGCCATGCAGGAAAAGCGGGTCTCATCCGGAGGTGAGGACTACAAGCTCGACGCGCCGTTTTTCGTGCTGGCCACCCAGAACCCGATCGAACAGGAGGGCACCTACCCTCTCCCCGAAGCCCAGCTCGATCGCTTCCTCTTCAATATCATGGTCAAGTATCCCAGCCACACCGAGGAGCTCGACATCATGCGCAGTGTGACCACCGATGACGAGCCGGTGACCCATCAGGTCGTCGACGGACCCACCATTCTGGATTTCCAGCACGTGGTGCGGCGCATTCCGGTGGCCGACCCTGTGTTCCAGTATGCGGCGGCACTGGTGCGGGCGACCCGTCCCGGACAACCGGACGCACCGGACTTCGTCAACAAGCTGATGGCCTGGGGCGCTGGCCCGCGCGCATCGCTCAATCTCATTGTCGCCGGCAAAGCAAGGGCGGCCCTGCGCGGGCGCTGCCATGTGGCGATCGAGGACATCAGGGAACTCTGCCTGCCAATCCTAAGGCACCGCATCATCCCGAATTTCGCCGCGCGTTCGGAAGGCATGACCTCCGACACCCTGATCGGGAAACTGCTCGAAGCGGTACCAGTAGAAGGGAAATAACACCCGAAAACATGTCCGTTTACCTGCCGGAAACGCAATACCTCGATCCCGAGGTGCTGCAAAAACTCGGTGACCTCGAACTGGTCGCGCGCGAGGTCGTGGAGGGCCTGCGGGTGGGAAGCCACCGCAGTCCGCTGCGCGGCTTCAGCACCGAGTTCGCGCATCACCGCCAGTATGCGCCGGGCGATCCGATTCGCTCGATCGACTGGCGCGTTTTCGGCCGCACCGAGCGTTATTATACCAAGCTCTACGAGGCGGAAACTAACTTCGACTGCCACATCCTGATCGATTCGAGCGCCTCGATGTCCTACGGCTCGGGGAAAGTCAACAAGCTGGAATACGCGAAGTTTCTCGCCGCCTCGATCGCCTACCTGGTGCTGAAACAGCGCGACTCCGTCGGTCTATCGGTTTTTGATTCCGAAGTGCGCGCCTACATGCCGCCACGCTCGTCGATGGGCGTCATCCTCGAGATCGACCGCATGCTGCGCGTGACCAAGCCGGTGCCGAAGACCACCGTCGCCAAACAGCTTCACGACATCGCGCTGTTGATGAAGCGCCGCTCGTTCGTGGTGCTGATCTCGGATCTGTTCTCGGACGTGGACGATATCATGGCGGGACTCGACCATCTCAAGTTCGACGGACACAACGTGGTCGTCATCCAGCCGCTCGATCCCTACGAGCTGGAGTTTCCTTTCAAAGGCACGTGGCGTTTCGAGGGCCTTGAGGGCGAGGAACCGCTCACTACCCAGACCGACCGGATGCGGGAGTCTTATCTGGCTGATCTGCAAAAGTATCTGGATGACCTGAGTTCAAGATGTGTGGGAAGCCACATCGACTACACCATGACTCACACGAAGCGCCCGCTTGATGCGGTGCTGAGCGAAGTCATCCTGCAACGCCAAAACCTCAGCGGATCCTCGGTCGCAGCCCGTTCATGACTTTTCTCAATCCATTGCTTCTCATCGCGGGGTTGGGGATCGGGCTTCCCATTCTGGCACACCTGTTCACCCGTTTCCAGGTCCAGCACACCGATTGGGCGGCGATGCAGTTCCTGAACCGTAACGTCCGGGTGCGATCGCGCCAAATCAAACTGCGTGACCTGCTTCTGCTCATCCTGCGCTGCGTTGCGCTGTTGTTGCTGGTGCTGGCGCTTTCGCGGCCGGCGTGGACCGGCGACTCGTGGCTGCCGGGCGAGCGAAGGGCGGGCGTGGTGATTGCGATCGACTCGTCGTTCAGCATGGGGCACGGCGGTGAAGGATCAACACGCTTTGACGAGGCGTTGAAGCGGGTCGAGCTGATTTCCGGGAAGATGGTACCCGGCGACCCCGTCACGCTCGTCCTGCTCGGCGATGATCACCGCGTGTTGCTGCGCAACATGGCCTATGATCGTGAGCGCTTCGCCGAGGCCCTGCAATCCGGAAAGGTGAGCCCCGAGTCGCTCGATCTCGGCAGTGTGCCGAAGGAACTCGCGGAGTTGGTGACGGACATGGAGGCACCGCAGAAGGAAATCTATCTGATCACCGACGGTCAGTCCCGCGATTGGAAACAGCCATCGGCCCAGTTGCGTGAAGGGCTTGCCGCTTTGGCGGCGGAGGCGGAACTCTTCGTCGTGCCAGTTCCGGGAGATCCTACCAATCTCGCCGTCACCGATCTCGAACTCGTGTCGGGCGTGCTGAGGAAAGGGACGACGGCGCGCTATCGGGCGACGGTGCGCAACTTCGGGGTCGCGCCGGTTTCCAACATCATGGTGCAATGCCGCGTGGATGACGCCCAGATCGACAGCAAGGTGATTCCGCTGATCGGGGCAGGCGCTTCCGAGACCGTCTCGCTTTTCGTGCCGTTCCACAACGCTGGAGCAACCCGGATCACGGCAGAGGTGACGGGTGACATGTTGCCCGCGGACAATGTGCGGCGCACGGTCGCGGTGGTGCGGGACAAGGTGTCCCTGCTCTGCGTGGACGGCTCCTCGGGCGATGCCGGACGCCTCGTGGTGGCCGCCCTACTGGCCCGTGCCGACGGCGCGCAAAGCGAGGACTACGTGGTCCGCGCGGTGCCGTGGCTGTCGTTTCCCGCCGAGAAGCTCGAGGAGGTGGACGTGATCGTTTTCGCCGACGTGCCGGAGATCACCGAGGAACAGGCCGCGCAGCTCACGCGTTTCGTGCGGAAGGGCGGCGGGCTGGTCTGGTTCGCGGGCGACGGTGTGAAAGTCGGCGCATGGAACGAGCGGGCCAGCAGTGGCGAAGGGGCCCTGCTGCCCGCCAGGATCGGGCGGGTGGTCGATACGAGCGACGCCCTCGGCGCGGGCAAGCCGCTGGATCCGGAGATGCCCGACCACCATGTCTGTCTGCCGCTGCTTTCATTGCCGGAGGATCTTTTCAACGAAACGCGGTTTCTCCGTCAGATCGAAGTCGAGCCGAGAGCTTCGAGTTTTTCCGTCCTGCAACTGGCCGGCAGCGGTGCCCCGATCCTGCTCGAGCAGTCGCTCGGGCGCGGTCATGTCTTCATGTTCACGACCACCGCCGAGACGGCATGGAACAACATGGCGCTCACCCCGGTTTTCCCGATGGTCATGCAGCAGATCGTAACCTATCTGGCAGGTCGCAAATTCGAAGGTCCTCGCACAGTGGGCGATTCGCTTACGCTCACTTATGTCGAGCAACCGGACGCCAGTGACGCGGTCTTCGACACGCCCACCGGGGAAACGATCACCGTGCCGGTGCGCGAGCACCAAGGGCAGTATGTGGCGCTGCTGGAGACGGCGCCCGAGGCGGGCTTTTACGAGGCTCGCGTCAGCGTCCAGGCTGCGGGAATTCCGATCGCGGTCAACGTCGACCCACGCGAATCGGATGTCGCCTGCCTGCCAGAATCCGAACTCCGCGCGAACCTCGAGGGGCTCGGCGCGAAGGTGACCGCAAGTGACGAGGAGCTGGCGGCGGCGATCGAATCGACGCGCACCGGCCGCTCCGCCTGGCGCTTCTTCATGATCGCGGGCCTCGCCTTCCTCATCTTCGAAAGCCTGTTTGCCGACCGCCTTCTCAGACGCGGTCCCTCAAGACAGGACAACCCCGCCACCCGCGAGCCGCAGAATGCCTGACTCCATGCTCATGACCCTGGGATTCGACGACTTCTTCTGGGCGCGGCCGCTCTCGCCGCCGCTCATGATCGCGGTCTTCGCAGCCGTGGTGCTGCTCAGTATCTTCCTCTACCGTCGCGGGTGGGGGCTGCCGCTGTGGCTGCGTGTCCTGCTCGGCGTCGCGCGCCTCGTCACGCTCGCGCTCGTGGTTGCCTCGCTCTTCGAGCCGACCGCCGTGGTGACCGAATCCCACACTCAGGCCCGCACCCTGCCGGTGCTGATCGACGTTTCCGAGAGCATGTCGATGAAGGATCCGCGCAAGAACGCGGACGACGTCGCGGATGCTGCGGCGGCGCTCGGGATGCTGGAAGGGGAGAAAAACCTCGAACCTGAACGCGTGGTGATGCGGCTCGATGCCGACCAGCGCCAGGCGATCCTCTCCGCCTCGCGCCTCGATCTCGCCCGTGGCATTCTAACTGAATCGGCGGGGCCGGCCTTGGCGGATCTGGGTAGATCCCTCGACATCAGCTACCACAGCTTCGGAGCCTCGCCGCAAGTCATCAGCGATGCCAGTACGGTCAGCGGCGCTGATCTCGCGAGCCTTACCGCCTCCGAACCGGCCACCTCCATCGCGGCCTCGCTGGAAGCCGTGGCCAAGTCGGGTGTCACTCCGCCTGCGGGCATCGTCCTCCTCACCGACGGCATCGACAACGCCTCCTCGCGGCGGACCGAGTCCGTTCTCCAGAATCTCGGCGCGCGCGGCATCCCGGTTTTTCCCGTGCCCATCGGCCTGAACCAGCCTGACGATGTCTCAGTCCGCAACATCGTGATGCAGGAGGTCGCCTTCTCCGGCGACCGTGTGCCGGTGAAGGTGCAGTTGTTGTCGAAGGGCTACGAAAAACGCACAGCCAAGCTCAGCGTCACGCTCAACGACCGCCAGGTTTCCCAGAAACGGGTGCGACTCGAGGGCGGACTGCAGTTCGAGGACATCGATTTCAATATGGATCTCTATGAAAAGGGCGCGGCCCGGATCGTGGTGGCGATCGAACCGTTCGACGACGAGGTCTCGGTGGCCAACAACCGCGTCGAGCGCAGCATCCGGGTGGTCAACGAAAAGGTGAACGTGCTCTACATCGAGGGCAACAACCGCTGGGAGTTCCGCTACCTCAGCGCGATCCTCAAGCGCGACCCGCGGCTCAACACCACCTTCATCGCCTCATCGGCCGGACCCGAGTTCGCGCGCAACTCGCCCGAGCACATCGAACGCTTCCCATCGAAGCGCGAGGATGCGTTCCAGTATGACCTCGTCATCCTCGGAGACGTCGACGCCGCGTTTTTCACACCCGAGGAACTCGGCCTGTTAGAAGAACTGATCCGCGACCGCGGGGGTTCGCTGCTGGTGCTCTGTGGGCCGATGCACACGCCCGCCTCGTTCGCCGGCACGCCAGTCGAAACGATGCTGCCGGTGCGCTTCGAGCCCGACAGCGAGTGGGAACTCACTTCCGAGTCGGTCTATCCGGTACTCACTCCCGAGGGGCATAGCAGCATGGTGATGGTGCTCGAGAACGATCCCGAGGAAAACGACCGAATCTGGAGCCGCGTCGCGCCGCTCGACCACCTCCCGCCCTTGCTCGCTGCGAAACCCGGTGCCACCGTGCTGGCCACGCTTTCCGATGCCAGCGGCGGGTCGCAGCGTTACCCGCTGGTCGCCTG
>CAZVMS010000176.1:0-13229 GCA_964628795.1 uncultured Haloferula sp. | reverse complement strand
GGTCTGGGTCTGCGATGATGCGGGCGAGGAGCTGGCTTTTGGCACGGATGTGGCGGCTTTGAAGAGGCTGTTAGGGAGTGTGGTTCAGGAGCGCTTCGAGGAAGCGGCGAACGAGGAGTGGGAGCAGAGTGGCTGGATGGAATGGCCGGGCGAGGTGCCGGAATCAGCGGAGACATCGGCGGGGGTGGCGTATCCGGCGCTGGTGGATGAGCTGGAATGCGTGGGGACGCGGGCGTTTTCCAGACCTGAGGAAGCAGCGGAGTCGCATCGGGCGGGGGTGGCGCGTTTGCTGATGATGGCGCAGCCCGAGCAGGTGGCTTATGTGAAAAAGCGGATGCCGCTGGGACTGATGGCAAAAGTGGAATTGCCGAAGATGAGGTGTCCGGTGGAGGACATCATCGCGCTGACAGCGGAAGGGGCGCTGGGAGGTGGACGGATTTCGACGGAGGATGAGTTTTCAAAGCGGGCTGAGGCAGCGCGGGGGAATTGGTGGGATGCGGCGACGAAGATAGGTGCGGCGCTGGATGCGAGCCTTGATGGCATGCAGGTGGTGCGGGAGTGGCTGCATGAAAATCGAGGGGATCGGCATTTGGGTGAGATTGCCGATGATTTGGAGGAACAACTGAGTTGGTTATTTCGCTCGCGGTTTGTGTGGCGCTCGGGCTACGCGCGGGTGATCGACTACGAGCGGTATTTGAAGGCGATTCAGTCGCGGTTGGGGCGTTTGAAGAGTTTGCCAATCGTGAAGGATCTGGAGAAAATGGACCGGGTGCGGAAGTTTTGGGAGCCGTGGTATGCGGAGTTGACGCGACGGCCGGAGGATCCGGGATTATGGGAGTATGGGTGGCTGTTGGAGGAGTTCCGGATCTCGGTTTTTGCGCCGGATGTTGGGACGAGGGAGAAAGTGAGCGAGAAGGTTTTGGAGAACTACCGAGTGAACAATGAGCAGTGAACAATGAACAGTGGGATTCAAATTTCTAGGGACATTTCGCCGAATACGCTGACGACTTCTGTTTTTCCAATTCTAGTGATTTGGTTGACGTGTTGGTGCCCGTGGATAAACAAGCGAGGCTGGTTTGCCAAGATGTAGGCGAGGAAACCGTCAAAGCCTTGATGAGTGTGGTCGTCGCGCTCGTGGATGCCTCGGGGAGAGTTGTGGGCAATGAATACATCAACTCGAGGAAAGCTTTGAAGCATTCGCTTAACGTCGTGTTGTTCAAAAAGATGATGACCTTTGGGTTTATAGCGCCAACTACCACCAAATCCCCCGAAGGAGAGTCCAAGATGCTTCTTTAGAGTGAAGTGAAGGGGCGTTACGAACGGAGGGAATTCCGAAGCGGAGTCGTGATTGCCTTTGACGGCAAATGTGCGGGTTGGTTGGTAGCGCAAATAGGCCGCTTCAATGGTAGTGTCCCAGAGGTCGCCAAGACAGAGGAGTAGATCAACTGAGCCAGTAGGCAGTTTGCCAACCATTGAGTCATCGTCGGCTATGGCAATGACCTTCATCTAGGACGTGGTGTTGATCAACCGGGCAAGAGGTCCCGGACTTGGACGGATTGCCACCAGGTGCTGAAGGTGGCGATGAATTTGTTGTGGTCGGGGTGGACTTGGTAGGCGTCTTGGTCGGCAACAGTTTTAAACTGCATGGAGGTGGCGTAGTCCCAGGATTGGTCGATGACGGGGCGCTCCATGACGGGGGCGGGCTTTCCCCAGATGCCGCCGGCGACTTCGGGGATTTCAAAGAGGGCGGCAAGACCGGCTTCGAAGGCGGCGCGGTCGGTTTCGTTTTTGTGCTCGGGCTTCAACCAGAAGTAGACGTGATGTTCCATGGCTTAGAGTTACCGTGATCTGGGAAGGAGGGCAAGGGTGTGATGCTGTCCCGTGGGATTCCTTGGTGCTGGTGGTCGTGGAAGGAAGGTTCACGAGGTTGGGATGAGGCGGCGGGAGAAATCGCGCTCCACCGCTTCTTGATCAATGGTGCGAAAGAAGATTCATTCCGCGAGAGTAGATTTAAGAGCATATGCACCAAAGTTCCGATTTCAGCCATTTCCCGATCCTCCGCAAGTTTTTCCTGATAGGTGCCGCAGTCTTCGCCATGACGGCGGCCGTTCAAGGCGAGGATGATTCAGCACTGACGAAGAAGATCGGATGGATTACACCCGTCGAAAGACAGATCGAGGGATGGACCGTCCAGGTCGATCCCGGCTTGCTCTCCGGCGAACATCAGGAGGAAGGCGGCAGGGCACTCAAGATGCTTGCCAATCACCTCGAGCGGATTGCAATTCTGATGCCTGAAAAACCGCTTGGCGAAATGAGGAAGGTGAAAATCCGCATCGAGTATGACCACCCCGAACTGAAGAACATGCAGTATCATCCGGACGTGGAGTGGTTAGTCGAACATGGATATGATCCACAGCTCGTCAAGCAGGTCCACATCCCCGTGGCGGCGGAGCTTTTGTCACGCGAGCAGCTGCTCAAGCATCCGGCGGTGATTCTTCATGAGTTGGCGCACGCCTATCACGATCAGGTGCTTGGCTTCGACGATTCGGGTATCCTCAAGGCTTACCACGAGGCCATGAAGAAAGGCCTCTACGACAAGGCGCTCCTCTACAACGGCGAGCGGGTGAAGCACTACGCCACCACCGACCACAAGGAATACTTTGCCGAAGCCACAGAGGCGTATTTTTACAGGAACGACTTCTACCCGTTTGTGCGCGCCGAACTCGAGTTGCATGATCCGCTCGGTTGTGCGGAGATAAAGCGTGTGTGGGAATCGGCGGGATGACTTGCAAGACGAAACCACCATCGTGTAGGGCCACCCGACCACCGGAAAGTTGGCGGTAATCTGTCCTTCTCAAAAAAGGCGACTTCGCTCACCATGGCCCCCCAGCCGGGGGGCATGTGACAAACCAACCACCAAAAGCTCTAGCCGGAAAACGATCACTTCCAAAACGATCATTTTCAAATCCCTTGTCGGCGGAAATTTGTCTCCCTATGGACAATTTTTAATTTTATCCAACGAACGATTTCATGAGCGACCAACCCGAGCACTCAAGGCCTGCGCCATCAACCCCTGATTCGAGCGAAACGATGCTCGGACAGTTCAAGTCATTCCGGCCGGTTTTCTGGCTGGCAGGCTGGATGGAGCTCATCGAACGCTTCTCCTACTATGGGGTCCGGGTAGTGCTGCCAGTGTTCATGGTGGCGGCGATCGGCAACGGCGGTCCAGAGCTGACCCAGATTCAGAAGGGCAGTTTGTACGCCGTGTGGGCGATCGTGCAGTCCTTCGTGCCCATTCTTTCCGGGGGCTTCGCTGACCGCTACGGCTACAAGGTCAATATCGCCATCGCGACGCTGGCCAAGATCATTGGCTATATTATCATGGCTTACTGTATCCCGCTCGCGGAAATACTGGCGGGCATGCCGCTCGCGGAGGCCCGCGCTCAAGATGTCGACCAGACCTATGGCATCCTTTTTGCCGGAGCGATGTTTGTTGCCTTCGGCACGGCGATTTTCAAACCTGGGATTGGTGGCCTCATCGCCACCCAACTGACCAAGAAGAACTCCGCACTCGGTTGGAGTATCTTTTACCAGTTGGTTAATGTCGGAGGTTTCTTTGGTCCGCTGGTTGCCGGGTATCTCCGGGTCATCAGTTGGGATTGGGTGTTCATCATCTGCTCTGCAGCAGTTGCGCTTAACTTCATTCCTCTGTTTTTCTTCAAGGAGCCGGCGCGCCTGGCGACCGCAGAAGGGGTGGAGAAGCCAGGCCCCATGAGGATGCTTTTTGAGTCGCTACGCGGGCTGCTTGAACCCCGCATCTTTTTCCTAACGCTCAGCTTCGCCGGGTTCTGGCTGCTGACCTTCCAGCTTTTCGATATCCTTCCGAACTTCATCGACGACTGGGTCGACTCGCGGCACCTCGCGGCAGCGCTTGCTTCGGTGATCGGTGAAGGTCGCGTGCCCACCGTCAACGGCGGCAATCTAACGCAGGAGTGGATGATTAATTTCAACGCACTGCTGATTAGTCTCGGGACCTTCCTGATGGGCTACTTTACCCGCAAGATTCCTACACTTGTGACCATCATCATGGGGATCGCCATGGCCATCTTCGCGACCTACGGGCTTGGTATGAGCATGGGCGGATGGTGGATACTTGGCTGCATCGGTATCTTCTCCCTTGGCGAGATGATGTCGGGTCCCTCGTTCTCCCGCTATATCGTGGACATTGCCCCCAAGGGCAGGGAAGGGCTCTACATCGGTTTCAGTAATTTCACCGTCGGCATCGGCTGGTCGATCGGTTCAATTATCGCAGGTCATCTCTATGAAAATGGTGGCGACAAGGTGGTGCTTGCCAAGCGCTATCTCATCGATCAGCTCGGTATGAGCAAGGATGCGGTGGATATGCTGCCCAAAGAAGAAGTCGTACCCAAGCTCGCGGAGCTGGCTGGGACCGACGCCTTCGGTGTTAGAGATCTTCTGTGGAATGCTTACGACCCCTATTCGATGTGGGCCATCTTCGCCGCCATCGGTGTCGGTTCGCTGTTGATGCTCACGACCTACAATAAGGTGGTGAGCGCGGCGAACAAGAATCCGGATCACGATTTCAATGTTCACGGTGAACGCTGGATTCGGGTCTTCCTTATCCCGATCACGCTCATCCTTATCGGGGTAACTACTTGGAGAATGTGGGTTGATGGTCACGCTGCCGACAGCGCATGGTCATCCGTTATTCTTACCAGCCTCGGCCTGATCCTCAATGCACTCTTCTTCTTGATGATGTTGATCATTTCGTTTCTGCCTCAGAGTCGGCGCTTGTTGGACTCCTCCGAATCGACGACTGAATGAAGCCACGGGAAACAAATCGCTGATCGCTTAGCTTTTGGGCGCGCCGTTCGCGAGGCGCGATTCCTCGGACAGGTAGGCGAGTCGGTGGCCGGCCAGGCCATCGAGACCGGGCGGCAGGGCGTCGGGGCCGGCAAACAGGCGGTCGAGCGCATCGACGATACCAAAGTCCCCGCCGCCATGACTTGAATAGTCATCGCCTTGAGCTTGTTCGACTGGAATCTTCTCGGCCTTGCCGTCCCGGTGATCGCAGAACCATAACTCATGGGCACCGCCGCGCTGATAGGGCTCACCCCCCCTCAAGGAACCGAGGGTGCCATGAATCTCAATGGTGCGATCGCAGTCGAAAGCGGTCATGGTCAGGGTGGCCGTCACGCCGTTTTCCATCTCGCAGGCCACGACCTGGTGGTCCACCACATTGTTGTCACAGTGATAGACACAACGACCCCATGGGGACGTCTTGAGGAAGTTCATGATCGGCTCCTCTGGCAGTTCATAAGCCCCGGTTTTACCCTCGGCACCAGGCATGACCATACGCAGGAAATTACGCTTCTCGTTGAGGTAACGATGGGCGTCGTAAATGCAGTCCGCGGCGACGGGACAACCGTCGGTGCAACGCATGGGTGCTCCTGCCGGAGCGTTCTCTTTCTTGAACCAATCAAGCCGCCCGTGGCTGGTGATGGATTTCGGGGTGGAGTTGGCGAACCAGCACATCAGATCGGTGTCGTGCGAGCATTTGGCGACGATCATGGGCGACGCGGTTTCCGAGTTGGCCCAGTGGCCGCGAACATAAGAATGCGCCTGGTGAAAGGCCTCGACTCCCTCGCTGGCACGGATGGTCATGATCCTGCCCAAGCGCCCGCTGTCGATGAAGCGGCGAACCGCTTGGTAAAACGGAGTATATCGCAGAACGAAGCAGGGCAGGATGCGGCATCCGGTTTCACGCGCCTTTTGATCCAGTTGCTCGCAACGTTCCAGCGTTTCGGCGGCAGGCTTCTCAAGAAGCAGGTGGTAGCCGAGATCCATGGCGTCCATCGCGTTGCCAAAGTGGTCGGCATCCTGAGTGGCGATCAACAGCACATCGGCAAGCTTGCCGGCAGCGAAGAGGGACTTGTCGGAGTCAAATACCCGGATCTCTCCGGGTTCGCTCAAGCTCGCCATCGTTGCGGTCTTGGCGGCGTCGAGATCTGCCACTGCGACGAGTTGGTAGCGTTCCGGCATGCTGGCAGCGATTCGTCCGTAAGTTCTGCCCCGGGAACCACAACCGAGGATCGCAATGCGCATTGGTTTCGTCATGCGCGAGATTGTCGGATTCGCAACACACTGGGATCAATCATGAAACGCTGGGGAGATCGATTTTGTGGAGCTGAATTTCACTGTTAGATTTTCATGAAATGATGGTGGACGCCAGCCTGGCATGTTGAACCGCGCCCTTCAGTGCGACGCGGGTTCTCCCCAGACCGCCGGTGACTTGAAACCAGCGGGGGCAACGTTCGGCGGGATGTTGGCGGGTGCCGCTTCCTTGCGCAGTGCTTCCAACCGCGTGCGGAGTTTCGCCAGGATCTCAGGATGTTCGAGGGACAGATCGATCTTTTCGTTCGGGTCGGCTTTCATGTCGAAAAGCTCCCAGGAGTCCTTCGCAGGTCCCTCCGTTGCATTGGCGGGAGTGTTTCCGTTGTGAAGGAGCTTCCATTTTCCCATGCGCAGCGCGCCGGACCACGGGGTCACATTGTGGAGGATGAAGTCTCGCGACCTCGGCTCGCCCTTCGTGATGACCGGCCACGCATCGCGCCCGTCGAGGGGTTTCTCCTGTTCGAGTTTGGCACCGGCGAGGTGCAGGAAGGTCGGGTAGAGGTCGACGATATGCAGCGGGTCATTGACCGTCTGACCCCCTTCCAGCGTACCTTGCCACGAGATGACGGCAGGAACCCTGATGCCTCCCTCATAGAGCCGACCTTTCTGCCCTCGCAGGGGGCCGTTGGAACCAATGCTCGTGAGGCCGCCGTTGTCCGAGCAAAAGAAAACGAGGGTGTCCTCGCGGGCGAAACCATGTTCGTCCAGCGTCGCCAGAATCCGGCCGATCGCGTCGTCCATGCAGGCCACCATTGCCGCGTAGATGCGGTGGTTCTTGTTTTCGATGTGTGCGAATTTCGCGACCCACTCTGCGGGAGCCTGCAACGGCGTGTGCGGTGCATTGAACGGCACATAGAGAAACAGCGGCTTGTCGGGATTGTGCTCGGCGATGCTTTTGATCGCGGACTTGGTGATCAAGTCGGTGGCGTAGCCTTGGTCGTGGTTGGCGGTGTCATTTTGGTGCCAATCATGGCTGCCGTCGCGGATGTGAGTGAAATAGTCGATCGCCCCGTTGTAATGTCCGTACTGCTGGTCGAAGCCTCGGCGGGTCGGAAGAAATTCGGGGGAGGCGTGGCCGAGGTGCCACTTGCCGCAGATCGCCGTGGCATAACCTGCATCGCGGAGAGCCTGCGGCAGGGTCCGTTCGTCGAGGGGCAGCCCGTGCTTCGCCCAAGGCCGGATGACGCCTGTCTGAAGCCCAAGCCGCATCGGGTAACGCCCGGTCAGGAAGGCCCCCCGCGTCGGCGTGCAGACTGGCTGTACGTAAAAATATTCGAGGCGCACGCCCTGCTTGGCAAGCTGGTCGATGTTCGGCGTGGGGATCGAGCCACCGTGGAACCCGACGTCGCCCCACCCAAGGTCGTCGGCGAGAAAGAAGATGAGATTCGGAGCGGGCGGAGGCTTCGGCGAATCCTCTGCGGCCGTGAGCAGTGGAGAAATCAACAATCCCAGAATCGACAAAACTCCGGGAAGCATAGGGCGTAAAGTGGACGGACCGATCACACTCCCTTCATCAGCCTTGCTGCTCCTGAAGTCAACCCGGACCTTCCCCCGTGAAGAATCGGCCAGCCGCTCCGCCGGATCACTCCGGCCCCCAGGCGAGTACCGCAAAATCGAACTCCGTAGACACTAACACCTAATGCCAGATCATGAATGTTATGAAATCACTTACCGCGGCCGCGTTGGGCGCATCACTTGGCTTGGCATCCCTGTCACTTGCGCGGCTTTATCTTGGGCCTGAGATTGACAGCTCCCGTGTTCTCCTGAGGTGTTCCAGGAGTGCTGCGGCCGCGCTCAACATAGCGTTCGAGAAGCTTGGTCAAGCGCTCCACAACTTCTGGATGTTCAGCCTGGACGTTCTGAGTTTCACCAATGTCCTTGCTCAAGTCATAGAGTTGGACCGGGGGCAGTTCCAAGGTCGACGGAGCTCCGGGGAGTGGCTTGCTCCAACCTCCGGAACCTGGACAAAGTGAAAGCTTCCACTTTCCCTGCCGGATGGCGAACGAACCATTGATGGAATGATGGACGACGGCCTCACGCAGCGGCTTGCCGGCGCTTCCATCAAGGGCCGGCAAAATGCTGACGCTGTCTTCAGCCACTTCGTCTGGAAGTTTCTGATCAAGGATATCCGCCGTCGTGGCGAAGAAATCGGTGAGGCAGATGAGCTGATCGCTGGTCGTGCCACCTTTCACAGTCGCCGGCCAGCGAACGATAAACGGAACCCGGTGTCCCCCCTCGAAAATGTCGGATTTCCATCCACGGAATTCATAGCTTGGGTTGTGGCCCTTGCTCGTCAGCAAAGGGTAATCGGCTTCGCGCGAACATCCGTTGTCACTGGTGAAAATCACCAGCGTGTTCTTTGCAATCCCCGCCTTGTCGAGAGCCTCCATCACGGCACCGAGCGTGGCATCCGTCTGCATGACGAAATCCGCATAGGCATTCAGGCCGCTCTTACCCTGCCATTCCTTGGTGGGAAGGATCGGTGTGTGAGGTGAAGCAAGGGGAAGATAGATAAAAAACGGCTTCCCCTGCTTCGTATCGGCCGCATGCTTGCCAATGAATTCCACCGCCTTTTTCGTGATATCTGGAAGTACATCGATGGCTTCAAACTTTTCCCCCGCAATTCCCTTCCGGTAATAAGTTTTCTCGACCGTCGGGATTTCCGTCACCCGGTCGTTATCGATGGAAACAAACGGCGGCATGTCGAGCGATGCGCTGATGCCGTAGAACTCGTCGAAACCAAGGGTCGTGGGCCCATCTTTGATCGCCTTGGTGTAGTCGATCTTCTTTTGATTGGCCGAAGCTCCCGGTGCTTTGCCGTCGTTCTGCGGCCAGTTGAGACCGAGGTGCCACTTTCCGAAACAAGCGGTGGCATAGCCTTGACCCTTGAGGAAAGCCGCGACGGATTGGCGTCCGGGTTCGATCAGTCGCGGCGATAGTCCCCCGAGGACACCGGACTTCATGCGCGATCGCCAATTATAGCGACCGGTCAAGATGCCATAGCGCGTAGGCGTGCAGACGGATGAACTCGAATGGGCATCGGTGAAAATCATCCCCTCGGCCGCAAGTCGATCCGCATGAGGCGTGGCGATCTTTCCTTCGGGATTCAAACAGCCGATATCTCCATAGCCCAAATCGTCGGCGAGGATGTAGATGATGTTCGGTTTCGAATCAGCGGCGGAAGCCAGCGACAGAGAGACGGCAAGCAGGGAAAAGAGTTTAACAAGGATTCTCATGACAATTTCAGAAATGACCGCTTCAGGTATCGATTCAATAAGTCGGCGGGCACGCTAGCTCTTGCGAATCGCCCACCCGGCTTCAATCCTGCCTCCAGACTTGCCGCAAATCACGAAGATATTCGGGCAACGATGTGAAGTCTTCAATGGGTCCAGTCGGTGCGCCACCGCATTTCCCGGCTCGAATGCCGCAATTTCCGCATGGCGGTCGCCACCATCTTCCCCTAGCTTCCTCGCATGCAGACCGCCCCCGTCGAACACAACGACCCGATCAACGCCAAAATTCTCGCCGTTTCTGAAGACCTCGTCTCCGGATTCCAGGAAAAGCCCTTCCACATCATTGCCGAGGAATGCGGCGTCGACCTCGAGACCGTCCTCGAACGCATCCGCGCGATGCTCGAAGCCGGCGTGATTCGTCGCGTCCGCCAGACCCTGCTCGCTACCAAGCTCGCCCACGGTGCCCTCGTCGCCTGGCGCTTGCCCGAGGAAAAACTCAACGACGCCTTCGACTTCATGGCCAAGGAAGACCCCTTCTCCGGTCACGTCGTCATTCGCTCGACCGATACCGAGGTCTCCGGCTCAGGCTATCGTCTGTGGACGACCCTCAAGGTGCCCGTCGGAGAGTCGCTCGACCACCACGCCACCGTGCTGAAAAACCTCGTCGGCGCCGATGAGTATTTGCTCATGCCCGCCAACGGCGTCTTCGCTCTCGGAGTCGGTCACATGCGCCGCAAGGGCCTCGAACCCGGCGCGAAGCTCGATCAACCCGCCGTGATGATGACCACCGTCCCCGCCGATCTCACCGATGAAGAATGGAGCGTGCTGCTTTCCCTGAAAGAGGAGCTCACTCCCGACGAAATCATCGCCGATCCCTGGAGCGGTCGAGCCGAAGCCGCCGGTGTTAGTCGCGAGCGCTTCTGCGCTGTCGCCCGGTCGCTGAATGACAAACAAGTCATCGGTCGCTTCTCAACCTTCCTCGAGCACGTCAAACCTTCCTCCGCCGGCGAACGCGTCACCCGCTTCAACGGACTCTTCCACTGGGCCGTGCCGAAAGGCCGCGAGCAGGAAGCGGGCGGCGAAGTCGGTCGCCACCACTGCATGACCCACGCCTACTGGCGCGAGGGCGGACCGCAGTTCGGAAACGTCAACATCATGGGCGTGGTCCACGGCACTGAGAAGGACAAGGTGCTCGAACACAAGGCCGCGATCGACCGCCACCTCGAATCCGTCGGCATCCCCATCACCTACACCAATGTCTTTTGGGGCGGTCGCTCGGAGATCAAACCCTCGGAGATTTCCCCGAAAATCTACGCCGAGTGGCACGCCAAAATGGCAAACCAGTAGGTCTTCATGACTTGCATCGAGGCATCTGCGACGATTTTGTCACCGAGCGCTCGTTTGACTGGTGACCAAATCGCCTTAGCTAAACCCGAATGCAGCGAGTTCTGATCATTGAGGATGAGCGAGACATAGCCGACCTGATCGGCTTCAATCTCGAGCGGGCAGGTTATGAGGTCAGCAAAGCCTATGACGGCATCGAAGGGGCCAGCATGGCGCTCCACCGGTGTCCGGACCTCGTGATCCTCGACCTGATGCTTCCCGGAAAGGATGGTTTCAAGGTCTTTAAGGAGATCCGCCGGGATGCACGCACCCGCGACGTCCCCGTCATCATGCTCACCGCGCGTGCCCAGACCGAGGACCGAATCAAGGGCCTCGAAGCCGGTGCCGACGACTACCTCACCAAGCCCTTCTCACCGAAGGAACTGATGCTCCGCGTGCAAGCCGTGCTGAAACGCTCGGAAGCCACCCCCGGCTCCGTCTCCTTCGAACACGGCCCCTTCCGTTTCGATAAAAACGACCTCAAGTTCTACCTCGAAGGCGAACCGGTCGAACTGACCTCCACCGAATTCAAGCTGCTTGTCTTTCTCTCCGAACGAGCGGGAAAGCCCCAGGACCGCAACGACCTGCTGCGCACCGTCTGGGGCTACAGCGACGACGTCCACAGCCGCACGCTGGACACCCACATGAAAAGACTCCGTCAGAAACTCGGCGAACATGCAGCGATGGTTGAAACAGTCCGCGGGATTGGTTACTGCGTCTCATCCCTCTGAGGATGAACGAACATCTCGCCAATATCTCCCTTGCAGCTGCGCTGGTCTCCCTCGCGCTCATGGCCTTGCGCCTGCGCCGGGCTCGTCGCGAGTTTGCCGCGGAACTCAGCGCCTGGAAATCCCGGCTCGATTTCGACCTCAAGCAAGCACGCCAAGACCGCAACCAACTCCTCGACGCCCTCGACGAAGGCTTCTTGCTGGTCGACTCGGATGCCCAAATCCTCTTCGCCAACAAGGCCGCCAAACAACTTTTCCGCGGGCGCGAACTCATCGGGCTCTCCGTTCCCGAAGCCTTTCTCGATCGCCGCATGACCGAGGCCCTGATGGCCTGCCTGGACTCAGGCGAAGCGACCCACAAACGCATCATCCTTCCCCAGCAAGCCTCCCCGCTCGGAGACCTCGAACAGCGCGGCGTGAATGCTTGGGTGATCGATGCCGCCCGTGTCTCCGGCAGCCCGGAGGAAGATCCAACGACCCGCGTGGTCATTCGTGACGTGACCAGCGAACATCAAACAGAACAGATCCGAAAAGACTTCGTGGCGAACGCCTCCCACGAGCTCAGGACGCCGCTGGCCATCATCAATGGCTACCTTGAAAACCTGCTCGACGACGGCCTGTTAGAAGACCCCGCCATCGCCCGCCGTTTCCTCAGTGTCATGCGCAAGCACTCCGAGCGCATCGCCCGGATTGTCGAGGACATGCTCGTTATCTCACGTCTCGAGTCGGGTGAAGCCGCCGCCCTCAAGGTGAAGCCCTTTAAAGTCCGCTCCTGCATCCAGGACGTCCTCGAACGCCTCGAACTCGTCATCCAGGGTCAGCAGGCTAAGATCAAGATCGAGATGCCCGATGAAAAACTCATCTTCCAAGGCGATCGCTTCTACTGGACCCAGGTGCTCTTCAACCTCGTCGAAAACGCCCTCAAGCAGAACCCCCGCAAAGGACTCACCGTCACCATCGGCTGCGTCCGCGAAGATGGTGTCACCCGCATCTGGGTCGCCGACGATGGAGTTGGCATCCCAAGCGCCGACCTCGCCCATATTTTCCGCCGCTTTTACCGCGTGGAAAAGCATCATTCCCAGGAAGAGATCAAAGGCACCGGACTCGGACTCTCGATCGTCAAGCGCGCCATCGAAGCCCACGGTGGCTCGATCCGCGTCACCTCCACCCCCGGCGACGACACCCGCTTCACCATCGAGATCCCCCTCGAAGCCGAAGCCCGCCTCGCCGAATCAGCCGAAGACGAGGCCCTACCCACCTAGTGCAGCGTGGCAACGTATCAACCAATGACGCCCGCCGCGCCCCTCGAGGGTGAGTTTTCGCCAAGGTCACAGCTGGTGCCGCAACTCTTAAGAAGCAGCTCTTCAATGCCCCTTCTCCCTTGTCACGGACCTTTCTTCCGGGGACGCCAAGGAAGGGTTGCAAGAATAATTGTTCGACCCCTTTTTGCTGGCACCCGCTAGCGGCCGCGACCGCGCCGCCTGAGTGCTGTCAAGGTGGCCGCGTTTACCCCGCTTAGTAAGCGGGGTAAACGCGCACCTCGCTGAAATCTGGTTTTCTGAGCGGGCCGGTTCCACGCTGGCTGGATGGCCAAGAAATCCATACCCAAGCCGTGGCGCGTCTCCGACGTGACCTTCGTCGAGATCGAGATCACCCACCGCACCGACCGCCAGTTGCGCGTCGAGTTCGA
>CAZVMS010000175.1:0-1965 GCA_964628795.1 uncultured Haloferula sp. | reverse complement strand
TCCAGAGAGCCACCCAGAGGACCCAGCGCTTCATCCGGTGGGTGCGCGTCTGGATTTACAGGCAAGCTCCCTGGGCCGATTCCATCGCCAGGCTACGACAAGTCTGGGCAGGAAAAACAACGTAGTTTTCCACACCGATCGCTCTTCATGAGGGCCAAAGGCCAGCGACATACTAGCCCGACCCTATTCAAAAAGCCATTCGGGCAGGGTGATTTTCGAATTTTGAGTTGAAGCGGGCGGTCTGCAGAGGGTGTCGGGCGCTTGTGGGAGGTGCGCAGCGCCTTTCATTGGTAAAAATGGCCCAACACCTGCCTGGAACTCAAGCGGTCAATAGAGCCCCTCTCGTATTTTTGCGAGAGGTCTGGCATCTCTGGCTTCTATGCTGGTGCGGTATCGTCGGCGTGAACCGCTTCTCCCTGGAGCTTGAGCCAGGTGACGGGCGTGATGCTACGACGCCGATTTTGTGCCAATCGAAAAGCGGGCCGTGCTCGACATGATGGTAGGCCCAGAATTGACCGAGTGCGGTCTTGCCGAGGCCAGGTTGAAGACAGCGCACGGGAGTTTCGTCGATTCTGACGCAGGTGGCGCTGCGGAAGCTTGCGGCGATCAGGTCGTAGAGCGGAAATAAACGATCGGCGAGGTGGTCGTGCCAGGAACACATGAGGTTTCGCGTGAGCTCGATGCCGTGGGCGGCTTTGAGCTTCCATTGCTCGCGGTAGAAGGTGCTGTGGTAGCAGAATCTCTGGGTGAGAAGATACGCTCCCAGAGATGGTGTTAGAACGCTGCCGGGCAGCAGGCAGGGTTCGAGCGCTGGGGTGACGGGCACTGCGTCGGGGGCGTTTTTGCGAACCTGGGTGAGGCGCTTGATGATCTCTACGGTGAAGCAGGCTGGCGAGACGTGGAGCCGATTACCCAGCTTTCGTTTGGCAAGCCACGCCGCGAAGGTGGGATACTTGATGTCGCACTGCTGGGCGAAAACCGGCGCGCTGAGGCTGCTGGACTCGAAGGCGTCGAGAACTTCGCGCTTGTACTCGGCGCTGTAACGGGTGCGACCGGTGCGGTCACTCTTGATGATGGGACCGGCAGGCGAGTCGATAGGTGTTTCCATAGACCGCGAGCCTACCTCAATCCGGCCGCGCTTGGATAGAGGGGTTGTGTTGACCGTTTACTCCCAAGACGTTACCAGTTGGTAACGTCACACTTCAACTCTCCAACCGCAAGAACCGGATAGACCCACCAAGACTACTCAGGCGGCGCATCGTAGGGCAGTCCGAAGTAGCGGAAGATGTCGCCGCTCCGTTGGTAGATGTCCATTTCACTGATCCCGGCCCGTTCCATCATCAGGTTCAGCGGCGCGAAGTTCTGCGTGATGAAACGCAGCAATTCCAGCGGATCATACTCAACGGCTGCCTGAGGCTCGCCGAGGCGCTTGAATCCTTGCAGGTTTGGCAACAGACAGAAGGTCATCATCTGCAACGTCTCGGTCCGTAGGTCGCAGAAGTAGAACCAGTAGGGCCACGTCTTGTGGAATTGGGCGTAGAACTTCCGGATGTCCGGGATGGCGTAGATTTCCTCCGGCACGTCGTCCCAGCCCTCGACGAAGAACTGAAACGTGCCCATCAGCTTCGCGAGTTCCGGCCCCTCGGGTAGCACGTCGGTGCCGTAGTGCTTCAGGAAGTGCGCGAGCTTCCGCTGCTTCACCTGCTGCTTGCCGAAAACCACGACGATACTCTGGTCGCTCTGTTCCATGATCAGTTCATGCCCGGGTCGAAACCACGGTTCGCGATGTTCATGCCGAGTAGCTTGAGTTGCTGCCGCGCCCTCTCGACATCCAGCGACGACGGCCTGTGCTTTGGCATCAGCCGCGAGAAACGTCCCTCACTCTCACCGAAGCTCAACGCACCGCTGTCGCCAAAGCCAGCGAAGCCGCCCTGCTCGTGGCGGATGATGGGGATCAGCCTCGTC
>CAZVMS010000174.1:0-6476 GCA_964628795.1 uncultured Haloferula sp. | reverse complement strand
GGAGAGTTTCTTTTCGTCGATCTTGTCCTTGGCGCGGCCCACGAGCGAAGGAAACCAGAAATCAACTAACAGTACAAGTGACGGTTTTGTCACATTCAGAAATTCGTTTCAACAAGCAGCGAGCATGCCGAACACTACTGGCAACGGGATGATTCCAATGGAGCCCATCCTCATGGCAGGTCAGGAGGCGGGAGTGGTGCATTGCCATGTCGAGCAGGACCAGTCGCCTCATCCGATTCTAAGCATTGAGGAAAGTATCGGCTATTTGCGGAAACTCTGAGTTTCCTCAGGATGAGAAAAAAGCCCGGGCCTCTGGGGAGGACCGGGCTTTGAGAGTTGGGTAATCGTGAGGGATTACTTGGAGGCGGAGACGTAGCTGGCTTGGGCGGCGCCCTTGGCCATCTTCTTCTGCTTGATCCAGCTCATGGTGGAACGAAGGCGCTCACCGACCTTCTCGATCTGGTGCTTGGATTCTTCCTTGCGGATGCGGTTGAAGTTCTTGCAGCCACCGTCAGCTTCGGCGATCCACTCTTTGGCGAACTTACCGGATTCGATTTCCTTGAGCTGCTTCTGCATGCGCTTCTTGACGGAGGCGTCGATGATCTTCGGGCCGACGGAGACGTCGCCCCATTCGGCGGTTTCGGAGATCGAGAAACGCATGCCGGCGATGCCGGCTTCGTTCATGAGGTCAACGATGAGCTTCAGTTCGTGAAGGCACTCGAAGTAGGCCATCTCAGGCTGGTAACCGGCTTCGACGAGAGTTTCGAAGCCAGCCTTGACGAGTGCGGAGGCACCGCCACAGAGGACGACTTGTTCGCCGAAGAGGTCGGTGACGGTTTCTTCCTTGAAGTTCGTTTCGAAGACACCGGCACGGGTGCAGCCGATGCCACGGGCCCATGCGAGGGCGATCTTCTTGGCTTTGCCATCGGCGTCGTTGTGCACGGCGATGAGGCCGGGAACGCCCTTGCCGTCGACGAACTGCGAACGCACGGTGTGACCCGGTCCCTTGGGAGCGACCAGGATGACGTTGACGTCAGTCGGGGCTTCGATGGTTTTGAAGTGAACGGCGAAGCCGTGCGAGAAGAGCAGGGTCTTGCCCTTGGTGAGGTTGGCGGCGATGTCCTTGTTGTAAACCTCGGCGATCTTGGTGTCGGGGACGGCGACGAAGATCACGTCGGCAGCCTTCACGGCATCGGCGGTGTCCATGACTTCGAAGCCGAGCTTTTTGGCGACTTCGCGGGACTTGGATTTGGCGTAGAGGCCGATGATGACGTTCATGCCGCTGTCCTTCAGGTTGAGGGCGTGGGCATGTCCTTGGGAACCGAAGCCGATGACGGCGAGGGTTTTCTTCTTAAGTGTCGCAAGGGTGGCATCCTTGTTGGTGTAGATCTTCGCGGCCATGGTGGTCTTGATATTTTATTCTTGTTTCCACTGCATTTAGGCGCGGTGGGGCGCGCAAACTGGAGAAATTGGGCGGAGATTCAAGTGTCAAGTTTAAGGTTTGCTGACTGGGCGTGATACTGGAGGTTGTGGGCATGATGATTGAGAGACCGACAGCGGCGGCCCATCGGGTGGTATCGGAGGTGGTGAAGCCGGGGGATCTGGTGGTGGATGGGACGGCTGGAAACGGGCACGATACCTTGTTTTTGGCGCGATTGGTGGGCGAGTCGGGTCGGGTGCTGGCTTTTGATGTGCAGGAGCCGGCGATCATTTCCACGCGGACAAGGGTGGACGAGGCGGGTGTGGGGGAGTGGGTCGAATTGCGGCAGGAGTCGCACGGGAAATTGCTGGAGCGGGTGGGGCGGGATGCGACGACGGCGGTGATGTTTAATCTGGGATACCTGCCGGGCGGGGATCATGCAGTGATCACGGAGGTGGGTGAGACGGGCAAGGCGGTGGTGCAGTCACTTTTCGCGCTGAAATCGGGTGGGGTGATGACGATTGTTTGTTATTCCGGGCATCCGGGTGGGCAGGAGGAAGCGGATGCGGTGGTGATGGGATTGGAGCGGATTCGGGATGAGGGGCCGGTGGTTTTTGATTTGGAGGTCGGGGAGCCGGCGAGGGAGAAGGCGCCGTTTTTGGTGGTGGTAAGGAGGGCAGATTCCAGAGACCAGAATCCAGATTCAAGAGCGGAAGGTGTGGCTTGACCGGGGCGACAGGGGTGTCGATAGCTTCGTTAGCTGAGATTTGAGATTTGAGATTTGAGATTTGAGATTTGAGATCTGAGATCTGAGATCTGGGATCTGGGATCTGGGATCTGGGATCTGAGATCTGGGATTTGAGATTGGGGGCTGGAATGAAAAACGGCCGCTTCCGGAGGGAAGAGGCCGCTTAGGTGAGGCGAAAGGACTTACAAAGTCCTTCTTCAGATTAGATGATCTCACCTTCGTTGAAGAAGCGCTTGAGCTCGGCTTCGGCGGCTTCAGGGCCGTCGGAGGCGTGGCAGATGTTGCGCATTTTGGAGTCTTCTCCCTTGTCGCCGAAGTCACCACGGATGGTGCCAGCAGCCGCTTCCTTGGAGTCGGTCGGGCCGAGGAGGTCGCGGACGCGGGTGATGACGTCTTCGCCTTCGAGAGCGAGGGCGACGACGGGGGTCTCCTGCATGAAACCGCGGACGGATGGGAAGAAGGGCTTGTCGGCGATATGCGAGTAGTGCTCGGCAAGGATCTCGTCGCTAAGAGCCATGACCTTGAGGCCGCGGATCTTGAAGCCTTCCTTTTCGAAGCGGGCGAGGACGGTGCCGACGATGCTTTGAGAAACAGCGTCTGGCTTGAAGAGGATCAGTGTGGTCTCGGTGGACATGTCGGGGGAGGTAGGTCGGGGGCGCGGATTAGGCAAGTATTTCCGAGTTTATGCGGGAAGGACCGGAATCAAAGCGAACTGGCAATTTCAGCGGCGAGGCGGGCTAGAAGGCGGGATTCGGCGGCGGCGAGTTCGTCGTAGCCATCGGCCGTCAGCGGCTCGGTGCCGGACCAGGATTTTGAGGTGGTCATGCGGCGGTCAGGGAGCGAATAGACGCGCCAGGCGGCTTCGATGTAGGCGTCGCCATCGGCGGTGCCGTGGAGCTGGCGGATGTCGACGCTGATCTGGTAGCGGAGGTCGCCGTCGTCGGCCCATGGGTAGGTGCGGACGTTGCCGGTCTTGGTTTGGCGGCCGAGGTTGGTGGCGAGGACGGATGAAATGTTATCTTCGAGGTCGCCGGCCCAGCGGTGGGATTCGGCGACGGCGAGGCGGTTGCCGGATTCCTGAAAGACGAGGTTTTCGCGGTCGAGGTAGGCGGCGATGCTGACGGGGCCGACGCCGATGCCTTTTCCTCCGCCGGAGGGCGCGGGGCCTTCGGGGGTGAGGATGTAGTAGGAAAGGCTGGTGGAGCATGATGAGAGGGTCCAGGCGGTGAGGGCGAGCAGCAGGAAGAGGCGCCGATTGATGAGGATGGGGTGCATGTTCTAGGGGAGTTAACGGCGAGCCTTCGGGGTGGGGTTGCCTGATGAGTCGCGGCCAAAAAGCAGCGAGTTGGGCTTTTCGTCGAGACTTCTGGAGAGCGAGTCGAAGGAGCGGAGGGCGGAGCGGAGTTCGTCGAGGGTGCGGCGGAGGTCGCCTTGCATGGTGCCTGATGGTCCGAGGGATTCGACGGAAGTTCGCAGTTCGGCGAGGGTCGAGTTGAGTTCCTTGGTGACGCTCTGGGTTTCCTCGGAGCCGAGGATTTTCTTCATTTCAGCGAGGGTTTCTTCGATGGATGTTAGCGTGCTTCTTGCGTCGGCCACGGTCTTGGCGGTCTCGTCGGCGGCGTTGCCGAATTTGGCGAGGGTGTCGTCGAGCGGTAGTGCCTGGAGCTTGGCGAGGATCGCGTTGATCTTGGTTTCCATTTGGGCGAAGCCCGAGGACTCGGTCGGGATGATGTCGAAGTCGTCGAGTTTGCCGAGGGTGGCCGGAAAGGCGCCGGGGACGAAGTCGATGTCAATGAACATGGCGCCGGTAAGGAGCGAGCCGGTTCCGAGTTTGGCACGCAGTCCTTTTCTAACAGCTTCCGAAAGGAGCAGAGTGCCGTCGCTCTGATCCTCGGTGGCGCGGCGGAGCGTGTTGGTGTCGAATTCGATGAGGACGGGCACACGCGAGTCGCCTGGCGGCGAGTATTTGAAGGTGATATCGACGACGCGGCCGATGGGGATGCCGCGGAATTCGACAGGGGCGCCGCGGTTGAGGCCACGCACGGAGTGGTCGAAGAAGAGGAGCGCCTTACGGTCGACATCGAAAGAGGCATCGCGTGCGGCGGCTTCGTCTTCGTAGAGGGTGTAGACCGAGCCGTCTTCCGCGGGTTCGCCGGCGTTGACACCTTTTGGCACGGCGAAGGAGGCACCGCCGATGACCATGGCCTGGAAGGATGGAGTGCGGAATTTGAAGCCATCGGCGCCGGCGCTGACATCGATGCCGCTGGTATTCCAGAAACGGGTGCCGGTGTTGACGAGGCTGGCGTATTCTTCCTCGATGAAGACTTCGTACCGAATGCGGCGGGCATCGATATCGAGGGTTCGGCGTTCGACTTTGCCAACCTCGAAGCCTCGATGATAGAGCGGCGCGCCGACCCCGAGCGAGCCGGCATCTTCGGCGACGAGGGTGAGTCGGAGCCCTGGGACATTGGCGGCCGTGACGGGAGGTTCTTCGAGTCCGGTGTAGTGATGGGAGCCTTGCTCGCCGCTGCCGGGCTCGAGCTCGATGTAGGCACCGGTGATGAGGGTGCCTAGGCCGGAGATGTCGCTGGCGGAAACACGGGGGCGCACGACCCAGAAGCGGGTGTTTTTGCGCAGCAGGTCTTCTGCGGTGGGGGAGAAGCGGAGCTCGGCGTGGACAGAGCCGATGTCATCGGCGAGTGATACTTTTTCGACGACGCCGACACGCACGGAGCGACAGCGGACCTCGGTTTCGCCGGCCTTGATGCTGTCAGCCGTTTGGAAGTTCACGGTCACGAGTGGTCCCTTGTCGGCATAGTTTTTCCAAATCAGCCAAGCGGCAAGGAAGAGTGCGACGACGGGGACGAGCCAGACGCTGCTGATGCGGCGGCGGCGACGGACGGTGGCGTGGAATTCAGCGGGATCTTCGCTCATGGAGTGGAAATTTTTTTGCCGCGTCGCTGGTCCCAGATGAGGCGGGGGTCGAAGGACATGGCGGAGATCATAGTGAGAATGACGACGAAAGCAAAGGCCAGTGCTGCGGGGCCCGGGGTGATGGTCATGATCGCGCCGAGGCGCACGAGGCAGGCAAGGATCGCGACGACGAAGACGTCGACCATCGACCAGCGACCGAGGAGTTCGGTGATGTGGTAGGTGAGGGCGAGGCTACGTGGCGGGCCGGTGAGTTTGCCGGAGGCGGCGAGGCAAAGCCAGATGAGGGCGACGACTTTGAGCAGCGGGATGAGGACGCTGGCGGTGAAAATGATGATGGCGACGGGATAGGATCCCATGTTCCAGAAGGTGATGACGCCGGAGATGATGGTGCTGCCTCCGCTGGAACCGCCGGCGGCTGCAGTGCCGAGGCCGCTGACATTCATCACGGGCAGCGCCATGGCGGGAATGTAGAAGGCGATCGAGGCGATCAGGAATGCCCAGGTGCGGGCGAGGCTGTGGGGTTTGCGCAAGTGGAGATGGGCGTGACAACGAGTGCAGTGCTGCTCGGCAACTGGCGTGACCTTTCCGCAGGTGTGGCACGAGGCGAGACCTTGATCGGCGGCGAATGTTCCCGCTTGCTCGTTCATTCCTGAGGGGCGGGTTGGGTGTTCGCTTTCGGGTGTTTTTGCTGTTGGTGGATGGCGAGTTCGAGGCGATCCCAGAGTTCGCGTCGGTCGATGCCTCCCATGGTGCCGGCGATGCAGAGGACGAGTGCGACGAGCGCCCAGAGGCCGATGCCGAAGTGAAGGTCGGCGACGTGGCCGAGCTTGAGGAGCGAGACGAGGAAGCCGAGCAGGAAGACTTCGAGCATGGACCAGGGTTCGGAGTGTTGGATCAGGCGGGTGAGGGCGATCGATCCGGGGAGTGCTTTTCCGTAACTTAGCGGAGCGGCGATGTAGAGCAGGCCGCCTGTTAGGATGAGCGGGGCGATGATGGTGAAGAAGACGGAGAGGAAGGAGAGGATCACGTTGCCGTCCTCGATGAGGATGCGGGCGGATTCGAGGAGGCTGAGTTCGGTGTGGTTTCCTGCGGCTTCCATGGTGAGGAAGGGGAAGGAGTGGGCGAGGCACATGAAGATGAGTGCGGCGATGGAGAATCCGGTGGCGCGGGAGAGCGAGCGGGGCCGGTTTTGAAAAAGGACTTCGCCGCAGTTTCCACAGAGGGCGGCATCGCCTTCGTTGAGGCGCGGAGCAGCTTGCAAGGCGTCACAGAAATGGCAGGCGACCTGGTCGTGGGGGTCGAGTCGTGGCCATGCGAGGCCGTGGTGGTGGCGTTTGCGCTGCATTTGGGCGTGGGGTTCTTGAGGGGGAGTGA
>CAZVMS010000173.1:0-7255 GCA_964628795.1 uncultured Haloferula sp. | reverse complement strand
CTTTTCAAGGTATTTATTTTATTTTCAATGAATGATTCATACGCAGGCTGCGACGTGTTTTCGGCCGGTCAGCGGCTTTTCGAATAGGGTCAACCTAGGAGGAGGAGCCTAGTCTCGCCCGGTCAGAACGACTTCCTTTCCGATCACACCCTTCACGCCCAAATGCCCACACTCAACTGGATCGGCAAGGAAGCCGTCATCAAACATCACCACGAAGTCCCGTTCCAGCTCCTCAAGGACGTACCGGAGCTTTCATGTGGCGATCCGGGTTCGGGAAACCTGATCCTCCAGGGAGACAACCTTGTCGGCCTCAAAGCGCTGCTTCCCTACTACGCGGGGAAAGTAAAATGCGTGTGCATCGACCCGCCCTACAACACAGGCAATGAGGGGTGGGCCTACAACGACAACGTCAACAGTCCTGAGATTCGAGAGTGGATCGGGAAGGTGGTCGGCAAGGAGGGCGAGACGCTGGACCGGCACGACCGATGGCTGTGCATGATGTACCCACGGCTCGCGATTTTGAGAGAATTTCTAGCCCGTGATGGATCGATATTCGTCTGTATTGACGACAATGAAGTTCAGTCGCTTCGGTTTATCATGGACGAGATTTTTGGTCCGCAAAACTTCGTTGCAACGATTCTTTGGCAGAAGGTGTTTGCTCCAAAGAACTCCGCCAAACACTTCTCGGAGGACCACGACTATGTGGTCGTGTACGCGCGTAACGCGGAGGTTTGGCGCCCGAATTTGATTCCCAGGAGTGAGGAAGCGAAAACTCGCTATAAGAACCCAGATAATGATCATCGGGGGCCGTGGACGTCAGGCGATCTTCAGGCACGAAACTACTATTCGGAAGGAACATATCCAGTGACCTGCCCGTCAGGGAGGGTGATCAAGGGGCCTGGATCTGGAATGTATTGGCGGGTTGCGAAAAGCAAGTTCGACGAGCTGGATGCTGACGGGCGGATTTGGTGGGGCGCAAAAGGTGATAATATGCCTCGGCTGAAGCGGTTTATCAGTGAAGTGAAGGATGGGGTGGTTCCGCAGACATTGTGGCTTCATGGCGGTGTGGGGCACACGCAGGAGGCAAAAAAGGAGCTGCTTTCGGTTCTTGAGTTTGAGAGCTCGGCGGATGTGTTTATCACGCCCAAACCGACCCGGCTGATTCAGCGTATTCTTCAGATCGCGACGAATCCTGGCGATCTTGTGCTGGATTCATTTGCTGGATCCGGAACTACTGGTCACGCAGTAATTAAGATGAATCATGATGAATCGACTAAGCCGGTGCCTGAAGGGGATGGCGAGGTCAATGCTCGGAGATTCATCCTGATTGAAATGAGCGGAGATGTCGCGAGGGACGTAACTGCCGAGCGGAATCGTAGGGCTTCTGAGGGTTACACCAATGCGAAGAAAGAGAAGGTGCCCGGACTTGGCGGCGGCTTCCGCTTCTGTGAGCTGGGAACACCGCTTTTCGACGAGTCGGGGCAAATCCGCGATTCGGTGAAGTTCGGCGAGTTGGCCCGGCATGTTTATTTTACCGAAACCGGTGAGCCTCTGCCGCGCGAGCGAGTTCCCAATACGCCGTTGATCGGAGTTTGCCGAGGTGTCGCCGTCTACCTGCTCTTCAACGGGATTCTCGGTGACAAGTCATCCAATGGCGGGAACGTGCTCAATCGCAAGATCCTCGCTCAACTTCCTGAGCACGATGGGCCGAAGGTCATCTACTGTGCCGGCTGCCTACTGAGCCGCGACCGGCTTGCCGATCAGGGCATCACCGTCCGCCAAACCCCTTACGAGATTCGGATTTCATGATCACCCTCAAGCCTTACCAAAACCGAGTTCTCGATTCGCTCGAAGTCTTTCTCAAGAAGGTCTCGGCTGGCAGTGAACTGCATACCGCATTCCACGAGGTTCTGACGACGAATGAGTTTCCGGAGTCTCCCTACATCCCGGTGATCGCGGATGGTCTGGCTCCGCGGATGCCTTACACGTGCCTTCGCGTCCCGACCGGGGGAGGGAAGACCTTGTTGGCCTGTCACGCGTCCGGCATCGCCAAACGCTCACTTCTTCAGGCGGAAACGGCGGTGGTCTTGTGGCTGGTACCAAGCCAGACGATTCTCACTCAGACGGCGGATGCACTGCGTGACCCTCGACACGCCTACCGCCGTGCCTTGGAGACCTCATGTGCCGGTCCTGTTGAGGTCCTGACCATCGAGGAGGCGCTCGGGCTTTCGCGTGGAGTGGTGGAAGGAAATACGGTGATCATCGTTGCCACGATTCAGGCATTCCGTGCTGAGGATACCACCGGTCGTCGAGTCTATGCCCAGAACGGCAGTCTTTCGGAGCATTTTCTCAATCTCCCGGAGAACCGGAAGGATGACCTGCTTCCCGGACCGGGAGGCAAGTTGCTCCCGTCTCTGGTGAATGTCCTGCGCCTGCGCCGTCCGATCGTTCTCGTGGATGAGGCGCACAATGCGCGGACCGATCTTTCCTTCAGCATGCTTGGCAACGTGCTGCCGTCCTGCATCATCGAGTTCACCGCCACCCCGGCACGGAAGAAGATGCCGTCGAATGTGCTGCACTTCGTGTCGGCGTCCGAGCTGAAAGCATCCCACATGGTCAAGCTGCCGGTGAAGGTGGTGACTCGTCATCCGAGCCAGAAGGATCAACTCCTCACCGAAGCACTCACGCTGCGCTCCGACCTCGAAAAGATCGCCTTGGCCGAATCCCAGCATACCGGCGAATACATTCGGCCGATCCTTTTGATCCAAGCCAATCGGGTGGATGATTGCGAGGACCTCCGCAAACGACTGGTCGCGGATTTCGGGATCGGGAAGGAACAGATTTGTATCGCCACGGGCAAGGTCGACGAACTTCCCGGGCCCGAGGAGATTCGTTCTCCAGAGTGTCCGGTAAGGGTGATCATCACCGTCCAGAAGCTGCGTGAAGGCTGGGACTGCCCCTTCGCCTACGTGCTGTGCAGTTTGAGGGAGACGCGCTCGGCCACCGCCATCGAGCAAATCGTCGGTCGCATCCTGAGGCTTCCGAATGCCAAGGAGAAGCAGCACCCCGATCTGAACTGCTCGTTCGTTTTCTCCATCTCGGAAAGTATCCACGAAGTGCTCGCCGAGCTTCGCGATGCCTTGGAAGGAAATGGATTCACCGCCGCCGAGGCCGAGCGGATCATCATGCCGGTGGTCCCCGGCAGTCTGGCACTGGGTGCCCAGCCGAAGACGATCACGCTGAGCCCCAAGGACGAACTCGACACCGCTGCCGCTACCGCCCAGGTCAATGCGCTCGGCGGGAAAGCTCGTCTGGATGTCGCCACGGGAAACCTGACGATTTTTGCTCCGCTATCGAAAGACGAGGAGGACTCGCTGGCGGATTGCGCCACCGCTCCAGCCGCTAAGGAGAAAATCCGCAGTGCCGCTGAAACGGTGAGGCAGGCAGAGAAGGTGTTCGGCACGGGTAAACCGCGACTGCCATCGCCCTACGAATTGGGCGAGGACTTCGAGGTGCCGCTGCTATGCGTGGATGAAGAGGGAGACCTGTTCATTTTCGAAAGCACCTTCCTCCTAGAACACCCGTGGAGACTCGGTGAGAAGGATGCCTCGCTACCAGACGCCTACGACCCGAGGAAACGTCCGATAGGGCGGGCCGGCTACGTGGATGTCGGCGAGAAGAACACCGTGAAGGCCGGGGTTTTGAGCGAGGAAGCCGACGCGGACTTCGTCGGCACCCTCCATCAGCAGGTGATGCAGCTTGGTGGCAGTCAGGACTGGACCATCGAAATGCTGATCGGATGGCTGGACCGCCGTATCGATCACACCGACATCCCGGTCGGAGAAGCTGCCGCCTTTTTGCGGAAGACCATTCAAGGTCTGATGGCCCGTATCGGTTCGGAGGATGTCAGTTTGCTTGCGCTCGACCGCTATCGATTGCGTGACCACATCGAGAAGCGGATTCAGGAACACCGTGACTCGGAGCGCACCGAGGCATTCAAGCAGTGGCTCCTGCCGGAATCGTCGTTGGTGGTTCCCGAGGACATGAAGATCAACTTCGCGAAGATGAGCTACGAGCCGAGTTGGCTCTACGACGGCGGCTTCGACTTCAAGAAGCACTACTTCGGAGCGAAGCCAGGCGAGTTGAAGGAGAAGCGCGCCACCGGCAAGACGACCGAGGAGTTCTCCTGCGCCCAGTTCCTCGACGGCCTGTCCGAAATCAAGTTCTGGGCAAGGAACCTTTCGCGTCGCACCACATCATTCCGTCTTCAGACATCGACCGACTGGTTTTACCCCGACTTCATTGCCCAGCTCACCGACGGTCGCGTGTTGGTAGTGGAATATAAGGGAAGCTACCTCGTCACTGCCGACGACGCCAAGGAGAAGCGGGCCATCGGCTCACTATGGGAGTCCCGCAGCGGTGGAAAGTGCCTCTTCATCATGCCCGATGGAACCGACCTCGCGGCGATTGAGGCGAAGATTCAGAAGACATGAAGACGACGCGAACCATCAAGATCGCCCTCTGCGGACCTGGGGATGTGGCCAAGGAAACTGAGATTGCCAAGGAGGTGATCCACGAGTGGAACCAGCGGAATTGGGAGGCGTCGAACTGCGGACTGAAAGAAGTCCACTGGAATACCGATGCGGTTCCGTCGATGGATACCCGTGGCCAAGCGGTGATCAACGGGGATTTGATTGACTCCGCTGACCTCGTCGTTGCGATCTTCTGGCAGCGCCTCGGCACCGCAACCGGCCTCCATGACTCGGGAACCGTCGAGGAGGTCACCCGCGCACAGGCGCGTGGAATTCCTGTGATGCTGTATTTCTCGGACATCGAGGACATTCGTGCCGATTCCGATCCCGACCAGCGCGACATGCTTCGGGCGTTCCGGGCGAAGGCGATGCAATCCGGCTTGCCCTGGACCTTTCGGGGCCACTCCGAGTTCCGAAAGCGCTTCTCCGACCACCTCGACAAGAAGGTCCGCGAGATCCTGGCAAAGAAGCCGAAGAAGAAGGCGGCGAAGAAGCGAGCTTCGATAAGTCAGAAGCAGTCGGGAAGTGGGAACGTGCAGTTTGCTGGAGATGGTAACAGCGTGAATGTGAAGGTGCCGCGCGATTCGCGGGGTAAGTCGGCGCGGGATCTCCCGGGAACCATCGGAGCCGATCCCGACATGCGGACCTATGCGAAGTATCTCGTGGACAAGTACATCGATTGCAGGCTCAAGGGGGAGAAGCGGGTGAAGCAATACAAACGTCCATTTAGCCCCGGCTCGGCCCATACAATTCTAGGCCAAGGATTCGGAGTGACTAACAGTGTCTATCAGATTCCGCAGGCCCGGTTCCACGATTGGGTGGAGTCGGCTCAGTCGAAGATTCGACGAACCGTCTTCGCCAAGAGCCTTTCTCATGACTTTTTCCATTCATGGGACGAGCACTTGAGGCAGAGAGGCAGCGGAGGAGCTCAAGGTTAGTTCGCTAGTTTCGTTCATAATCGCTGAGAAGTCGGCAAAGGAACAAATTTGAAATAATGAGTGACCACCACGCAAAGCCGTTCGATGACGCTACGCAGACCAAACTCTTCATCTATAAGAGCTATGTCCAAGCGTGGTTGCAGGTCTTCCTTCACACTCCGAAATTCGCTGGGAAAACACTCAGGTTCTTTGATTTCTTTTCAGGGCCGGGCGTGGATCAAAATGGCCTGAAGGGCAGTCCGATCATTCTTCTCGATGAGATTGCAGCAAATAGGGGGCTCATTGAAGCGAGTGGAAAGAGCATCGAAATCTATTTCAATGACTGCAAGAAAGCGAAAGCAGTTGCGCTTCGAAAAGCGTGTGACGAATATGACCTGCCGTGCTCGCCTCGCGTGGATTGCAATGATTTCAGAGATGCATTTGAAGAGAATATTCATCTGATCGGTGAGGGTCCATCGTTGGTGTTTCTTGACCAATGCGGGGTGAAGTACGTTGATCGCAGTACGTTTCAAATGCTTGCGAGCAAACCTACAACGGATATCCTCTTTTTCTTCGCCTCCTCCTATCAGAGAAGATTCAATGAGGAGTTCTCGAATGATCTGGATGTGCCGATGGAGACACCCCATTCAGAAGTTCATCGACGCGTTGCCGAACACTATCGGGAGTGGGCACCGCCGGACTACTTCCTTGGTGATTACTCGATCAAGAAAGGAAGTAATATCTATGGGCTGATCTTTGGCTCAGGCAACTGGTATGGGATGTTGAAGTTTCTTGAGATCGTGTGGAGGGATGATTTGGGTGGAGACGCGAACTTCCCGATGGAGGCGGAGAAAGCTCAAGGTGATCTTTTCGAGGGGATTCAACTCACGAAACTTGAACAGCTGGAACAGGAACTCCATGAGCGGATTTTGTCTGGCGAACTGCGAACCGATGGGCATGTTGCGCTGCACTGCATCACAAAGGGTGTTTTTCCGACAAAAATAGCGCCAACCGTTTACGGAAAGTTGAGGTCCGAAGGGAGACTCGGCGACTCTGTAGGAGGAAGGCTTCGAGCCAGCGAAAAGGCGATCAAGGAGCCGAGAGAACTGATCATTCGACCTTCGATTCGATGAGCCTCCCTGTGGATTCCCGTCGAAAGAAATGGCCTCATTAAGAAATCCGTAATAGCCTCTTGGCATGGCAGCCAGCTCCATCGAGTGGACCGAACTCACCTGGAACCCCACGACGGGGTGCGACAAAGTGTCCGCAGGCTGTAAGTTCTGCTACGCCGAGATCATGAGCCGTCGGCTAAAGGCGATGGGGGTCGAAAAGTACCGGGACGGCTTCGCCATCCGGACCCACGAATCGGCACTCGCCATCCCCTACCAGTGGAACAAACCGGCGCTTGTGTTCGTGAACTCGATGAGTGACTTGTTCCACAAGGAGGTCCCGTTCGACTTCATCGAGCGGGTCTTCGCGGTGATGGCCGACCGACCTCATCTCACCTTCCAAGTCCTGACCAAGAGGTCGGAGCGCCTGGCTGAAGTAGCGGCAGACCTACCATGGCCGAAAAACGTCTGGATGGGAGTGAGCGTGGAGGACCAGCGCGTGATCCATCGGATCGACGACCTTCGCAAGGTTCCAGCTGCCGTGAGATTTCTTTCCTGCGAGCCGCTGATTGGGTCATTGGGGAGGTTCAGTCTCAGGGGAATCGACTGGGTGATTGTTGGAGGCGAAAGCGGAGCAAGCCCGCGTCCGATGAGTCCTGAGTGGGCCGAGGAGATCCGGGACCGCTGCGAGCGGTCG
>CAZVMS010000172.1:0-3582 GCA_964628795.1 uncultured Haloferula sp. | reverse complement strand
GGTCTTTGGCAATCCAGTCCCGCAGATCGGGCGGGAGCAACAATGGGGTGTCGTGATCAATATGAACGAACTTCGCTGCCATGCGGGAGCTTGAAAGGATCTGCTTATAAGATCGAGATCTAAGTCCGACAGACTGCTAGTGACTGGTCTTCCGTAGCCTGTGGATCTCAGCACACCGTCGCTTTGCGCAGCGATGGCACGCTGTGGGCTTGGGGGGTCAATTTTGACGGCCAACTCGGCGGCACAACCGGTGGCGCGAGCGGCAGCCCCGTCCAGATCGGTAGCGCTACCGACTGGTCTTCCGTCGCTTGTGGGGACAATCATACCGTCGCCTTGCGAAGCGATGGCACGCTGTGGGCTTGGGGAGCCAATTCTTATGGCCAACTCGGCGACGGCACGACTACGCAGCGCAACAGCCCCGTTCAAATTGGCAGGGATACCGACTGGGCTTTCGTCGGTTGTGGAGGTTACCACACCGTTGCTTTGCGTGGCGACGGTGCGCTGTGGGCTTGGGGATACAATTCTTTGGGCCAACTTGGCGACGGCACCACCACGCAGCGCAACAGCCCCGTCCAAATCGGCACCGCGACTGACTGGTCTTCTGTAACCTGTGGAGATTCCCACACGGCCGCCTTGCGAAGCGATGGCACGCTGTGGGCTTGGGGAGACAATTCAAACGGCCGACTCGGCGATGGAACCACCACGCAGCGCAGAAGCCCCGTGCAAATCGGCAGCGATACCGACTGGTCTTTCGTCGATTGTGGAGGTTACCACACCGTTGCATTGCGGAGCGACGGCACTCTCTGTGCTTGGGGAGACAATTCATACGGCCAACTCGGCGACGGTGACGGATATGATACCACTTACCCCAAGAGATCCCTCCCGGCTCGTGCTCAGCAGATTCTTACGTTCCCCGCTCCCGTGCTATCCTCGGGCTCGTCAGTGGACTTGGTGGCTACTTCTACGAGCGGGCTTCCCGTCAACTATTTCGTGACTGGTGCCGGAACTCTTGATGGCAACACGCTCACTGCGACCGGTGCCGGAACCATCTGGGTCACTGCTTCTCAACCTGGAGACGACAATTGGGACGCAGCCGAGCCCATCCGCCACGAAGTTGCGGGAATCCCCGCCCCCGTCCTCGTGGTCGAAGACACGATCGGAAACACCTATGCCTCTGGCGACACGCTGGACTTGGGAACCCAGACAATCGGCGGCGGAATGCCAACCACTTTGCAAATCCGCAACGATGGCTCGGTAAATCTGACGGTGCAGGTGATGCCGCTGAGTGGAGATTTCTCCCACAATGGAGTCGGCATGGACACGATCGCTCCAAGTTCGATGGAGTCCTATGAAATCTTGTTTGAGCCAACAGTTTCTGGACCCCAGAACGTGGTGCTTGAAATCCAAAGTAGCGATGTCAACCAATCGGGGTTCACGCTCAATCTGACCGGCATCGGCAACAGTCCGGTGAGTTTCTCAGGAGCCTCTTTCAACACTGCATACGAGACGCCGGCACAGCTGGCGGTTTCCGAAATTCTGGCCAATGCGAGCGACGCCGATGGGGACACCATTTCTGTCTTGGCGGTTGAATCAACGACTAGCGCTGGCGGTACGGCCAGTTTGGGTGAGAGCTTCATCACCTACACTCCTCCCTCCGGTTTCTCTGCCGGAGACGTTTTGACCGTAACCCTCGATGATGGACGCGGAGGTGGCGGATCCTTCGATATCGATATCATCGTCAACCCTCCAACCGGATCGCCTTACACCGTCACCTTCGATCTGGATGGAAAAGCGACCCGCACGGGTGGCGGCCCACTGAGCCAGATGATCGAAATCAACCAGTCAGCGTTGGCACCCAGCGTCTCGGCCAATGCGGGCTGGATCTTCCAGGGCTGGGATGTCCCCTTCGATCATATCACCGGCAATCTCACCGTGACGGCCCGGTTCACGCCGGACTACCGAAATCTGCAACCCGGCCAGAGTGTGACAACCTCGGCGAACCGGGTACCTTCGTCCCCTTCCTCCTCCAATGTCACGGTGGAAATGGGCGACCTAACGATTCAAGAAGGAGCGAACTTCGGCCTCGGGGTCAATGAGACGCTGGTGCTGACGGACGGTCCCCTAGTGATCGAGCAAGGCGGGGTCTTCCAAGGAAATGGCAGTATTATCGGCGATGTGATCAATGCGGGCCTGATCATTATCCGCATTATGGAGGAAACCATCCTTCCGAACCTCACCAGCAACGACGGCATCTTCTCGATCGTCCGTGAGAATCGTGAGACACCACTCGTCATCGATTCACCGATCGGAAACTCGGGCGTCTTCGCCACGGACGGAAGCCTAGAAGTCACGGGAACCTTCACTCAGACCAGCACGGGGATGCTTCGTCTTTTCATCGAAGGCGAGAACCCGGGGATCGATTACAGCCAGTTGACTGTCGGGGATACGGTGGACTTGGATGGAGAACTCCAAGTCGTGCTGAACCAAGCAAAGTTCGATCCCTTCTCGCTCGATGTCGGCGATACCTTCGACCTGGTTCGAATTGATCCGGCGGTCTCAGGGAAAGTGATCACCCTGCGTCCCTCCTTTTCCTATCGAGTGATGGCGACTCAGAAAATTGAAGATCAAATGATCGCCGCTGGGTTGACGACGAGCCCCTATGTCGGATTGGAGAACGACCCGGACAAGTTGGTCGAGCTGGACGGTAACCTTTTTAGCTTCGCGCTCGCTGAGGGCGATACGGTGATGCGGGCGACCTTCCAAGGAGATCCATCTTTGCAAATCAATCCGGTGTTCCTCCTTGGTTCGGATACCGACCCGGGGTCGGATGTTTGGGAAATTGCCAACGGGTTCGATCCCAACATCGACGGTGATGTGACGAGCAAGGACTCTGACGGAGACGGTGATCCGGATATTCTGGAGATCTTTCAAGGCACCTTAGGAACCCCGGGAGCACCGGCTTTCTCATACGGAGATTCATTGCTTGATCGCTCGACAGGATCCCTGAAGGTTGGATTCAGAAGGGCCTCGGGAGCGCTTGCGGTTAAAGCTGAGGGAAAGTGGTCGCCTGATACGGTCAACTGGTATTCATCGGGAGAGACGGCTCCCGGAGGTACCCGCGTTTCCTTCAACGAAGTGATCAACGACATGGGTAGCTACGAAATCGTGAATGTCTTGGTCGTCGTTGAGGACGGCGCGCCCCCGACACTCTTCTACCGTCTCGAGCTCGTCCCCAATGAGTGAAAGGGCGAGCGGCTACTGAAGTAGCAACTCCCATGGTGATGTTCGACGACTAGGCGACTGGGAAAAGCGTTTCTGCCGGAGGTGGGAAGCGCTCGTCGTGTGAGGAGTGGGATGCGTGAGTGGATGAGGCGGCGAGAGTGAGAGTGGAGTGCTCTTCTGTTGTGGCGCCCGTGGACAGCAGGGCTGGCTCACGGACAGCGGCAGCGGGCTGCATGCAGTCCATGGAGTCTTCAGAACAGCCACTCACTCGTCAGCCAGAAGTGTAAGCGAGGTAAACGCGCGCCTCGCTGAAATCTGGTTTTCTGAGCGGGCCGGTTCCACGCTGGCTGGATGGCCAAG
>CAZVMS010000171.1:0-12509 GCA_964628795.1 uncultured Haloferula sp. | reverse complement strand
GATTTGCTGCTCGGAGAGGGCAGGCATGCGGAACTGGGAACTGGCCATGCTGTTTTCTGCCCTTCCTGTCTGGAAATGTTCAGCATTTCCTCCCTAGGCTCTGGTTGTAACTGGGTTGCGCGTTTGCAAAAATCCGCCGTGGCGGGAACGTCCTTCCTCCCCTTCGGCCTCGCTGAGTCGACTTTGATGATTTAGAGAAAGCCGTGCGCGAGCTTTTGCTGAATGAGGAGATCTATGTCCGGGTGGTGGAGGGGCTAACCCGCATTTCTCATACCCCCGGCCGCCATTCGTCGATGGGTGGCTGAATGTCGGTGAGGGATGAGATCAGCGGCTTTTGATCACCCTCGGCGATCTTCAAGGCGGGGTTTTGCCCCGCCGTCGGCATCTCAATGCGCCACCGTGGGGTTTTTCGAGGCAATTTTCCCCGTTTCCCGTGTGCGTGGACACAGCCCCTCCCCGCGTCCCCTCAATGACGCCTTCCTTTCGCTATTTCTTCTCTCTCCACGATTCGCGGCTCAAGCCGGTGCGGCCCGCAGCCGCTCCCAGATGGCGCAGCAGGACCTGGTTCTGGGCTAGGCCTACGACGTAAAACACCTCGTTTTGTTCGCACCACGAAAAGATCGCATCGCGGGCGAAGCCGCTGTCGCCCCGCAGGATGATGCGTGCCTCGGGAAATCGCTCGCGGATGATGGGCACGATGCGCTGGAGGGCTTCGAGTGTGCCGTCGCTTGCGTCCCGATCGCTGGTGCGCAGCTGCGCCCAGGCCGGCCACGGCCCGATGAAGCAATAAAGCGGAAGATAACAATAATCGCCGTAGTAGCCGTGGAAGAAACGGCCTTCCTGTTGGCCGTGAATGAGGCTGTCGGTGGCGTCGAAATCCAGCTCGATCTCCTCGGTGTCGGGGGCAAGGCGGGAGACGGCCTGGCTGATGAGCAGGCGCTCGATGGCCGCATGATCAGCATGGATCTTGTGGACGCCTGAGACGCTCTCCTCAGTGGTTCTGGAGTTGGTCAGTTCAAGCCGGTTGAGAGTGGATTTACCCGCTAGGGCTCGTCCCTTGTTCTCACCGGAGCGGTCCAGACCGAGCGGGTCGGATTTGCCCACGTCGAGCGCCATCATCGGGTCGCGACGAAGGGTGTCATGGTCGTTGAGATCCTCTTACCCCATGGCCATGCCCAGGATGCGCTGGCGTAGTCGTTCGGGAACGGTGTGCTCGATGAGTGCCTGACAGCGATGACCCGTGAAGCAGGCAGCGAGTTGGTCGATCATGCGGGTGCGTGCGTCGATTTCACGCAATAGCAGTACGCCGCCGTCGGCGCTGACATTGCCACCTTGAAAATCGGCAACGACTTTGCGTTTGCCGAGGTCTTGAGAAATCGAACGATTGCTGGATACACTCTGTCATGTGGCGCTTGGGTTTTGTGTGTGGGGTATTGATTTGAACACCAACACTTTACACCAAAATCCCAACCGTCCGCAATTCGTAGTATGAGAAATGCGGGCTAGCAAAAACTGGTCAGGAAGAGAATCATGTAGTCGGCGGGTGAATGACGGCGTTTCTGTCGGTCTAAGGATGTGGGCGAGGCAAGAGACGGGGATGATGTGTTTTCCTTTGGTGTTGAGGGCGTAGTCGAAACCGAGGTAAGCCGCACTCTACCAGAGCCCCAACTTGCCGAAATTCACGGCATACAAGCCCATCAGCAGGTTCGCCACGGCGTGCATCACCACGCAGGCACCCAGATTTTTGCTCCAAACGCAGAGCAAGTAGGTCAATGACCCATAGACCAGCGCTCCGGCGTAGTCGATCGGCGCATGAGCGACCACGAACAACCCGGTCACGACCGCGAAGCTCAGTGCCGATGGCTTTCCAAAAGGTTGTTTCCAATACTTCCCCTCCCAATCGAGCAGCAGCCGCATCATGAACGAGCGCCAGAAGATCTCCTCGACCAAAGCCACCACCACCACTGCTCGTAGGAAGCGCATGACCAAAGCCGACCAGTAGCCCGCAGTCCCCTCTCCAAAGATCTCGCCTGGATCAAACCCTTCCGTCCGCGAAGCGAGTCCCAGCCACTTGCGCCAGCCTTCCGGCTGACCTTCCATTCCGAGCCAGTCGTAGAGCGTCGTCGGCAGCAGCCAAAAGCCGATCCCCACGGCCCCGAAGACCACGCCGATCAGTGACCACTTCCAGGACCAGTCGAACTCGTAACTCCGCCACCACCTGATGAGCAGCCCAAGAGTGATCACCGTCTGCAGAGGATAGATCCACTGCTCGGGGGCTCTCCTCCACCATGGAGCATTCGGAAGATCGATTTTAAAGAATGAGTCCGCCAGTTGCAGAACCATCAGAAACCCGATGAACACCGCAAAGGGAATCACCTGGCGTGGCACCCACCCGTCAGGGTTGGCCAAGCGCATCTGCGCGGCGCTCGATTTCGCTGGATCAGTAGCAGCCATAACTCATCAAAGGCGACCGACAAAGGCCTCCATCTTATCCATCGCGAGGCGCAACTCGTCCATGCTCGTCGCATAGCAGCAGCGAAGGAAACCTTCTCCTGAAGCCCCAAATGCTGTCCCAGGAACCGCCGCGACTCCCTCTTCTTCCAGAAGCTTCATCGCAAAGTCCTTACTACCCAAGCCCGTCTTGCGAATGTCTGGGAAGACATAAAACGCACCACCGGGCGAGTGACAGTCGAGCCCCATTTCATTAAGGCGCTTCACTAACAAGTCACGCCGTTGGTGATAGCTATCACGCATCATCGCCACGGCCGGAGCACCATTTTCCAGTGCCTCGATCGCCGCCATCTGGCTCACGATCGGCGCACAAAGCATCGAATACTGGTGAATCTTCATCATCGCTTCGACGACCGGTTCCGGCGCACAAGCATAGCCGAGCCGGAAGCCTGTCATGGCAAAGGCTTTCGAAAATCCGTGTAGTAAAATTGTCCGCTCCCGCATGCCGGGCAACGAAGCGATCGAGATGTGTTCCTCGTCCGTGTCGTAGCGCAGCTCACAGTAGATCTCATCGCTTAGAACCATCAGGTCGTGCTCAACGCACAACTTGGCGATCCCCTCCAAGTCTTCGCGGCTTGCCGTGGCACCCGTTGGGTTCGTCGGAAAGTTGAGCATCAGCACCCGGCTCTTCGGCGTGATCGCCGCCGCCAAGGCCTCGGGTTTCAGTGAGAAGCCATCACGCTTCCTTGTCTCTACTGGAACGGCTTTCCCGTAAGCCATCACAATGCTCGGAGAGTAGGAAACATAGCAGGGCTCGTGGTAAATCACCTCATCCCCAGGATCGAGCAAGGCACGCAGCGCGATATCGATCGCTTCCGAGACGCCGACGGTCACGAGCACCTCGGTCAGCGGCTCGTATTTGACGTGGAAAAGCTCATCCACGTATCGCGCAATCGATTTCCGAAGCGCCGGTAAACCGAGGTTCGACGTGTAGCTCGTGTGCCCTTTTTCCAAGGAATAAATCGCCGCCTCACGGATGTGCCATGGAGTGACAAAGTCCGGCTCACCCACACCGAGCGAGATCACGCCCTCCCGGCCTTGCACAAGCTCGAAGAAGTCGCGAATCCCGGAACGCGGGACGCTGGCAACCTGACGGGCGATTTTTTTCGTGTAATCCATGAAATCCTCCGGCCTTCCGCCGGGCGCGGCATTTCAGAGGCTAGCTAGACAACACGCAATCCCAATCCCTCTCAGCTTGTGGAAGTCTCCCCTGCTCGGCACTCAGCACGCGGATCGCTCAAGCGGTTCGACATCACTTCCCAACCCCCAAAACTCCCGCTACAGCTTCTCCCATCCGGATCGGCTCATTTTCTCCCGCAACACGGATCTCCATGATTCCTGCCAAGGGATCTCGTGCGACCACTTCAACCTCCATGCCAGGCCTCAACCCCTGACTTTGCAACCACCTGAGGAACTCAGGTTCGTCGCGCGCGACACGCACCACCTGATACTTCCCCGGCCCGCACTCACTGAGCTTGCGTAAATCATCCTCACGCACCACTCCATTGACATCCGGAATGGGATCGCCGTGGGGATCATGCGCAGGCCGCCCAAGCATCTCATCGATCCGCTCGACCAAACGATCCGACAGCACATGCTCCAGCACCTCGGCCTCTTCGTGGACATGGGCCCAGTCAAGATGCATCACCTCAACCAGAAATAGCTCAACCAACCGATGGCGACGTAGCACCTGTACCGCCGCTGCTTTTCCCGAATTCGTGAGGACGACCCCTTTGCGCGGCAGGTATTCGAGATACCCTTCCTTGGCCAGATGCTTCATCATCGTCGTGACCGTCCCCGGAGTCAGACTTAGCGCCGTTGCGATCTTCCCGATGGGAACCAATTTCTCATCAAGAGCCTCGTCAGACAGACGGAGAATCGCTTTGAGATAGTTTTCAACCGTGCTGCTCGGCATCTGGGGGCAGCTTAGACTTTGAGACATCAAAGTCGAGAAATCGATGCTCGCCACTTCCTCATTTCTACCAAACGATAGCCCGGAGCATGCTGCGCCTCACGCAGCCTCGGCTTACCTTCACCCCTTTCTCAAGCATCACCCAGTCCGCCGCATCGAGAAGATCGAGCGTCTTCTCTCCGAGCAAGGCAGGTAGCACACTTGCAGCCCGCAGCCGCCGTATCTTCAGATTTTTCGAATAGCGCTTTCCCTCGTCCAACCACCCGCGCGAAGTCTTTCGCCACTTCTCCGACTCACGCATCAAAGCATCGTGATCTCGGCCATCAACGACTGGTAAATAGCAGCGACCATGCTTCAAATCGCCCGGCAGATCCCGCAGGATATTCACCAGCTGCAGACCTTTGCCGTAGTCGATTCCACGCGACTCCAGCACCGCCGGATCCGTCGTGGAAAATTTCTCACCCAAAGTTTCGAAGCCGATCTTCGTCCAGAACGCCCCAACACAGCCTGCCACCCGCCAGCAGTAGTCTTCCAAACTCGCGGCATCAGGAATAATCGCCGGCCCCTGCGCAAACCTCTCCACGTCCAAGCGCTGGCCGCCGGTAATGATTGCGATCACCTCCCGAACGATCTTTTGCTGATCTCCTGGCAGGCCATCGAGCGCCACGAAACACTCATCCAAGCGCTCCATCAGTCGACGCTCGCCAGCATGACTTTGCTTCTCCGAGAACCGCCGTAGATCACTCCTCCAGACTGATCCCCCTCCATGGATTTCGGAAATAAATCCATCGAGCCACTGCATTCGCTCATCCGGTGAAACCACAGCCGTGTCCGCGATGGTATCACTCGCGCGTGCCAAGAGATATGCCAAACTAACAGGGACTCTCATCGGCCCCGGCAGCAAGCGAAGTGAAATCGCGAACGATCGCGACACTTCGCGAACCAAATGATGATCCATCTTCGACATGCTCTTCAGTGCAAGTCACCGAGCCCCCGCTGAGTCCACTCCAGCGCCTCCTGATACTCCTCATTTCCCGGGCGCTCGCGGCTCAACTCATCCCAGACTTTCACAGCCTTGGAAAATGCCGTCGCCGACACTTCCTTCTTCCCCTCCAATTGCGCGGCAAGCCCCATATCAGCCAGCACATAGCCTAAAGATCGCTGGATCTGCTCACTTCTCGAAATCCCATAAGGACTTTCCAAAAGCCCCTCCAGAATCTCCACCGCCTTCTGTTCGTGCTCGATTTCCTTCTCGCGATCACCAGAGAATCCAAGCATCCTGCCCTTCTCCCATGTGAGAAGGGCGAAGCGGTAACGCGCTACAGGGTCCGCCTTCTCACCAACCGTGAGCCCCTCGATCAAGCGGAGACCTTCATCGTAAAGCTCCATCGCCTCTTTGCTTTCACCCCGGTCCCGGAGAATCCCTGCCACCAACCCACGCTGCGCCGCCAGCAGCGACCGAGGTTCCGCGCTGTCCGGCCGCTGCGGAAGCACTTCGACCAGCAACTTCACCGCCGCGTTCGACATCATCTCGGCGTTCTTCAAATCACCAGCGATCAGCGCCGACTCCGCGATCGATCCATAACATCCAGCCAGCTCGATGCGCAGGTTCAGATCGGATGGCTTCGCCTTGATCAAATCCACCAGCACATCGGACGCCAACGTTCGCACCGTTCGCGCATCCCCCATTTCACCCATGCCGTCGAGAATCGTCGCCGACGAAAGATAGCAGGAAACAAGCTCTGATCTCAGGATCGCGACGTCTGGTCGATTAACCACCAGTCGATTGAGATCCTGAGTCGCGCGATGGAGCAACTCCAAGGCCTTCGCTTCATCCCCCGAAGCCGCGAGCTGGCGCGACTCATGAATGTCTAGAATCGCAAGCAACTGCGTGACACGATCCGCGTCGACCTCCGACTGAGGCACCGACTCCAAGGCTCGGCGCGCGGTGCCAAAACTTGCATCGGTTTCCATGTCGTTATTCTCCTGCCTGAGAAGAGCGAGAAAAAGTCGATCGGTCGCCAGACGGAGCTCCAATTCAGCCCCCGCCGCATCAAGTTTTCCCGCAACCGCGATGGCCTCCTCCAATCGATGCGCCGCTTTGACGGGGTCCCCGCTTGCCAAAGAAATCTCCGCCAACTGCAACTTCGCACGGGCCCGTTCATCGTCGAGACCCTCGACTTCAGCGGTGCGCTCCAGAAAGCGTTCGAAATATTTTTCCAGCCGGGACAAGCGTAGCTCCCTCCCATCCAGAGGCGGCAAATTCCGATTCCCCTTCTCCATCGCCCAGGCAAAAAGACGATCTCCGATGGCCCGTGACTCCTCGATTCTCGCCAGCCACATCGACGACTCGGTCTGCAGCGTTTGTTTCGCAACCGCCTCAGCCTCCCGGGACCGATCGCGCTGATCTTCCGCCTCCTCGACGTCTCCCGTCAGTCTCTCAACATCCGCCTTGCGCTCGGTGATGGCCGTCTTCAACTGGGATCGAGTCAATTGCCACAGCATCACCAGTAAGATCACCACCGCTGCCAAAACACCCGCCGCCACACTCGCCCGCCAAGCAGCTCGCTGTGAGCGCCTTCGCTGATCCAGTAGCTCCTCACGCTTAAGGTCCTCTTCAACTGCGACTTCCGCCTTCCGCAAAAGACGGCGAATTTCCATCCCATTTGCCGGGCGCGCCAGAGGATCGAGAGCCAAACAGGCATCTACCACTTCGCGATAAGCCTCCTCCAAGAGATTGGCCGGCTCACTCGGCCACGACATCTCACTCTGGGCCTCCAAGGCATTCGCGATCTTTCCGAGATCCGCCGCAATACCATCCCGAGCCGTCTCTCCGGATGGCGGAGCTACTTTCTGGAAGGTCGAGTCGCAACGCGGAAACGACCCGGTCAACAGCCGAAATGCAATGACTCCGAAGGCAAATACATCCCAGCGGTAACCCTCTTCCTCGTGATATCCGTCCGACGACCGGAGCTGCTCAGGAGGATGGTAGAGACAGGCATCCGTGAAATCCAAATGTCCGATCCCCGGCATGTGCCCAAGGCCCCAGTCGACCAAGACCACCTCGCCATCGTCATCGAAAAAGACATTTCCGGGCTTCAAGTTACCGTGCGCAACCTGACGATCGTGGAGCCCCGCCAAGGCATCCGCCAATCCCACCACCACCGGCCACGAGCGATCGCCGGGATACTCATCAAGCTGGTGCTGCAAGCTTCTCGGGTGCCACTGACCGTCCTCCTGCTGATCCGCCAAACACGCCGTGAGCCGCGTCGCCGGGCGCGCCCGAAAATCGGCTTCATCGACCGGAAGCACCCCTTTCGGCCATCCGCCCCGTTCCAGACGGGCACAGGCTTTCTCCAGAACCGCTCGATTGATGGCCATGCCGTCGAGCAACTTGACCGCCTTCACCGAGCCATCGGACTTCACCGCACGGAAAACCGCGCCGCTAGGTCCTGATCCCAGCAGCTCTCTTTCCCGGAAAACATCCAGATGGGGCGACTCCATACAGGGAGCTTAGCGATGATCCTCGCCACGCCAACCCTTCAGTCTGCCACCTCCAAAGTGCCAAAATCGAAGAAATCTCGATTTTTCAGCTGATAAGATGAAGCTACAAGCTTCGTAGGCTTTCGAACGCCTCAATTTCGTCGTCCTATGAAACATCAGTGCCCCGGCAACCCGCTCGAACGCTATTCCTCGCGCCGCGAGTTCCTCTACGTCGGGATGCTCGGCGGTCTCGGACTCTCGCTTCCCGGATTTCTCCAGCAACAAGCACAGGCAGCCCAGAAATTCTACGAAACCAAGGAAGGCCAGGCGAAAGGGATCATCCACATCTTCCTCCCGGGCGGCATGGCCCATCAGGAATCTTTCGATCCAAAACCCTACGCCCCCGCCGAATACCGCGGGCCATTCGGCGCCATCGACACCAAACTTCCCGGCATCCAGTTCGGCGAAAAACTCCCGCACCTCGCCAAGATCGCCGACAAGCTGACGATCATCCGCTCGATGTCCCACGGCGAAGCCGCCCACGAACGAGGCACCCACAACATGTTCACCGGCTATCGCCCCTCACCCGCGGTCGATTATCCCTCCATCGGCTCGGTCATCTCCCACGAACTCGGATCAAAGAACAACCTTCCCCCCTACGTCTGCGTCCCGAATGTCCCGAACGAATTCGCCAACTCCGGCTACCTCTCGTCCGCCTACGGCCCCTTCGCCCTTGGATCAAATCCTGAACAAGGCAACTTCCAAGTCCGCGACCTCAACCTCCCCGGCGACGTCAGCGAAGAACGCTTCGCCCGACGCCGCTCGCTGCTCGAAACCGTCGATCACCACTTTCGCACCATGGAGGAATCCGACGCTCTCGACTCGATGGATGCCTTCTACCAGCACGCCTATAAATTGATCTCCTCCGAGAAAGCCCGCGAAGCCTTCAACCTGAAAGCCGAAGACGAAAAGACGAAAGAAGCCTACGGCAAAACCGCCGCCGGCCAGCGCATGCTCCTCGCCCGCCGTCTGATCGAAGCCGGCACCCGGTTCGTCTCTCTAACAGCCGGCGGCTGGGACCACCACGACAACATCAAGGCAGGCATCGAACGCGAACTTCCACCCGTCGACAAAGCCATCGCCGCCCTCATCAACGACCTCGAACAACGCGGCATGCTCGACTCGACCCTCGTCATGGTCACGTCGGAGTTCGGTCGCACCCCCAAGATCAATCCGACCGGCGGCAGAGACCACTGGCCACGCGTTTTTTCCACCATGCTCGCCGGCGGCGGCGTGAAAAAGGGATACGTCCACGGCTCGTCCGACGCCCTCGGCGGAGAAGTCGATACCGATGGCGTCACCGTCGCCGACCTCGCCACCACGATCTACAAGCAGATCGGCATCACCGCCGACAAGGAACTCATGGCCCCCGGCAACCGCCCCATCGAGATCGTCGACGGCGGCAAGGTCCTCGAATCCATCTTGGCATAAAATTGGAACGGCGATGGCCAGCGCCCCAAAGGAGCAACGGCACCGCTTCGCGAACCACCAAGGATCATGAAGTTCACCTATCGATGTCTAAGAGCCCTCACCATGTTATTGCCAGTAACGATCGTCCTCGGGCTCATCTACTTTGCTTCGTATTTTTTCCTCATGGAAAAAGGAACGGCCCTCAATCGCCAAACTCTGATCCCCGAATACTCGTCCATCTCCCGCCTCGGAAAAGACGAACGAAGGATCGGCCCAGTCACTCTCCAGGTGAGCTACTCAAGCTGGCTAAACCCCATCTTCGAGCCACTTGATCGCATCTTTCGTTAAACTCACTTGGCCACATCGAGTTCAACCACCCAGTGATCAGCGACCACCATTGACCCACCTCCCATGCCCCGCCTGTTCTCCATTCTGGTCTCTGGATTCTTGATTCTGGTCTCTCAAGCCTTCACCCCCGATCTCGCCCGCATCGCCCCCCAAGGCGTCCAACGAGGCACGGAAATCGACATCAACCTCCACGGCGACCGCCTCGAAAACCCCGTGGAAATTCTCTTTCACCAACCCGGCATCGAAGTCCTCAAGCTCAAAGCCAAGAACCCCAAACTCATCACCGCCCGCATCCGCATCTCACCCGATGCCCAGCTCGGCGAACACCCACTCCGCCTCCGCACCAATGGCGGCGTCACCTATCTCCGCTCGATCTGGGTCAGCCAGTTCCCGACCGTCTTGGAAAAGGAACCGAACAACGACTTCGACGCCCCGCAAAAAGTCGAACTCAACACCACCGTCCAAGGCATCGCCAAAACCGAGGATGAAGACCTTTACTCCGTCGTCCTCAAAAAAGGAGAACCGCTCTCCGTCGAAGTCGAAGCCATGCGGCTCGGCCGAGTCTTCTTCGATGCCTACGTCGCCATCCTCGACCCCAAACGCTTCGAGCTCGCCGCCTGCGACGATTCCCCACTGCTCTACACCGATGCCTCCGCCTCGATCATCGCACCGGAAGACGGCGAATACCGCATCGTCGTCCGCGAAGCCGCCTACGAAGGAAGCGACGCCTCCCGCTACCGTCTCCACATCGGCAGCTTCCCCCGCCCCTCCGCCGTCTTTCCTCCCGGTGCCAAACCCGGCGAGACCCTCGATTTCAAATTCATCGGCGATCCCTCCGGAGACATCACCCGCAGCATCTCCATTCCTCCCGACGCCTCCGACCGCTTCCCGGTCTTCGCCGAGCGCGACGGACTACTCTCGCCATCACCCAATTGGATCCAAGTATCCCCACTTGACCACCTCGCCGAAGTCGAACCAAACGAAGGATTCAAAAACGCCACCCCGGCCCCCGCCATTTCCTTCGCCGTCCATGGCATCCTTTCGAAAAAGGACGACACCGACTGGTATCGTTTCAGCGCAAAAAAGGGCCAGAACCTCGACTTCCAGATCCTCGCCCGCAGCCTGCGCTCACCCCTCGATTCCGTCATCATCATTCACGATTCCAAAAGCAAGGGACTCGCCAACAACGACGATCAAGGCAGCCCCGACTCCGTCCTCAAATGGACCTGCCCCGAGGACGGTGAATACTGCGTCAGCGTCCGCGACAAACTCATGCGCTCCGGCCCCGACTTCTTCTACCGACTCGAAGTCATCAACCGCTCGCCCTCCATCTCCGCAACCCTACCGGTCGCCGAGCGAAATCAATCCCAGCTACGCAAAGTCATCAGCATCCCCCGCGGCAACCGATACGCCACCGTCATCAACATCAGCCGCAACAACCTCGGCTGCGACGCCCTTTTCGAAAGCGGAACTCTTCCCGCCGGTATGAGCATGCAGGTCCCTAACATCCCGCGTGCCCTCAACAACTTCCCCGTCGTCTTCGAAGCGGGTGCCGACGCCCCCATCGCCGGCTTCTACACCCCCTTCACCATCCGCGCCACCGGCGACAAAGCCCCCCAAGTCTCCGGCCCCCTGAAAGAAGAAATCCACCATATCGAAGTCAACAACCAGGGCCCCTACCACTCGACCTTCTCCGAAAAAATCGCCGTCGCCATCACCGAAGAAGCCCCCTTCTCCATCACCCTTGAAACACCGCCAGCCCCGATCGTCCCGCGAGGCATCCTCAAACTCAAAGTGCGCGCCCAGCGCAACGAAGGCTTCGACGAACCCATCACCCTGCGCTTCCTCTGGAACCCACCCGGCATCGGCTCACCCGCCAATATCAAATTGGAAAAAGGCAAGAACGAGATCGACTACGAAATCAATGCCAACCCCGACGCCCCCACCGGCGATTGGCAGGTCTGCGTGCTCGCCGATGCCAACACCCCGAAAGGCCCCGTCTTCGTCTCCTCATCCCTCGTCCCCCTCAAAGTCGCCGAGCCATGGCTCACCGCCACCATCGATCTCAGCGCCACCGAGCAAGAACGCAACGTCCCGGTCCTCTGCAAACTTGAGTCTCTAACAGCTTTCGAAGGCAAGGCCAAAGCCGAACTCATGGGACTTCCCCACGGCACCAAAACCAATCCCATCGAGTTCACTCACGGCACCGCCGAACTCACCTTCCCGATCGAAGTCGCCAAGGACGCCGCCATTGGAAAACACAACGGACTTTTCCTCCGCATTGAAGTCCCTAACAACGGCACCACCGTTCTCCACCAAACCGGCCACGGAGGCACCCTGCGCATCGACAAACCGTCCCCAAAAGAAGTCGCCGCCAAACCCAAGGAAGAGCCCCAAAAGGAAAACAAACCCACCGCCAAACCCCTCTCCCGCCTCGAACAACTCCGCCAGAAGGCGAAGTAGTCCCCAGCGATAGACTGCGGTGATTCATTAACGCTTTGCCGAAGGATTTTAATCCGACACCGAAGCTCCCCTAAGCAAACAAACACGCAATCCAAGTCCTCCCCATTTTGAGACCTTCAGTATCGTAAGCGGGGTAAACGCGGCCACCTTGACAGCACTCAGGCGGCGCGGTCGCGGCCGGCTGATTTCCTGCGGGCGGCAGCGATGCGCGCGGGCGTGAGCGTGGCGATGACCTCCGGGTCGGTGACGCCGGGAAGGACGGTCAGCAGCTCCTTAAGGTAGGCCTCGACCGGTAGGTCGTGGAGTTTGCAGTTCTCCACCA
>CAZVMS010000170.1:0-5780 GCA_964628795.1 uncultured Haloferula sp. | reverse complement strand
GAATTGTGATATGCTCGGCACCCTCAATCCGGCACCCTCAATCGCTACAGCCACAGGGATGTTACGGAATCAGGACCGCTCGGCTCCGATCAATTGATCCCTCTTAAAGCACCGAGATCCCGCTTAAAACCGCGCCATTCGTGTCAGGGCGATGTCCTCATCGATTACCATTTCAATTGATTCTTCTCTTGGTGATGATCCGGATGGCGATGGATTGACCACCGAGTTTGAGCTGACGACGAGTTTTACAGACCCAAACAATCCTGATACCGACGGCGATGGGATGGAGGATGGGTATGAGCAGTGGAACGGATTCTCGCCCTTGAGCTTGGAACTTGGAACAAGCAAAGCCTCCTACGGTGATTTTGATGGTGATGGCGTCACCAACAAATCAGAACACGATACTGGGCGTCTAGCCAAGGTTTGGAATGAGGCCTACATACGGAACGAATTGACTGATAATGTCCTGAGGCTCTTTGTGAGAAGTGGCTTCATCACCTCCGTTGAATATTCAACCAATCTTGCAAATTGGTCCGTTTATCCACGAGCATTCGTGGGGCGCAACCTTGAGGAAACCGTGAATTTGAACGATTGGTCAGCGGTTGATCTAAGCTTGTCCACGGGTTTCTTTAGGCTTCGCTGGGAGAGTGTGACCGAAGATCAGGATGGGGATGGGATGCCGGATTTGTGGGAGGCGATCTACAACCTTGATGTCACGGATGACGGGACAACTAACCCGGAGCTTGGGCCCGATGGTGATATCGATGGAGATGGTCTCTCGAATATAGAAGAGTATGAAGCCGGAACGGATCCCACGAAATCTGATACTGATAGTGATGGGATAACCGACGGGGGTGAGGTCGGTTCGGGAACAAGTCCCTTGTCGCCCCTCGAAAGGCCAGGTGCCGAATGGATTACAATTGTTGGTGATGGAGGGATCAGCGAAAAGTTGACGGAGAGAAGGAGAATTGTCGTGCCGAAGGGGAAATCACGATTAGTCGTTATTGCGGGCGAGAGTATTGAGTTCCCTTGCTACACCGGCGTTGTTGGCCCTAACTGCCCTGTCGACGGCCCTTCTGAATTCAACGATCTGATGGAATGGAAAGTGACTCCAAGTGTGGGAGATCAATTCGTGGGTACGGTAGACGTGAATTCCGTCCATAGTGATTGGGCGATCGCGAAAGAGAAAAGCTTCTTTCTCAATGGAGTTGGACCTGCGGCAATTCTTGATGCCAGGGTCTTTACTGCGCATGGCAATTCAGATCTAATCTTGGATATTGAGGTTGCGGCCACAAATATTGTAGATGCAAATCTCGAGACCACAGTTTTTGCGGGGATCTTGGATTTTGCTGTGAAGGATAATGATTTCGCAACAGGAGTCGATGATATGTCCATCACGGCGGCCGAGTCTGATGTTGGATTTCAGGACAAGTACTGGATCATGGCTCCATCGGGTGGAGTGCCTGCCAATCTCGGTGGGGGAGACGCTGAAAACGATACCCATTTCGCAATTCAGATTGGGGAGGATTTGGATCTGAAGATCGAGATTCCACCTGCTCCACCTATTGCGCCTCTTCCACCGGCTACGGCTGATCCTGATGAATTTACGTTGAATGATGGTGTTCCAGGACCGCTGGTCGTTTGGCACGGAATATCTGCCAATTCAGTGGATGTAGAGCCTGTGTTCAAGATGGGTCCGGCTGGAAAGGAGGTTGAGCTTCCGGTTGCGGTGAAGGTGATGAAAAACCGAACTGTTAAAGTGGCAGTTTGGCCGGTCTATCAGAATCCCAGCAGATCGAACTCTCTTTCTGAAATATTTGCTACTGAGCAATCTAGAAATGAATACGAGAGCGAGCTTCAAACCCTGCTTGCTGAGATTTTCGCTTTTCAAATGAATGCGTGGATCGAGGTTGAAGTGAAGCCCGACCAGGGTTTCGACTACGTGAACCTGTCGTCGAATGGAACCTATTTCGCGCAGTATGACGGTGCCAAGGAGCACCTAATGCTCAGTTCCATAAAGGACTCAAGCTACGACATCAATGTGTTCCTGATCGACGGTTTTTGGTATCACTCGCATGATCCCGCAAATATTCCTGATGTCGCAGCTGATGCAGCGAACGGATATTCGTACGTGGATGGATTGGCTCCTGTAACGCGCGTCAATTGCGCGGTGGTTAATCTCAACAATCAAACTCGGGCGAGCAGCCGTCAAACGGTTGCCCACGAAATCGGCCATCTAATGGTCGGCGAAGGGCACCCTGATGAGTATGATGTTTCTGATCCCAATTCATTCGGAGGGGTCGCTGCTCATCAGAGTTTCGGGGTTTTGGAGCATCAGAAGAGATTGATGGTGTCTGGGGACAACATCACAAGCGACTCAAGGCTTCTTGTGAAGTCGGAGTGGGACGAAGCGGAGGAGTGGCTGAACGAATTCATCGACAACGAATAGTGATGTTCCCTTACGTGAGAGTATTTTTGTATATTTTTCTTGCTTCATCCTCGTTTGGGATGAGGCCACCTGAAAACCCTGCTGAAGCTGACAAGTGGTATGAAGATATGGAGGTGGGGTTGGCACGGGCTATTGACGCCGAAGACTCCTCAGCGAAGATCGAACGGCTTGAAAGGCTTGTTGTAAAGCTTGGATTCCGAATCGAAGGGATCGAGGATGATAGATGGCGATCGCTCTTTGAACGAGCAAGGATTGAGTTGGCATCGGTTCCAAATCACGGAAGCTTCATTGTGAAGCCGGTCCGTGAAATGCAATTAAAGTTAGATTACGAGAGGTATGATGTCGCCTCACGCCGAGCATACGATCATGTTCGGACTGACGCCTTTCAAGTCCTTGGATACCTCAAGAGTCCTGAAGCGCTTTGGATTCTGGGCGGGTCTTTACATGACGATCGGGATGATCCGGAGAGTCTCGGTTTTTCCGAGAAATTCAGGTCGAAACTTGTTCGGGCAAATTCGTTCCTAGCTGCTTGGGCGATTTCCAGAATGGAATTAACCGAGTCGCCGATAAGTGAAGATGTCCTCTTTCTCAACCCTGAGGAAGGACTAGACACCGTCCGTGCATGGTGGGAGGGGGTGGCGTCCGGGGAAACGGATGTCTCGTTTGCCGGGTCAGGAATAGGATTCAGATTTCATCCTGACGGATCTTTCGAGGAGGTTTCTATGGCAAAAAGGGCGATTGTTCGAGAACTGCCACCGTCGCCCCCCTCAGAGGAGATATCATCTGAATCAAGTTTCCAGCGGCTATGGTTCGTGTTTTTCGGGGTTCTGGCGGGTGGAGCCGCGTTCGTGGTTTATAAGATCAGGTATCGAACGCGGCGTTAGCGCATCGAGGCGAAGCGCTTGCGCAGGAGGTCCTTGCCGGAAAGGTCGGGGGCGGCGGCTTGGGCGTCTTTGACCCACTGCCATTCGAGCTCGTTCTTGGTGGGGAGCTTCTTTTCGTAATAGATGCCGAACTTTCCGGGAGAGTTGTTCTCGGCGAGCTTGAGGGCGGCGTCAGTGGAGCCGAGGTCATGAGTGGTTTCGTCGACGAGTTCGAACTCGCCGCCTTTGCGTGGGTTTCCGGAGTCGAAGGCGCCGGGGTAGAACATGGTGCACTCGGAGAGGGTTTCGACGGCGGCGAAGCCGGGGTGGAGGATGGCGCGCTCGAACATTTCGTTCATGTGCTTCACCTGCGCGGCGTGGGTGCGGGCGACAAAGGTGGCACCAGCGGCGACGAGTTGGGTCATCGGGTTGATTGGGCGATCGATGGCTCCACGTGGGTCGGTCTTGGATTTGTGACCGATGGGAGTGGTTGGGGACGTCTGGTTCTTGGTCAGGCCGTAGACGTAGTTGTCCATGATGACATAGGATAGGTTGACGTTCTTGCGCGCGGCGTGCGTCAGGTGGTTGCCGCCGATCGAGTAGCCGTCGCCATCGCCACCGAAGACGAAGACGTGGAGATCGGGACGGGAAAGCGAGATGCCGGTGGCGAGTGGCAGGGCGCGGCCGTGGATGAAGTGGATGCCGTGGGTGTTGACGAAATAGGGGAAACGCGAGGAGCAGCCGATGCCGGCGACGCAGACGATTTTCTCGTGGGGCAGGCCGAGCTTTTGGACGACGTTGAAGAAGGAGGCGAGGACGGCGAAGTCACCGCAGGCCGGGCACCAGGTCGGGTGGTCGGCTTTGAGCTGTTTTTTTGTGAGAGGTTCGGTGGGTGTGCTCATGGTTTGAAAAGCTGAAATTTGAAATTTAAATGGGTGAGATGCGCGACGGCGTCACGCGTTCCATGACTTCGAAAGGATGGTGGTGGCACCTTCGACGATTTCGCGGACGCGGAAGGTGATGCCCTCGACTTTGCTGAGGGATTGGATGGCGGGGTTGCAGGTGACGGAGCGGAGCAGGGTAGCGAGCTGGCCGTGACCGTAGATGCCGCAGTCGTTCATTTCCGGAACGATGATGTGGGTGTAGCGATTGAAGATATCGCCGAGTCCGTTGCGTAGCGGGTGGATGTGGCGCAGGTGGATCGAGCCGACTTTGTGGCCGAGTTTCCGAAGTTGTTCGGTGGCTTCACGGATCGGGCCGTAGGTGGAGCCCCAGCCGACGAAGAGAACGTCGCCTTGTTCGTCGCCGTGGAACTCGGGTGCGGGGAGCGAGTTGGCGAGTTGGATGAGCTTTTCGCGACGCTTTGCAGTCATCGCTTTGTGGTTCTGAGGGCTATTGGAAGGGTGGCCCCATTCGTCGTGTTCGAGTCCGGTGACAACGGGATATTTGCCTTCTGATGTGCGGGAACCCGGAGGCGAGTGACGGGTGATTTTGTCAAGCGGGTAGGGTTTGAAGTCGGCACCGCGTTCGTTGAGATCAAGGGTTGGCTCGATCCAGTGTTGGTCGAGATCCGGTTCGGGGAAGGCCTCGATACGGGTGGCGATGGCTTGATCGGAAAGGATGATGACCGGCGTGGAATACTCGCGGGCGAGGCGGCAGGCCTCGAGGGCGGTGTAGAAGCAGTCTTCGACATCGCGCGGGGCGAGGACGATGCGTGGGGCATCGCCGTGCGAGCCGTAGATGGCTTGCATGAGGTCGGACTGTTCGACAGAAGTAGGCAGTCCGGTGGAGGGGCCACCTCGCTGGATGTTGACGACGATGAGGGGGATCTCGGCCATGCAAGCGTAACCGATGGCTTCCGATTTCAGAGAGAGGCCGGGTCCGGATGAACCGGTGATGGCGAGGTGACCGGAGTAGGCGGCCCCGATGGCGATGGCGACGGCGGCGAGTTCGTCTTCCGCTTGGATGAACATGCCGCCGTATTTTGGAAGTTCGGAGCGCAGCATTTCCATGATGCTGGTCCATGGAGTGATCGGGTAGCCGGCACCGAAGCGGCAGCCGCCGGCGATGAGTCCGGTGGCGAGCATGGTGTTTCCATCGGAGGAAAGACGGTTGGCTTCCTTGTTTTCGCCGGGGGCGAAAGGCATGTGGTTGATGTCGTGGACGGGCCACGCGTAGCCGGCATCAAAGGCGAGCATGGCATTGCGCAGGATGTCTTCGTTCTTCTTCCCGAACTTGCGCGTGATGATTTCGGTGATGCGTTCGCGGTCGAGCTTGTAGACGGCGCAGAGCATGCCGAGGACGAAGATGTTTTTGCCGCGGTCTTTGGCGGAGCCGCCGATGGCTTCGATGGCGGCGGAGGTAAAGGGAACGCCGATGTGAATGACCTCGCGCTCGGTGTTGAGTTCTTTGACCTGATCGCTGTCGTAGAAACAAATGCCACCGTCGCGGAGTGAGCTGAGGTGGTT
>CAZVMS010000169.1:0-19254 GCA_964628795.1 uncultured Haloferula sp. | reverse complement strand
CTTCCTAGGAGGATGCGGAGGAGGTTTTTGCGGTGGTGGGGTTTCATGGGGTGCCGAGTGATCAGTGAGCAGTGCGGATGGTGGTGCCTGTCTTGTAGGGCCAAGGGCCTGATCCATACTCAGCCTGGGCTGGAGGCCCAGGATTTCTGGTGACGCATGATTGGAGGGCTGAAAGCCTGATCTTTGCGGGGTGAATGCTGCTGGGGTTTGTCAGTGCCGGGTGGAGAGACCGGTGGGAGATGCATGGTTCAGGCTTTCAGCCCTCCGGGATGATGAGCATGAGTCGACCTAGGCCTTCAGCCTAGGCTGGTATGGTTCAGGCCCTTGGCCCTTTTGAAAGATGAGGCCGACGAGTGATCCTGTTTGAAGAGTGATCGTTGTCCGGATGAAAGGAGATTGGCTTGTTTGGGGAGAAGGGTTCTTGGGCATGGGGTGGAGGTTTGGGGGGCTCCTTGAGGTGGTGGGAGGAGTTGCAAACTCCTTTTCCATATTCAGGGCAGAAAGGCCCTTACTCCGTTTGGAATTGGCGGGAGGCGGAGAGGGCTAGGTTTTCGGGGTCGTACATGGATTCGACTTTGGCGGGGGGGGCGAGGGCTTGGCCGCTTTGGGTGACTCGGGCGAGGTAGGTGAGGGTTTCGGTGCCGTTGCGCCAGGCTCGGTCGAGGAAGAAGAGGGCGCGGTCGTCGCGGAGCTCACTGTGGGAGACTTCCCATTCGTTTTCTGAGGTGCCGCCGGCATTCATGTTGGCGGATTGAGATTCGAAGGAGTTGTTCACGGTCTCGAAGATGGAAGGGAGCATGTCTTCGATGACGAGGTAACGAAGGTCGTCGTCGGGGAGGGTGACGCGGAGCTTGACTCGGATGAGGTCGCCGACTTTTGGGGTGTCGAGGGGCTCGCTGGTGCCGTCGGAGTTCACGCGCTCATAGAAGCGGGTGATTTGCAGGCCGTTCTTGGCGACGGGTTGCATCGGGGCGATTTTTGGTTTGGAGGCGAGGTTGATGCGGATGAAGGCGGGGCCGTCGGCGGTGGCTGTTAGATTGAGTTTTGGGGTGAGGGTGAAGCTTTTGGAGGCGGCGGAGGAGGTGGCATCAAGGGTGAAGTCTGATGGTTCGGCGCCGTCGTCCAACACGAGGGTGGTGGGGCTGAGATTTTCCTCGGCTTCGGCGTAGGCGGCGAGGGCGACGAGCGACCAGGCGTTGGTCCAGGTGGTATTCCAGCGGCCGTAGGGGTTGCGGTCGCGGAGGAGTTTGTCGAGGGCGGTGGTGGCTTCGTCGGAGGTGGCGTCGATGCCGGACCAGGCGAGCAGGCTGTAGGCGTGGTCAGGTTGCCAACGCATCCAGGAGTTGTCGTTGCCGGTGAAGGGGGATTGGTCGCGGAGGATGGCGATGGCGGCGTCCTTGTGGCCGGCGGCGTTTTCGGCGAGCGCGAGCAGGCTGCGGGCGCGGGAGTTGAGTTGGGGGAGGCGGTCTTTGAGGAGGTTGACGTAGGAGTCCTGGGCTTTTCCGGCGATGGCGAGGATCCAGAGGTGGCGGGCGGCGATTTCGTAGTCGTAGGTGTTGTCGGCTTTGCCGATGTCGCGGAGGTCCTTGATGAGGAAGTCGGTAAGGGCGGCGATGGCGGCGGGGGGGACGTCGCCTTTTTCAGAGGCGAGGATCAGGCCGAGGCCGGCGTAGCTGCTGGCCCAGGAGAGGGATTCGGTGCTGCCGGGCCAGTAGGAGAATCCGCCGTCGCGCTGCTGCATGGAGAGCAGGCGGTTGATGCCGTCTTGGACGACTTTTTTGACCTCGGCTTCGCTGTGTTTGGCGAGGGCGGGGGAGACGGCGCGGAGTTGTTCGACGGCGAGCCAGGGGATGAGGGCGGAGGTGGTTTGTTCGACGCAGCCGTAGGGGTAGTGGAGGAGGTGGTCGATGGCACCGCCGGCTTCGAGGAGGAGCGAGCGGGAGATTTCAATGTCTAGGTGGCCGCGGCCTTCGAGGAGTTTGGGGTCGAAGTCTTTGAGGAGGTTGAGGTTGCCGGATTCCTTGGTCAGGCGGATGAGTTGGTTTTGGCGCTGGAGGGGGACGGGGTACTCGACTTGGAAATGGTTTTCGGTGGAGTCGGAGAGGCGTCGGGTGAGGGCAGGTGTTAGATTGCCGGTGGTGAGGGAGACGGGGGTGGCTTCCCATTTGAAGATGGCTTCGCCGGTGTTGGTGAAGGTGACGGGGAAGGTGATGGTTTTGGACTCGTTGGGGGATAGGGTGATTTGTTTTGAGGGAGCAGGATGCTCCTTCCACTGACTGGAGCGGGACGCTCCAGCCACGGTCGCGATGGGATCGGAGGCGGGTGGGTTGGGGGTGAAGGTGATTTTCCAAGTGCCTTCGTAGTCGGAGGCGTTGGTAATCTTAGCTTGGGTGTTGATGGTGTCGGTTTCGTGGGCGAAGCGCGGGGTTTGCGGTTCGATCATGAGGGGCTTGGCGACGGTGAACTCGCTTTCGGCGTGGCCGAAGCGGGAGCCTTGATGGTGGGCGACGGCGATGAGGCGGTAGCGGGTGAGGGTGTCGGGGAGCTTGACCGTGACGCTGAATTTGCCGGTGGCGTCGGTTGTGAGAGCGGGCTTCCAGAAGGCGCAGGGGTTGAAGTCGCGGCGTGGCATGTCGAGGGGTGGGCCATAGTCGCCTTCGCCGCCGCCGATGAAGAAGCCTTTGTTGTAGAAGGTCTGTTCGTCGGGGGCTTCGGGGATGAAGTTGCCGAGGGAAGTGCCGCATTGGACCCGCAGGAGACGCGGGTCGTAGAAGTGGGCCATGGGGTCCGGAGTTTCGTAGCCGACGACGGCGAGGGTGCCTTCGTCTTCGGCGTAGAGGGTGAGTTCGGCACCAGCGGCGGGTTGTTTGTTCGAGAGGAGGATCTGGCCGGTGATGGTGATTTCGGAGCCGGGAAGAACCTCGCTGGCGCTCGGAGTGCCAAGTGATGAGTCAGCGGTTTCGCCGGTGGTGATTGGATTCAGGGTGACGGCGAGGCGGTCGCGTTGGTTTTCGACGGTGAGTTCGCAGTAGCCGAGGCGGAGTTGGGGTTCCTTGTGTTTGCGGAGGGAATCCTGGGCACCTTTGATGACGAGGACGGAGACGTAGCAGTTCGGGGCTTCGAGGTCGGTGACGGGGATTTCGATGACGGGATCGGTGGCTTTCAATTCGACGAGGAAGGATTTGCTGACGTCTTCGCGCTCGACGGTGACGAGGGCGGTGCCTTCGATCGGGGAAAGGACGAGGACGCGGGCGGTGTCGCCGGGTTGATAGAGTTTTTTCTCGGGGACGAGCTTGATGCGCATGCTGTCCTCGTAAGCCCAGGGATACTGGTCGGTGCCATAGACGTGGATGGTCATGGCGGTGGCGAAGGGGTGGCCGGCGGAATCGGTGCCGCGGATTTCGAGGGTGTGGAGGCCGGAGTTGGTGGGGGCGAAGAGGAACTCGGTGCTGCCGTTCTCGGCGATGTTGAGCGGGGTGGAGGAGAGGTCTTCCTTGCGGGGTTCGTTGCGCACGGCGGAGCCTCCGTTTTCGTTTTGGACGCGGACTTGCTCGTTGATTTCGCGCGAGAGCTTGGCTGTTAGATCGAGGGTGCCGTCGAAGGTTTTGCCATCGGGGGTGACGGCGATGATTTCGAGCGGGAGCTTGTCGCCGACGCGGACGAGGCGATCGAGGCGTTTGACGCCGACGTAGACGCTGGCGGGATGGACGGTGGCCTTGGTGGTTTTGGTGAGGGTCTGGTTGTTGGCGTCGGTGACTTCCGTTTGGATAGTTACATCGCGGGCCATGGGGAATTCGTCTTCCGGGATGTTGGCGGTGACGCGGGTGGTGCCTTCTTCGTTGAGCTCGAGTTCGGCGCTTTGGCTATCGCTGTTGCGGTTGCCGTGGTCATCGTCCCAGCGGTAGCCGAAGTAGTGATACCAGTAGTTGAAGTCGGGCGTGCGGTGGTCGCCGAAGAGGAAGTCGCGGTAGCGTTCGGGGTAGAAGTTTTGCTCAGTGACTCGGGTCCAGCTTTCGGCTTTGCCTTTGGCGACGGGCTGGCCCTGATAGTAGGTGGCGGTGAGGTCGAGGGTGACTTCGGAGGCACCGGGGGCGGGTTCAGTTAGAGCGTGTTTGATTTCGAAGGCATTGCGGCGGAATTCTTCGACGCGCAGGCCGAGTTCGAAGCTGGCGTTTTGGACGGCTTGGCTGCGTTCGGTCCAGCTTTCGATGGCTTCGGCGGCTTTGAGTTCGCCCGGCCAGGTGAGGGAGATTTGATGATAGCCGACGGTTTCGGATGGGAGCTGGAATGAGGCGTCGATGGAGCCGTTGGCGGAGACTTCGAGCTCGCGGCTGAGGATTTCGCGGCCGGTGGGGTCGGTGATGGTGAGCTTGGGTTTGTCGAGGCCGGCGGCTTCGATGGTGTTACCGTTTTGTTGGCGGATGATGCCTTTGAGGTGGACGGTTTCCTGCGGGCGATAGAGTGAGCGGTCGGTGAAAAGGAAGACGCGGCGGCTGGCGAGCGGGGGTTCGTCCCATGAGTAGCGGACGGGGAAACGCCAGAGGCCGACGGTGGGCAGGGCGCTATCGTAGGGGGCGGTGAATTGGTCGCGGCCGAGGGTGGCGCGGAGGTGGCGGGCGCTTTCGTTTCGCGGAAGGGTGGCGAGTCCGTTGGCGTCGGTGGTGGAGGTGTCGAGGGGCTCGGCGTCTTCGCCGAAGGTTTCGATTTTGACCTTGGGCAAGGGCTGACCAGTGAGGCAGGAGAAGGCGTAAACTTGGGATTGGGTATCGGTGATTTTCCAGGCCATGCCGATGTCGGTGAGCTGGACGAGAGCTTGGGCGGAGGGGGCTTTGGTGCCTTTGGCTCCTTCGGTGGGGGTGCCGGTGATTTCCAGGAAGAAGGCGGCGGCGTCCTGGGGTTCATGACCGGGACGGTCATGCCACTGGTAGGCGGAGGGGTCTTCACCGATTTCGAAGGGGATCTTTTCGCCGGCGAGGATTTTGTTCCAATCGAGGACGACGAGGCGTGAGGTGTCGATGGGGTTGTTGAGCGGAACCTCGAACTCGGCGACGGTTTTGCCGGCCATCATTTCGTAGGGGATGAGACGGGTGGGGGTGATGGAATCGGCATCGGCACCGCGGCCGGTGTAGTAGCGGTAGCCTTGCTGGGCGCGGATGAGCTGGCGGCCGGAGAGTTGTTTGACGCGGACTTTGAGGGCCTGGAGGTTGACGGTGGAGAGGCGGTAGCGGCGGGAACCGGCGGCGAGCTGGGTTTCGTCCTCGCTGGGGAGGCCGAGTTGGGGGGGGAGGTGTTCGAATTTGAGTTGTTGGGAAACGGCGGCGCTGAGCGGGCGTCCGTCGCGGGATGTTAGAGAGGTTTGGATTTCGAGGTGCCACTGGTCGGTGGAGGAGAAATCGCCGATGAGATGGAGCTCGTCGCCGCGGGCTTCGAGTCGGAGGTCGGGGGCTTCGGGGGTGGGGGGTGAGCTTGATGGCCGAGGGGTCGATGTCGGCGGGGAGGTTCGAGGTGAAGTCGAGGACGATGCGGCGTGGGTTATCGGCGGAGACGCGGGCGATGGCTTTTTGGAGGGAGAAAGGGGAGATGTCGCCGATTTGGCGGGTGGTGTCTTCGGTGAGGGTGGCGCTTTTTCCGGGGAGGCCGGCGAGGATGGCGAGCCGCCATTGCTTGCCGATGGGGAGGGGCGAGGAGGGCTCGATGATGAGGCCGCCGGGGATTTCGGATTCGGGGGTGAGGGCGGGTTCTTCGACTTTGCCGGTGATGGATTCGCTGAAGATTTGGGACAAGGTTTTGCCCTGGTAGCCGGGGTGCTTGACGCGGGCCATGGTGGCGCGGGTGGTGCGGGCGGCGATGCGTTTGCCTTCGGCGCTTTCGAAGACGAGGAAGGGGGCGGCTTTGGTGGGATCGACTTCGTCATTGAAGCGCAGGAACCAGGTGGCGGTGCGCGGTGACCAGTTGTTGGAGTAGCGATCAAGCATGGTGGCATACTCGATTTGGAAAGTGGGGGTGGCGTAGGTGCCGAGGGTGAGGTTGGGGATTTTGGAGTCGTCGAGGTGGATGTGATTTCCGACGAGCGAGAAGGTGTAGTTGGTGCCGATGGCGGGTGGGGCGCTGGGTTCGAAGCGGAGGACGTTGGCTTCTTTCCAAATGGTTTTGCCGGGCCAAGCGGGTTCGATTTTCAGCCATGGGGTGGCGGCTACTTTGCCGATGCGGTCGTCGGGGCAGGCGGCTTTGTCGAGGATGAGTTCGATCTCGCTGCCTGGGGTGATGCTGCGGTTGGGGACGTGCAGGCGGGGGTCGGCCAAGGTGGAGGAGATGAGGACGAGGAAGAAGAGGAAGAAGAGGAGATGTTTCATGGCGGCGAGCGGTTCCAAAAAGTGATAGCGACGTTGAGGGCGAAGGATGTGTTTGAAACTTCGTGTTTTTGATTTTATTTCGCTGTTTCCTTTCGTCGCTCAGAAAGGCCCCTTCGACTTGCTTGGGAAACGGTGCAGTCCAACGCTGGGCCCTGCGGCGTGGACGGCAATCACGGCAGGCCGCTGCGAGAAAGACAGCCCCAGTCGTCAGGCTCCGTAACGGAGGAGCAAACCCCTGACTGGACAGCCGGATGCGGCAGATCCGTTTGACTGGTTCGGAGAGGGGCGGCGCAAAATGATGCGCCGTTCCTACCTCTATCCTAACGGCGCTCGCGGATGGCGGCGGCGAATTTTTCGAGGACCTCGATGGTGTCGTCCCAGCCGATGCAGGCGTCGGTGACGGATTGGCCGTAGGTCATCTTGCTCAGGTCAGGATCGAGCTTCTGGTTGCCTTCGGTTAGATTGGATTCGATCATCACGGCGGTGATCGAACGGGAACCGGCGGAAATCTGATTGCAGAGGTTGGCGGCGACCAAGGGTTGATTGCGGTAGTCCTTGAGCGAGTTGCCGTGGGAGCAGTCAATCATGACGTGCGGGGGCAGTTTCTGTTCTTCGAGGGAGACGATGACTTCATCGATATCCTTCTGCTCGTAGTTCGGCCCCGATTTTCCTCCCCGCAGGATGAGGTGGCAGGAGTCGTTGCCGGTGGTGGAAACGATGGCGGAGACGCCTTGTTTCGTGACGGAGAGAAAATGGTGCGGGCGTGAAGACGACTGGATGGCATCGAGGGCGATCTGGATCGATCCGCCGGTGCCGTTTTTGAAGCCGACGGGCATCGAGAGGCCAGATGCGAGTTCACGGTGGATTTGGCTTTCGGTGGTGCGCGCCCCGATGGCACCCCAGGCGATCAGGTCGGCGATGTATTGCGGGGAAATGGTATCGAGAAACTCGGTGCCGGCGGGGATGCCGAGCTTGGCGAGATCGATGAGGAGACCGCGGGCGACTTTGAGGCCGTGGTTGATGTCGAATGAGTTGTCGAGGTGCGGGTCGTTGATGAGTCCCTTCCAGCCGACGGTGGTGCGTGGTTTCTCGAAGTAGACCCGCATGACGATCTGAAGATCGTCGCGGTGCTGATCAATCAGTGGCTTGAGTTTCTTTCCGTAGTCGATGGCGGCGGCAGGATCGTGGATCGAGCAAGGGCCGATCACGACGAGCAGGCGGTCGTCTTGGCCTTTGAGAATGGCGTCAGCTTCGCGACGTGCGGTGGCGACAAGCTCGGAGACCTCGTCGGTGACGGGTTGGAAGTAGTTCAGGACCGCCGGGGAAATCAGGGGATTGAGGCCGGAAATGCGGAGGTCGTCGGTTCGGTGCTGGGTCACAGGGGGAAGTTGCAAGCACTGGGTGCGGGCTGGCAAGGGGGAAGTGGGGAAGTGCGGAGGTTGTTAGTCGGGATTCTGGCTGGGGTGGGTTTGTTGGGGTGGAGAGGTGCTTTGGGGGTAGAGGCCAGAGGTCAGAGGCCAGAGACCAGAGACCAGAGGCCAGAGGCCAGAGGCCAGGGGGCGCTTGTCTTTCTGACCCCTGTCCGCTGGATCCTGTCCCCGAATGCCGGAAGCACTCGGTAGGTTTTTCCCTCAGCCGTCTCGGCACTGGACGAACTCCGTCCGGCCGGGATAGATAGCGGTATGAAGAAGGAGCGGGTGGATGTGCTTTTGGTGGCACGGGGGCTTTGTGAGACCCGGGAGCAGGCGAAGCGGCTGGTGTTGGCGGGGGAGGTGCGCAGTGGTGATCGGATGATCGACAAGCCATCGTCCAAGGTGCCGGAGGACATGCCGCTGGAGGTGAAGGAGAAGCCGAAATTTGTCGGGCGCGGGGGATTCAAGATTGAAGGGGCGCTGGAGGCTTTTGGGATTTCGCCGGCGGGGCTGTTGTGTTTGGACATCGGGGCTTCGACGGGTGGGTTTACGGATTGCATGCTCCAGCAGGGGGCCGAGCGGGTGCATGCAATCGATGTGGGGACGAATCAGTTGGCGTGGAAGATTCGCAGTGATCCGCGGGTGGTGGTGAAGGAGAAGTTCAACGCCCGAAACTTGGTCGAGGCGGATATTGGCGAAAAGGTGGCGCTGATCGTGATTGATGTGTCCTTTATCTCGCTGACGAAGATCCTGCCGGCGGCCTTCGGGGTTTTGGCGGAGGGCGGGAGCATTGTGCCGCTGATCAAGCCGCAGTTCGAGCTGAAGCGGGAAGATATCGGGAAGGGTGGGATCGTCCGGGACCCGGAGCTGCATGATCGGGCAGTGGAAAAAATTCGGAGTTTCGTGGTGGAGGAACTCGGACGGGAATGGAAGGGCCTGGTGGATTCCCCGATCACGGGAACCGATGGGAACCGCGAGTTCCTTGCATGGTTGGGCTGATGTGGTTAGAACTAAGTGCATGAAAGTAGGTATCGTCGCCAATACGCTCAAGCCTGGGGCGACAAGTGCGCTCAAGCGCCTTGGCGATGTGCTTGATTCTAGTGGTCTGGAGAAAGCTTATGAGATGCAGACAGCTGAGTTGATCGGTGCGTCTGGCGGGCTTTCCGGGTTGGAGCTGGCGGAAAAAGCGGATGTGATCGCGGTGCTCGGAGGCGATGGCACGATGCTCAATGCGATGGCCCGGCTCGGCGGCACGGCGAAGCCGATTGCGGGGATCAATATCGGGACGCTCGGGTTTCTGACGAGCTGCACGGATGATGAGATGGAGGATTTTGCCGAGGCGCTCAAGACCGGCAATTATGGGATGAGCCGGCGGACCTTGCTGACGGCGCGGGTGATTCGTGAAGGTCGTGAGCCGCGTGACTTCATCGCCTTGAATGAAGCGGTGCTCGCGCGTGGTCAAACGGGACGTCTGGTCTCGCTGAGCGCTTCCGTGAATGGTGAGTTGCTCAATCATTATCGTGCCGACGGTTTGATCGTGGCGACGCCGACGGGGTCGACCGCTTACTCTCTTTCCGCGGGAGGGCCGCTGATTAGTCCGGCGGCGGGTGTGTTCGTGATCACGCCGATTTGCCCTCATACCTTGAGTCAAAGGTCGCTGATTGTGGATGACGATGCGGTGATTGTGCTTTCTCCGGATGATACCTCGGAGGGGCCGATGCTTTTCACGGTGGACGGCCGGGACTGCGTGGAGATTCAGGCAATGGATCGAATCGAGGTAAGGAAAGCGGAGCACGGGTTGAGTCTGCTACGCTTGGATGGTCGCTCGTTTTATGCGGCGCTGCGGCAGAAGCTGAATTGGCGGGGCGGGTGAGATTGGCCGATTTGGGTTTGCCGGATCAGGGGGGATCGGCTGAAGTGTGGTCATGCGCTACGAGCCTATTGATCCTCAGTTCTTTGTTCGAAACCGTGACCGCTTGAGGGGTCTGCTAAAGCCGAACAGCATTGTCATCGTCAAGGCGAACGATATCTATCCGACGAATGCCGACGGGACGATGCCCTTCAAGCAGAACGCGGATCTGTTTCATCTAACAGGAGTGGACCAGGAGGACACGGTGCTGGTGCTGATGCCAGGTGCGGTGGATCCGAAGGAGCGAGAGATTCTTTTCGTCAAGGAAACGAGCGAGCACATCGCGGTCTGGGAAGGGGAGAAGCTGACGAAAGAGCAGGCGAAGAAGCACACTGGCATTGAGCGTGTGGAGTGGGCGAGTGGTTTCGAGGGTTGGCTGCATCGCTTGGTGCCTCAGGTGGATCATATTTATCTGGCGACCAATGAGCACCTGCGTGCTGCAGTGGTGGTGGAGACGGCGAATGATCGCTTTATCAAGAACTGTCAGGCGAGGTATCCGCTGCATCGTTATGAGCGGCTTGCGCCCTTGATGCATCAGTTGCGGATGTTCAAGGATGCTGAGGAGATCAAGTTTATCCAGAAGGCATGTGATATCACGGAGGCAGGGTTCCGTCGGACTCTTGGTTTCATCAAGCCGGGTGTTGGGGAATGGGAGGTGGAGGCTGAGCTGATGCATGAGTTCCTGCGGCGGGGTTCACGTGGTTTCGCTTACAGCCCGATTATTGGATCGGGAAAGAATGCCTGCGTGCTGCACTATGTTGAAAACGACTGCGTTTGTCAGGATGGTGAGATGCTGCTGATGGATGTGGCGGCTGAGTATGGTGGGTGGGCATCGGACCTGACACGGACGGTGCCGGTGAATGGTCGCTTCACTCCGCGCCAGCGCGACGTTTACAACTCGGTGCTGCGGGTTTTCCGTGGGGCGAATGAGATTCTGCGTCCGGGAAACACGCCGATGGAGTATCAAAAGCAGGTCATCGAATTGATGGAAGCGGAGCTGGTGGGTCTTGGTTTGATCGATGCCAAGGCGGCGAGTGAGCAGGGGCCGGACAAGGCACTGGTGAAAAAGTATTTCATGCATGGCACGTCCCATCATATGGGGTTGGATGTGCACGATGTGGCGCCACCGCACCAGGCTTTCGCCGAAGGGATGGTGTTCACGATTGAGCCCGGGATTTATATCCGTGAAGAGGGACTCGGGGTGAGATTGGAAAACGATGTGATCATCGGCAAGGACTCGAACTTCGACATGATGGCGAATATCCCGATCGAGGCGGATGAGATCGAGGAGTTGATGAATGCGTGATGACGGGGAGCGCGCGACGCTGTCGCGCCTCACCGGCCCGGAGCTTGGCTGGCTCATGCGCGACAGCGTCGCGCGGTCCATCCGGGTTAACCTAGCACGTCATCCATGGCATCGATGAGTTCCTGCATGGTGGCTTCGGTCTCGTTGCCCATGTTGGAGATGCGGAAGGTGAGGCCTTTGATTTTGCCGTAGCCGCCGTTGATGAGGAAGTTGTGCTTCGTCTTGAGCTCCTTGATGAAGGTCGGAAGATCGAAGTCTTCCGGGGTGGCGAAGCAGGTGAGGGCGTTTGAGCGGCGGCCTTCGGGGGCGAAGAGTCGGAAGCCGTGCTTGGCGCCCCAGGCGTGGATCATGGCATTCGTTTTGGCGTGGCGCGCGTAGCGGTTTTCGAGGCCTTCCTTTTCGATCTCACCAAGCATGTATTGCAGGCCGAAGAGGATCGAAATCGATGGGGTCGAAGGCGTGTTGCTCTTTTCGGCATTCTTGGCGAACTCGAAGAAGTCGAAGTAGTAGCCGCGATTCGGGATGTCCTTGGCGCGGGCCATGCCGGCTTCCGAAACAGCGAAAAGGGCGAGGCCTGGAGGAAGCGCGAGAGCTTTCTGCACGCCGGCAAGCACGACGTCGGCACCGATGGCGTCCATGTTGATCGGCACGGTGGAGAGTGAGGAAACGGTGTCGATGACGAGCATCGTGTCCGGGAAGGATTTCACGACCTTGGCGATGCCTTCGAGGTCGTTGAGCACTCCGGTCGAGGTCTCGGAGTGGATGAAGGTGACGGTGTCGAAGCCACCTTCTTCAAGCTTGGCTTTGACGGCGGCGGGGTCGATCGCTTCGCCCCATTCGACTTGCACGGAGTCCGCTTCGTAGCCCATTTTTTGCGCGACATCGAGCCACTTGTCGGAGAAGGCACCGCAGCAGAGGCAGAGGACTTTTTTACGGACGAGGTTCTTGAGAGCTCCTTCCATGACGCCCCATGCGGACGAGGTAGAGGTGAAGACCGGACGTTCGGTGCCGAAGATGGCCTTCAGACCGGGCTGCATGGAGGCGTAGAGTTCTTCGAAATCCTTCCCGCGGTGGCCGATCATGGTGTGGGACATGGCGGCGAAAGTTTCGGGTGAAACATCGACGGGACCTGGTGCGAAGAGTTTTGGTGAAGGCATGCGCGGGAGATAGGAGGATCCGATGAGATTGGAAATCGGGAAATTGGGAAATTGCGGGCGAATCCGGCCGAGCGTGATCATTCCTCATTTTCTTCGGTCGGAGTGGGGGCCGACTCGTCATCCCAGATCATGTGTTCGAGTCCAAGCGTCTTGGCTCGGTCGGCGGCTTCTTGGGAGCGTGGGCCCTTGAGGTCGGCGATCCGCTTGGCGAACTTCTTGGCGGCGGCCCATTGTTCGCGCTTTTCGAGAATGCGCAATGCGCTGAAGCCGCAAAGCTCCACCGACTTCCAGTCTGCTCGCGATGTGCCACCGGCGACTTGTACGACTCCGACATAGCAATCGAGTGCTTCGTCTTCGCGGTCATCAAATTGTTCGAGGGTCATCCCTTTCCGATAGAGGATGCTGGAGCGTGCGGGTGAGTCCTGCGCGAGGTCGGCAAGCAGGCGGTCGTAAACGGTGAGGGCCTGACTGAGGATGGCGTCATCATCTTCGGCGCGGGCGAAGAGGGCTTCCCCGAGAAGCAGGCCGACGCTGAGCAACAGCGGATCGTCCTTCTTCATCTTCTTGAACCAAGGATTGAGGGTCTCGATCGCGTCGTCCAACTGAGAGAGCCGGTGGATCAGCATGTCCGCTTTTTCGAGGCGGGCGACGTCGGCGAAGGGGGAGTCGGATTTGATCAGTTTGTTGAAGAGGTTGATGCTCTCTGTTTGAGACTGAGGCGTGGCACCTTCTGCTGCGGCTCGGGCTGATAGAAGTAATGCAGCTGCGGCTTGCGGTGAGTCTGGAGCTTCAAAGGCGAGTTTTTCGAGAACGAGACGGGCGGCGTTGTAGTCCTTGTTCTGGAAGAGCGCCTTGCCCTGCTCGAATTGAATGGAGAGTTGGATGTCACTCTCCTTGTGATTCTCAAGATAAGCCTTGGCTCTTTCCGCAGCTTGAGCCCATTCGCCTACTTGGTTGTGAAGGTGGATCTCAGCGAGGGCAAGTTGATCAGCTGGGAGTGTTAGACGGGTTTCTTCGGAGAGTGAGGTGAGTTGCTCGCGGGCGAATTCGACGTCGGCAGGGATAGCATCGAGTGCGGCGAGGGCGGCATGCAGACGGGCTTCCGGGAGCCGTGGGTGATCAGGATGGCGTTCGACAAAGGCTCGCAAGGCGGGCAGGGCAGCGGGATCTCTTTCGGAGGCGAGGAAGAGGCCGCGTTCAAGGCTCAGCTGATCCTGGAGTTCGGGGTCATCGACGACTTTCGCCAACTCGTCGAATGCGGCGACGCTGCCGCTGGCAAGAAGAGAGGTGGCGGCGTTAAGCCGGGCGGTGCTTCGCTGTTCGTCCTCTAGCAAGCTGGCCGCTTTCTTGAAAAGATCGGCGGCACCCTCGAAGTCGTTCTCCTTGAAGCGGGCGGTGCCTTCGAGGGTTAGGCCCTGGGCTCTGAGTTCCGGATGGACATTGGCGAGGCTTTCCAGTGCGGCAAAGTGGGCGGCGGCTTGTTCGCGGCGACCATCTTCAAGGTCCCAGCGACCGACTTCGAGCAGGACGCGTGCGATCAGCGGGTGCTTGGGATATTCGAGACGGAGACGATTGAGAAGCCGACGGGCGGCGGAGCGAGAGTCGATCGAATTTTCACGTCTTAGCCCGAGCGCGAGGTGGAACATCGCTTCGGGGGCGAGGGGGTTGCGTTCCGGTTCGATGAAGGGCCAACTGGCGGCGGCCCGTTCATTGGATGATGGGATGGCTGGAGACGAGAGGCGAACTTTTGGAATCCATTCGCGGATACGGGTGAGGATGGCATCGTTCGGCGTGGGTTGAGCTGGGACGCAATCCATGAGCAGGCTGAAAGCTTCGTCGAGACGTGGCGATTTCGGGTTTTGCTGAATGAAAGCAAGGAGTCCGTCGGCGGCGGCAGCGGTGTCACCAAGTTCCAATTGCGATCGGGCTCTGCCAAGATAGGCGGCGTGGTTGCGGTTGAGGGTTTGATCTTTTGGGGATTCGATCAGCAAGTTGAAGATGACTGCCGCGTCGTCGTATTTTTTGTTCGCGAGGAGTGCCTGCGCTCGCAGGAACTTGGCTTCGGTTGCTGAGCTACCGGTGAGTTTGGCATCGGCGGGAATGACTTTTAGTGCCTCCTCCGCACGACCTTCGTCGAGCAGCAGGTTGGCTTTGAGAAGTCGCGCGCGGGTTGATGAGGTATCGCTTTTCAGCAGCGTATCGACGGTCGCGAGCGACCCATCAATGTCGCCAATCGCGCGCTGTAGGCCAGCTTGCGTGAGTAGGGCTTCGCTTCGATGAGGTGCTTTGGCGTCGGTGGCACCGGCTTGAAGCGTCTCGATGGCTTCGCCGAATCGTCCGGCGACGGTGAGTGCCTGTCCTTTCCAAAAGGGCACGGCGGGGTTTTCGGCGAGAACCGGGTCGGCAAGGGTTTTGAGTGCGGATTCCGGCTTGCCGCCGCGGATCTGGGCTTCAGCGAGGCGCAGGAGAAGATCCTGGCGTTCTGAGGGTTCAAGATCCTCAGCTTCGAGGGCATCCTTGAATCGGGCGGCGGCGACGTCCCAAAGTTGACCGGAGAGGGCGTCGATTCCGAGGGAGTAGGCGGGGATTTCCTCTAGCTTTGAAGCGGCAGCCGCCATCTCTGCCATGGGAATCATGGCGATGAAGAGAGCGGTGCGGCGAAGCATGAGAGGAGCTTAGCGGCGGAAATGGGAAACGCTAAACCATAAACTGCGATCAATCTTGCAGGGTCGCCCGGATTAGCTTTTGCGAAGCTGGCTGCGGAATTCGGCGGGTGTCAGGCCGAGGGCGGTGGCGGCTTGCTTGAGGTCGCCATCATTTCGGTTGAGGGCGCGATTGGCAATTTCCTCGTTGATCCAGCGGTGACCTTGATAGCTCGGCATGGCGTCGAGCAAGGTGTCGATGGCGGTTTTTAGGGACTTGAGGGATTTTCCTGGAGCGGTGGCCAGCGGGATGTCTGTAGGCAGGAGGACGTTGGAGGAGGCGAGGGCGCAGGCGCGTGCGATGGTGTTTTCCAGTTCGCGGACGTTGCCGGGCCAGCGGTGCGCTTGCAGGGCGGAGATGGCTTCGCCGGAAAGTTTGATGCGCGCCATGCCGTTCTTGCGGGTGATGCGCTGGAGGAAGAACTCGGCGAGCAGCGGGATGTCTTCACGGCGCTCGCGGAGCGCGGGCAGTTTGACTTCAACGACGTTCAGCCGATAGTAGAGGTCTTCGCGGAAACGACCGGCGGCGACTTCTTCGGCGAGGTTTTTGTTGGTCGCGGCGACGATTCGGGCATCGGCCTTTTGGGTTTCATTGGAACCGACCCGGGAGAAGGTTCCGTCTTGCAGGACGCGTAGCAATTTCACCTGGACGGAAAGCGGCATGTCGCCGATTTCATCGAGGAAAAGCGTGCCGCCATCGGCTTGTTCGAAGCGGCCGGCGCGTTTGGCGATGGCTCCAGTGAAGGCGCCCTTTTCGTGACCGAAGAGCTCGCTTTCGAGGAGGTTTTCCGGAATGGCCCCGCAGTTGATCGCGAGGAATTCGTGCTGCCTGCGCGGCGAGTATTCGTGCACAGCGTGGGCGACGAGTTCCTTGCCGGTGCCGGACTCGCCGAAGACCAGGACCGGGGCGTCCGAGCGGGCGACGCGGCCCACGACTTTGAAAACATCCTGCAAGGCGCGCGAGACGCCGATGATTTTGACGCGGCCGTCCTGTTGTTGGATCTCGGGAACGCTGTGATCGGCATCGCGGCGCTCGCTGGCGAGTTGGAGCGCGCTTTCGACCACGGGGCGGAGCTCGAAGGGCAACGCTTCTTTGCGCATCACATCGTGGGCACCCTGCTGGGTGGCTTCGATGACCTGACCGGTGCTGGGGAAGCCGGTGGTGAGAATTACCAGGGCGTTGGGCGCGGTCTGGCGGATGCGGGAAAGGAGTTCGAGGCCATCGAATGGCTGCAGCGCCATATCGGCGATGATCAGATCGATGGTTGCCTTTTCGACTACCTTAATGGCGTTGTCCGCCCGATCGCAGCGGAGGATCCTCAGGTCATCGGCGGCAAGATGCTTCGTGGCCCAATCGAGATAATCGTGGTCCTGGTCAACGATGAGAATCGTTTGGCCTTCAGTTGCATCCATGGGTTTGAGGCCGAGAGGTTGTGTGGTGATCACGGATAGCGCAAGCGGCTAGGTGGGCTTTTCTCAGCAGAATATGCGTAAATTTGCATGAGTGCAGGCGGTCTTTGCTAAGAATCGGACCTTGTGATGAATCCTGCTCATCCGTCGGGTCCGAGGCGGCATGTGCCGGGTCCTCAGAGCCCACCGAAGCGGCGGGATGATTCTTCGACGGCTTCGAAGAGGCTGGATTGGCCGAAGCCGCGCCAGAATTTTCTGAAGACGGAGCTGGATGAGCACGCTACCGTGAAGCCCGGAGCGGCTGCATGACGCCGCGCTCAGGTGGGCTGTCTCGGGTGATCCACGAATGGTGCGAAGTTGATCTGCTTGAGCGTCGAGGCAGCTGTTTCGCTCATTGAGGCGAGGACGTCGTGCAGCGGGCAGGGTTCTCCAACGCCGCACCAGCCGGGGCCGAAGGGGCAGGCGCTGGGGTCGCGGTGACCTTCGAACAACTCGACGATCTGATAGACAGTGATCGTGGCCGGGTCGCGGGCGAGGCGATAGCCACCACCAGGTCCGCGGGTGCCGATGACGAAGTCGTGCTGCGAGAGCTGAGTGAGGATCTTGGCGACTAGGGGTTGCGAGAGATTCCGGCTGGATGCGATCTGGGCGGAGCTCAAGGTGCCGGCGTCGGCGAAGACCTCGGCCAGCGCGCTCATGGCTGCCACAGCGCAGCCGCTCATCTTTCCGTATCCAAACATGGTGCTGATCGTCTGCCCGAGGTGGCGATTGCGCCGACTCTCAGGAGTGTCGAAGATCAAGTGGGACAGGAAAGGATCAAGAAAAAAAGAAATAACTTTCTTGAAGTTGGGAGCAAGGGATCATGGTTGCAGCTGGCGGGCGATTTCCGACGGGATTTCAGATGAGCAGAACCGACATCGAGGGGCGGGACGAAGTGGTCCGTCCTGTGGACAGTTTTTACAGCAAGGTCCGGAACGACGAAGATGAAGGGGAGGAAGTGGAGCCCGCCGTCACCCGCTTCACGCTCGCCACCTCCCAGGCGCTCGGCCCGGCCGTGCTGAGCGGTTTTCTCACCGACCCGGATGGCATCGATGCGGGCGACGAATTTGTCTTCGGGTTTTCCGAGCCGTTGATTTCGGGGATGGTGAGTCCCGATCCGGCGATTCCCTCGCCCACCCCGACACCGACCCTCACCATCATCACCACTCACCGTCACCGGCGTCACGGTGGAAAGCGGGTTGAGTGCCGACCTTACTGCGGCCCGCCTGCTTGACCGGACCCTGAACTGCACCTCGCTTTCTAACATATCATGAGAACACCCGTTGAAAGATCCGTATTTATCCATCCCGCTGGCAGGAATCAGCGGGGGGCACAGGACTGCCACAAGACCGGGCCGCTCTGCCATCCCGGACGCAGCGTGTGCGGGCGAATTGTGATCACGAGTGCCGGTTCGCCCACGGTCGATCGGATTCGAGCTTGCCTCGGACTCCTGTTGCCTCCCGTTGCCATGCGCCGGACCGCTGCGGTGGGTTTGTGGTTGGCCGTCGCTGGGTCTGCCGGGGCGGCGGACCGTTGGTGGGGGAGGGTGGGCTCGGACGACCTGAGTTTCGCACTGAACGGTTTCACCTACACCTTGTCTGGAGGCCTCGGGGAGTTGATCGAGCTGACCGGCCGCGTTCCGAGTGGACGTCCTACACGCTGGCGGCTGGCATCGGGACCGGACGAGATGCCGATATTCAAGTTCTCGATGGAGCGACCGCGAGTCTGGGGTCGGTGGCGCTCATTCGGCCAGTGGGATCAATTCGTCGACCGCCCTGAAGCGAATCCGCTGCGTTAAGGGGTCCTTGAAAAAGAAGAGATAGGATCTGGTTCTGTCCGTCACTGGCCAGCGGCTCGTTGAAAGGAAACGGTTGGTGCCATCCTTCTCCTTGATCAGGAATCCAACATCGTAATAAGTCTCGTCGATCGCACCCGTAGGGGTGTGAATTTTCCCTTTTCCTGGATTGAGGGTGAAACGCTTGTTACCAATCTGAGCAAGGACAGGAACCTCCGAAGTGTTGTGCAGATAGACATCACCGGGGCGGAAGGAAGCTCCATTGGCCGGAAGCACCACGGCATCGTAACGGTCATTCCTCAAGGTGAGCAACAGCACGATGAAGCTCGAGCCCTCGGGCGGGAGTTTCACCTCACCGATTGGCTTGGTTCCTCCTGCGAGTGCCAGATTAAAGAGGCGCGCGGGTGCTTTCATTTCGGGGGTCAGGTTGTTCATGGGAAGATCGAACGGATCGCTCTCCTTCTCCTCAATCCTCATCACAACTTGCCCCATGTTGTCAGGAGTCGCCTGCGCTACGAACCTCAAGGTCGGAGGTTTTTTGTCAGGACTCTGAGCATGTAGCCCCGACCCGAGAAAACAGCCGAACAACAAGTAAATTCCGAACTTATGCATTTTTAGATTTCTTGAGGTTGGATCCACTGGAACGACATGATCCTGAATTTCCGACCGAATCTCTGATTCACTTCGCTGCTAAGTTCGGGGAATCTCAGCTCAGGTTGATCCACTTGATCCGTGTATTGACTTCCTCTTTCGACGATCGCTTCACAGTAGGCCCTCGCCGTCACCTTTCCAGCGGCGTTGATGGCCTCGCCATAACCGCGAATGATAAAGCTATCGGATCGAGCGGAAAGAACCGGTGCGATCGGTGTGAGCACATCGGCCTGATCGTCCATTTCGGCATCGGCGAAAGGCTTTTCGTTGCCATTGGAGAGCAGCTCAATTCCCGCCTTCCCAGCCGCTTGCGAATGTGCGCGGACAAGCTCTTCGGATCCAAGCTGGGCCTCGGGCAAGGCGAAAGTCGCCTTGACCCGAATGGCGCGGTTTTAAGCGATAGCTCGGTGTTTTCCGCGATGGGGCGTTTCTTTGTATTCCGCCCTCGGTTTGGTCAGGTAACTGAAGGGTTTCGGTCGTTTCTTCTTTGCCCTGGGCTCGTGCCGGAAGGGTCTGAAAT
>CAZVMS010000168.1:0-3687 GCA_964628795.1 uncultured Haloferula sp. | reverse complement strand
GGTCCCCTGGCCGCCGGGATCACAGTGCCCGGGACAGTGTCCGTCGCTGCTGGAATGCGATTTCACCAAGCTGGCCGTCGGCGCTTCGAAGATCATCCGCTTCGACGTGGATTCTCCCAGCCCCTCGGACCAGTTCCATATTCACTCCAGCGTGTCGGATGGTGAACTGCAGGACCCGCAAACTGCCGACAATGCAGAGGACTTCATCGTGACCGTCGGCTCGGGTGGGCCCAGCGCCTGACCCCCAAGCAACACAACATCGACGCCGTGGAGTCTTCCACGGCGTCGCATCCAACCTGGTGGGCCATGCGATGAATTAGGTGACACTCAGCCGTCGCACAAGCGTCGTGGGATAGGCGCGCGACCGACGACGTCCTTGCCGGGCCGTCGAACGAGCGGAACGCAGCCTACGGCGCTTGTGCGGCGGCCCTCCGGGAGCCACTGTGCCGGCGCGACTCGGCGTTGCGTTTCTTGGCAAGGGAGCGGCCATTCCCTGCGAAACGCGCCTTGATTCGCACCAGCACAGTGGCTCTGAGCGTTACCTTATTACCCGCATGGCCCACTAGGCTGGCGGCGCCGCAGCAAGACGGGTGGGTAGAGTCGAGGAAGGGCGCGGTGGCCGGTGGTTCGGCTCCGTTTCCCTTCCCCGCTCATCAAACCGGACGTGCGGATTTCCCGCATCCGGCTTTCCGACTGGATTCAGCTCGAGGCACACGGGGAAGCACGAAGATGCACGTCGCGGAGACGAACCACACCCATTTGATCGAAGACAGCATCGATCGGCAGGCGACGAGTCGCACGGTTTGGCATCTTGTGGCGGCGCCGGAGAAAATGTCGGACTCGTCGGGACACAAAATTGTCCACGGCCCGATAGGCCTGATAGCGCGTGCCATAGCCGTAGTACGACGACCAACCAACCAGAATTCGGTTGACCCGGTCCCGAACTTCCGGCCATGCACCCAGATTTCCGGGCACCAGTACGCCACGCAAACGAGTCTTGAGACGCTGCACGCTCTTGTGAGACGGACTGGCACCAAGATACCAGCGACCCGCCTTCCGATAACAATGCGGGCCGAAGCTGTATCCCAGAAAGTCAAAACGCTCCCGACGCGCATCACACAGCCTGGTCTTATCCTCATTGAGGACGAGCCCCAGCCGAGCCAGCACGCCACGGGTCCAATGCAGAGCCGGTACCGCCGAACGACGGCACAGGATCACAAAGTCGTCCGCATAGGAAACAATCTGCGCCTGCCAGGCTTGATCGCGACCCGTAGCCCGCCAATGCTTCAGCAGCCGGTTCATGTACAGGTTGGCCAGCAACGGGCTGATCACACCGCCTTGCGGCGTGCCCCGCTTGTGCTTACGCCCACCGCTCATGCGTCGACCACCTCGGCCGTCGTCGTCTTCGACCGGCACCTTCAGAAACAGCTTGATCAGCCGCAACAGGTGCCGGTCCACGACCCGCCGGGCCACCGATTGCATCAGCGCCTCGTGAGGGATCGTGTCGAAGTACTTCGACAAATCAGCGTCTACAACCGCTGTATAGCCCTGACAGAGCAGATTATGCACTTTCCGTATCGCCTCGACCGCACCTCGCCGGGGGCGGTAGCCATAGGCACTATCGTCCAGATCCGCCTCAAAGATCGGTTCAATCAACAGCTTGATGGCCGTCTGCACCACTCGGTCCCGAATCGTCGGAATCCCGAGCGGTCGCTCGCCGCCACCAGGCTTGGGGATCAGAACCCGTCGTACCGGTTGGGGCCGGTACGTCTTCTCGCGCAGTTCCTCCTGCAACCCGGCCAACCATCCCGTCAGCCCAACGGCTTCAATCTGGTCAAAGGTCACTCCATCCACACCAGGAGAACCCGCATTGGAGCGGGCAAGTCGCCAGGCATGCAACAGAATGTCCTCTCGCCAGACCTTGTCATAGAGCTGGTGAAACCGCCAGTCCGGTTCCGCCTTCGCCTTGAGATAAAGCTTTCTCTGCAAGCTCCTGATCTTATCCGGTGTTTTCAGGCTCATCGCCAATCACCTCGTCCTCGTTTGCTTCAAAAGCACTCCAGAAGTCAGGGCCCTTCCCTCCACCGACGTTACTCGGCTTCAGCAGTACTATGGCCCTGTCCGACTCCCGCATCCGGCCACCGCGCCAGGCACGGTGGCGAGGGGCGCGACCCCTCGCCAGATGCGGGTCTCCCCCGTTACCCGGTTTACCTTTCCAGCGTGCTGTGCCCACTACCCCGGCGGATCAAACGGGTGCATCCATCGATTCCTTCCCCGTTCATGCAGCCTTCCCCGTTATTCAGGCGGGTCGGCATCCGCATTAGCACTTTCGAGGCCTGCTCAGACTTCACTCGCGTTACGGCCCGCTGGATCGCTCAACCGCCCAAGGCGGCCTTTGTCACGAGGCTTCAGCCCCACCAGTTACCCGATGAAGCCGCTCGTCAGCTACCAGATCAATCGATAACTATCTGGGTGGATCCTTCCTCCACTGGTAAACCGCGCCCTCGGGGCGCACTGAATAAGGCGGGTTCAATTCTCGCAGCGGCCCAGCCTACGGACCGCGACCGCCAGCAGCAACACGACCAGCACCAAAAGCCCCACCCCGCCCAGCGCCGGAATCTCACGGCTGATCGGGCCACGGCCGTAGAGCACCACCACCCGGCCGGCATTGGTGCGGCCGCCGGGATTGGCCAGCCGGCTGCCCAGCGCGACATCGTCGATGCCATCGCCGTTGAAGTCGCCGCCGGCCATGCTGTGGCCCATGCCCAGCTTGACATCGAACTCGCCGAGGAAATTGCGCACCAGAAAGCCGCGACGGCCGTCGCCGCCGTGTTCCGGCAACAGTGACTCGACCACGAAGTTCTCCGGTGGATTGCGGCTGCCGAAGATGATCCACGCTCCGGTGTTTTCGGTCACGGGCGGTTCGGCAATGATTGCGATGTCGGGCAAACCGTCGCTGTTCAGATCACCCACGGCACCGACCGAGCTGCCAAAACCGAGGCGGGTGGCGGGAGGCGAAAAGAAGCGGTCGAAGCGAGCGATCCGCGCGTGCATTCGGGCCTGCGCCAGGCCCTGGCGCAGGTCGATCTCCGCCGGCCACTCCGACTGGCCGAAAAACAGCAGCGCATAGCCGATGGTATTGAAGTTCGGGACGCCGACCAGCAGGTCATTGAAGCCGTCGCCGTCGAAATCACCGATGCCGTCGAAGCCGTAGCCATTGCGGCTGCCCTGTGCATCGGCGCTTCCCAGAGTGGACTCATCGGCACCAACGATCACGAAGCCCTGCGTACCGTCGCCGCCGTTGCGAGCCAGAAGATCGCCGAGGTCGAACTGCGCCGGAAACGGGGCGCTACCACGGCGCCCGAAGACGACATAGCATTCTCCGTTGAAAAACGTGTTCGCGAATTGATTGGCTGCACGGCACAACACGATGTCGTCCAACCCATCGCCATTCAGGTCGGGCACAAGTCGTGCGCCCTGAAACTCGAAGTCCAGCTTCGGCGGCGCTTCCGGGATCGGCGCCAGAATCGCGAATCCTCGAGACGGATCCTGCGCCAGCAACTCGTCCAGCGTCGTCTCCGCCGGCAGAGTTCTGCCCGGGCGCCCGTAGATCACATAGGCCGTGCCTCGCAAGCGCTCCGGCGCATAACGGCGATCGCTCAATACCAGCAGATCGGTCCAGCCGTC
>CAZVMS010000167.1:0-15766 GCA_964628795.1 uncultured Haloferula sp. | reverse complement strand
AAGTGGAGTTTTCCGTCGATGTCGGTGATGCGGGGTTCGAACTCCAGCAGGCCTTGATAGACGGAGCCGAATTCCTCGACGTTGAGGGCACCGTAGTTGACCCGCATGAGTTGGCGGGTGGCGGGATTGGTGAAGAGGGTGAGCTGGCGGAGGGAGGTGAGGAAAGTGGCGTTGTCGAGCGAGCAATCTTCCAGCATGCCGAGGGAGCCGCGTTTGAAGAGATCGCCGCCGAGCGGGGCGACGCCGAGTTTGAGGCCGCGGCCGGATTCGTCCACGAGGCGGAAGAGGGCGATGAGGGCGAGCCAGGCATCGTGGTGGCGGGCATCGGCGAAGTGGGGTTTTTCCGCGAGGCGGCGGAGGCGGGCGAGCGAGTAGCCGAGGTCGTAGATCTCCCGGAGGCGCTTGGCGGTGCCGGGGACATGGGCGAGGCCGCGTTCCTCGATGACCATGAGGAAGAGCAGGCGGTAGATGAGGCGGAGGAGGTGCGAATAGAAGCGAGCGGCGAATAGCGAGTGGCGAACAGTGGAAGAGTCTTCGCCTGCGGCGGGTGAGTGGTGAGTGGCGAGCGGCGAGTGGGAAGAAGATGTGATGCCGTTTGCGTCTGCACCATTCGCCATTCGCTGTTCGCTACTCGCCTCTTTTCCATTCGCTATTCGCCATTCGCTACTCACCTCCCCACCACTCGCCACTCGCTGCTCGCTACTCGCCAACTCGCGCAGCGAGTTGTTCGCCGGGTGATTGAGCAGGCCGTTGCCGAGGGCGAGGATGACGGAGTGGACGGCGGTGCTGAGGCCATCGCGGATGCGGGAGCCGGAGTCGAGGGAGTCCTGGTGGTAGATTTCGATGGGGGCCTCGGCGACGTTTTCCTGTCTGACGGGCAGGCGGGAGGCGTGGAGGAGGCGGTAGAAGAGGGCGAAGTCCGCGAAAAGTTCCTCGGTGAAGATGCGTTCGAGGTCGAACTCGATGAAGGTGAGTTTGACGAGGCGGGAGGAGTCCCGGAGCAGGCGGATGAGGCGGCCGTTGGAGACGATGCCGTAGAGGTGCTCGGTGAGGTTGAGGTATTCCTGGACCAGCCCGTGTGGCGACATGCGCGGGGCGTTGGGCACGGTGCTGCGGCGGTCGAGTGACTCGTGCCAGCCGATGAGGTGGACGGGAAGTTGGTCGCGCGCGGGATCGCGGTGGGAGATGCGGTAGGTTTTCCCTTGGAGGACTTCGGATTCGGTGAGGTTGAGCTGGTAGCCGAGGAGGCCGAGCAGCGGGACGAGCCAAAGGTTGCGGGTCTCGGTGGTGCCGGTGGCTCCTTCCTTGAGCCGGGAGATTTTTACCTGATAGGCGGCCCAGTAGGCGCGGGCGGCGGCCCAGGCATCCGCGATCTCATCCTTGACCTTGGTGGAGGGATCGAGGCCGAAGTCCTTGGGCGACTGGTGCGCGCGCTTGCCCCGCTCGATGGCATCGAGGATGTCGGCGGAAAGGATGGAGCCTTCGAGGCGGATGGAGGGGTGGAGCATGCGGGGTAAAAGCTGAAATTCTGAAAAGCTGAGATGCTGAAATGGAGAGGGGCGAGTGATCAGGAGGAGGTCGAAGGAAGAGAAGATGCTTAGTGGGTGATGATCAGAATTTGAATGGCTTTTCGAGAGGTGGGATAAGATCGGGGGCAATGATGAGCTGGATGCCGCGAGCCTGGCCGGGGACGCGTTTGATGAAGCCTCGTTGTTCGAGGCGGATGAGCATGGAGTTCACGGAAGGCGGGGTGAGATTGAAGAACTTTTGGAAGGCGGCATGGGTGGGCGCCAGACTCTGTTCGTTGCGCATCGTGTATTCGCGGATGAAAGCGAGAAACTGGCCTTGCTGACGGGTGGGAGCGCTCTTTTTTGGTTTTGTTTCCTGTGAGGAGCCGCTGCCGATGTGGGTGTCCGGGTTGTGGGATTCATTGGCGTCGATCCTTTGGCGGGCGAGTTGCACGGCGCGGTGAAGCTTTTCTGCGAGGAGCTTACGCGGCGGGAGTTCTGTCAGATATTCGGCGACACGGATTCCACGAGAGGCGAGTTCGAATACTTCGATGCGCTCGTCGGATTTTTCTGCGCAGAGAATGAGTCCTAACGGCTCCTCCTCGCCGGGGCGCATCTCGTGTTTTTTCAGCCAGCGCATGTAAAACTCCAGCTGACCGACATCGGAGGGAGCGAACTTGCCGAGCTTCAAGTCGATGACGACGAGCCGGCGCAGGCTGCGATGATAGAAAAGCAGGTCGATATAGAAGTCATCGCCATCGACGACGATGCGCTTTTGGCGGGCAACGAATGCGAAGTCACTACCGAGTTCGACGAGGAAGGATTCGATGTCGCTGAGAATTGCTGATTCGAGATCCTTTTCGGAAAAAGCCCCCTTGAGACCGAGGAAATCGAGGAAGTAGGGATCGCGGAAGACGAGGTCCGGCGTGAGTTTGTCCTGTTCGCGGAGTTCAGCGAGTTCCTGCTTGATGAGCAGGTCAGGCTTTTTGGAAAGGGCGGTGCGTTCGTAGAGCATTCCGTCGATCTTCTGCCGTAGCATGCGGACGCTCCATCGCTCAATGCGGCACATCTCCGCGTAGAAGTCGCGTTGATGGGGCTTCTGAAGTGGGATGAGTTCCACGAAATGAGACCATCCCAAATGGGTAGAGAGTGTGGATACGATTTGTTCATCCGGCAGCGCTTCGGAAAACGAGATCATACGGGCCAGATTGCGTGGACTGAAGCCCTGTCCGAACTCCGGCACCAATTTTGCCGACAGTGTCGGCAAAATCTCCGAGCCGTACGCGGCGCGCTTTTCCTGAAGCACATTGCGGCGAATGCGGTCGCCAATTTTCCAATAAAGAATCACCAGTGCGGCATTCACACCGCGAGCGACCGTTTGGCGGGTGGTGATGATCATGTCCCGCAAGTCGGATACCAACGCCGGGTCAAATCCGGTGATGGAGGAGGTCGGCTTGGAGCGCGCGGTTTTCTTTTTGGCGGGCATGGGTGAAACTGTGGTTGCGCTAATCTTTGGTTGGTCGAAGGTCGCGGGTTTGGTTTGGAAGGTGAGACCAGCCGCCGAACTGAAGGTTGCTTGCAGACAAGCCGGCGAGTCCATCCGCCCAGTAGATGGGTGCGGGTAGGCTGCACGGCTGGAATGAGAGCTTGGGAGCATGGCAGAGGGCGACGATGACATCGCAGAGTTGCTCCGGGGTGTAGTTCAGCTCGTTGTGAGCGGTGAAGATTTTCACCGTGTTGGAGAGGACATCCGTTTGCGGTGCCACTGCCGGGTAGAGGAAGATTCTGTCCGACTGCTCCGCGATGCCGTAGCTTCCCTGAAGCGGTGGGACGGCGTCATCGACGAAAAGCGGATTTCCTGTTTTGGAGATCTCGATCAAGGTGGCCCTTCCTTGTGGAAGTAGATCCGCATAGATTTCGAGCTGTTCGTGTTTTGGGCGGATGCCATCACGAAACGCCAGGAACTTCCGTCCGGGGGCGAGGGATTCCGCTTTGGCAACAATCCAAGCCAGACCATCCCGCAGGACTTCTTCGGAAAGCGTCTCGTCCTTGTCTTTCAAGGCTCGCCAGTAAGCACGCAACTGCCCCGACCCATCGGTCAGCGTGATCACGGCGATCCTGCCCTCGTATTCGCCTCCGTAGCCGAGATCCAAGCCGATGCACCAGTGCTCGCTCAAGTCAGGGACGGAGTGAGCGCTGATCTGGTAGAGTAGCCCACCAGTTTTTGCGAGAATGACGCATGCAATGCCGTGGCGAGCGTAGATGGGATTGGTCTGGGTGGAGCAAAGTTGGAAGGGAATACCCTCATCAGACAACAAGGCCATCCAGTCCACTGCCGCTTGTGAAGGTCGATCTCCCTTTTTCCCATCAAGAGCGATCAGCACGATACGGTTCTGGCCTTCGGATTTCGTCTTCCAGGCATCAAGCTGTTCATGATCTTCGATGCGCGCCTTAGAAACGCTGCAGCCCCATTCCTCTTGGAGAACCTCAGCAGTTGCCCGGGCGGTCTCTTTTGCTTTTTTTAGATCCCGGCAAAACGATGGTATGAGGGCGAGGTGAAGAAGGGAGGAGGAGACTGCTGGGCGGTTGCGAATTCGCCCAAGGATGTTCTTGGAGTATGATCCTCGGGCCATTTCCCCGAGTCCGGCGCGTCCCTTCGCTCCGAACTGAAAGCTCACCGATGCACTCAAATCGCTGTAGCGGATTCCTTCGATCGGGGTCAGGATGGGATCGTCGCCATTGAAGGATTGCAGGAGGGCACGGGCATCGGGAAGGAACTGGATGTGACGGGGAACATCCGGTGATGCGCCCACGGCAAAGAGTTCCACCTGAGACTCCACCACCGGCAATTTGTCACCATCTTTGAAGTAAAGCCGGCAGATCGAGATGCCGATGGCGGTGCGCTTCCTTTGGCCACCAAGATCCACACGCTGAAACTGGATTCCATCCCGGTAGCACACATCGCGGCGGGGTGTCTTCGCCGCAGCCTGCTCGGGATCCCAGAGGCGCAAGCTAGATCCCCTGATGTCGTATTCAAGTGGCGTCTGCTCAGCTCTCTGCTCAAGAGTATGACGCCAGTCCCGCACCATGCTGCCTTCGGGGAATTCAAAAAGGAATAGTTCAGGTTTCATCGGTTTCCTCTATGGGTTCAGATGCGACATGTGGCCAGACCAAGGCCAGGTTGAATAGGTAGATGATTGAGCGGGAGAGGCGCTCGGGCTCGGTGAATCCACTCTGGTGACTGAATCGATTCCGGTGCTGATTCATCGCAAACAAGAGATTGCCGATCCTCTTGTTTTCTCGGAAATCCAACCCCATCACGGTTCCTTGCTTTAGACTGTGAATCATTTCAATGAAGTCAGCTTTTTCGTAATCAGACTCCCCAAGAATTTGAGCGATTGAAGCCTTCAATTTTTCATGGGTTGCGGTGACGAATTTGTCGGGAAGCAACAATGGCTCGTGCTTAGCAATCCATCCGGCGAATGATTGGTCGTTGCCGCTCGCAGCAAAGGCCAGCAGGATCATTGCCTTCTGCATGATCTTAAGATCATCTCTATTGGAGGGGTCCAAGGCATGCTGTCCCACCTTAGGTTCCTCTGGCGCTGCTTGGTTGCTTCCTGGACGTTCTTTCACCAAGTCCTGAGTTGCACGGGACAGATCTTCCACGCTGCGGATTGCTCCGAGAATGGAGGAGATCTACTCGTCCAAGGCGTTGAACTTTTCATGGATTTCCGAAGTCTTCTCATTGAGATCCTTCCATTCATCCAGCGACTGATCCTCGTCATTGGGCGGGCTTTCAGGTTTGGGTAGTCTTTTGGACGCAGGTTTTCGAATCTCGAACACTCGCGCATCCCTTTTGAACTCCTCGGTCAGGGCGTCGTAGGTCGTGGTTGATTTTGGATAGACCCATCGTCCGATTTCCGGATTCCACCGGCGGCCAGGAATTCTGCTTGCGCGCTCCTTCTGACTCGCATGGATGCGAACTAGGAACTGCCATTCATTTTCCGTGACCTCGATCGGGAAAGGGTCAGCGCTAGATCTGGAAAGGGGCATCGTCATAGCTTCTCGGTAGAATACATATCTAAGTGGCGGCTGGCATGAGGACGTAGATGCCGAGGACATCCATCGGCAGGACGGGATAGACGACGCCGAAGCGTTTCTTCTCCACGAGCGAGGAGAAGCGCTCGTGAGCCTCTACGAGGTGCTGGCATCGCTGTTCGGCAAGCAGGTCGAAGGCGGGGCGGAGCATGGGGATGGCGGCGACGCGTTCCTCGATGAGGCGTGCGCTGCGTTCGGGCGTGAGATCACCATCGGGGCGGGCGTTGGCGAGAAGTTCGCGCGCCTCGTCCATGGTGAGGTGATCGTTGTCCCCCGGAGAGCCCCGATAGCCCCAGAGCAACATTTCCTCGGCGACGAGTTGGTGGCCGGTGGATCGCTTTTCCTCGATGACATTGCGGCAGCGGAACATCAGGAGCGTGGTTGGCTTCTGGACAGCAGTGGTGCGCAACACGGAGGCGCGGGCAGCGCGGAAGCGGTTCCGCTCGATGCTGTGGGCGAGCACCATCTGGCAGAGCTGTTCGACGAGCGGGTGATTGCGGCCGAGATAAACATGGCCTTCCGGCGTCGGAGATTCGAAGGAGACTCTGACCGTAGGTTTTGTGGGGAGGAGTGTCTTAGTGGCAGCGGGAAGGTTCGCGGTGTAGAGAAGATAACCGAGTTTCTCGTGGTCGATCTGGACCCCGAAGAGGGTTTTGAGCGAGCTGACAACAAAGGACTCGACGGCGGCTGGAGAACCGATGGCCTGGTCGTTTTCGTGGAGGTCCTTTTCGATCTCCCCGGCCTTGATGGCTTCCTGGGCGAAGATCGAGCGCCGCTTGCTTTCACGGTCGGCGGCCTTTTTGTATTTGTCGGAGACTTCGAGTTCGAGTTTTCGAGCTTCATCAAATTCCTCGAAGCTAAACTCGATCTGATCGCGGTCCGAGCGCCGGGTGCTAATCTTGCGATCGGGATTTAGCAGGAGCGATTGGGTGATGGTGTCGATGATGCTTTTGCTGTCTTGCGGGAACGGGACGTTGATGCCGGTGGCGCGTTTGATTTCACGGACCTTGCGGAGGATGACATCGAGCACGACGCCATCCACGGCGCTGTCCTTGGAGAAGAGTAGGAAGGCTTTTACTTCCTTGGCCCGCTGGCCGAAGCGGTCCACGCGGCCTTCGCGTTGTTCGAGGCGGTTCGGGTTCCAGGGGAGATCGTAGTGGAGAACGGCGGTGAAATGCTCGTGGAGGTTGATGCCCTCGGAAAGACAGTCGGTAGCGATCAGAACTCGCTGGGAGCTGCCTCCCATCGCGTTGATCCGTTCGCGGCGGACTTCATCCGGGTCCTCGGAGGTGACCACTTCGATCGCGGCTTTGGGAAACTTTTTGGCGAGCAGCGGCTTGAGTTGTTCTCCCAGATAGATGGCAGTCTGGATGTAGCGGCAGAAGATCACGGGATTAAAGCCGTCCTGAAGCCAGTCCTCAACGATCATGCGGGCGGCTTCGAGTTTGTGGTCGAACTTCGGCCCGGTGAGGGCGGCCAGTTCCTTCTCGAACTCACGCATCCTGCGTTGCTGGGACTCGGACCATCCGGCGGCTTCCACGACTTCCACAGGAGCTAGATCGGATTCATGCCCTTCCGGGTGGTCGTGGACGGGGCTGGCGTCGCTGTTTTCTGAGTCTTCGACGAAATCACCGCCAAGTTTCGAACGACGGGCTCTGAACATGGCCACGCCAGCGGCCGGGCTGGACATCACGCCGCGCAAGAGGCCGAGCGCGGTCCAGTAATGGACGCGTTTCTGGCGATCCGGGGCGGAATCGCCGGCGACGAGGCTGCGTGCGAAATCGAGCACTTTGTCGAAGAAGTCGATGTAGGGTTTTGAGAGATCGTAATCGAACTCGCCGGAGTCGCGGGTAGGGAAAGGGGTTTCCTCGTTCATCCATTTCTCCACATCCTGGCGGCGGCGTTGGATGAACTGGCGAGCAAGGCGTTGACGCTCGGTCTGTGACGCGGTGGCGACGTCGAGGGTTTCAAAAGAGGGGTCGAGCAGGCCGAGCAGGGATCCGAATTCCTCGGGTTTGCCACTGTGGGGAGTGGCCGAGAGCATGATGAGGTGCTGACCGGGCTTGGAGGAGATGGCCTTGATGAGCGCGTGGCGTTGCTGCTGGGACGCGGCAGCCCCTTGCGGGCGGGCGCAGGTATGAACTTCGTCGACGATCACAAGCTCCGGGCACTCGTTGACGAAGGTGGCTTTGCGGGAGTCTTGTTTGATGTAGTCGATGGAAAGGACCTGAAATGGATAGAACTGATAGACCGAGGTATCGCCTTGGATTTCCCGGTCGAGGCGGGCCTGGGTGTTCGAACGGATGACGACGGCTTCGACGCCGATCTTGTCGCGGATTTCCTGCTGCCACTGGTCGCAGAGGTGCGGCAGGCAGATGACTGCGAATCTTTGGATTTTGCGGCGGTCGAGTAGTTCGCGAACAACGAGGAGGGCCTCGATGGTTTTCCCGACACCGACGTCATCCGCGACGAGGAGGCGCACGGTTTCCTGACGCAGGGCCATGACCAGCGGCACCATCTGATAGCTGCGGGGGCGGAAGGAAATGCGGGCCAGGGCGCGGAATGGTCCGGCACCGCTGCGGAAGGCGAGACGGGCGGCATCATGGAGGAAGCGGGCGCGGGCGAAATCTCCAAGGTCCTCGGGGCCGGGTCGTGGAAATTCGGCGTCGCGGGGTTGGTCGGCGGCTTCGGCCAACGGAAGAAAGATTCCGGTGGCTTCTTCGTCGGAACCGCCGAGGGGCTTGATCAGTAAGAGTTCAGGATCGTCTGAAGGTTGCACGACCCAGTCGCGCTCGCGGATTCTAACAAGCGTGCCGGGTTGGCGTGAAAGAGTGACAGGCATGGGAGTTAGCGGACTTTTTTGAAGATGTCGGGATAACGGGCGACGAGTTCGGCGAGAACATCCTTGTAGTGATACACAATGACTTCATCGCCCCTGTTGCGGATGGCTTCCCGTTTCGCAGCGTCATCCTCGATGACCGGAGCTTCGTCGTGGGGAGTGCCGTCGCAGAAAACCCAGGTGTCCGGCGCATAGAAAAAGTCCGGGCAGACATAGATGCCGGGCACACTTTTCTGGGCTTCGTCGGGAAGGCGGAGTCCTTCCTTGTGGAGGAACTTGAGGAAAGTTTCCTCGGTGGAGGAGTTGGGAGCCTTGTCCTTCATCAAGCGCTCAAACTGCTGGTCGTATGTTAGGCCGCTTTGGGAGGTCCGAACCTCGATGGAACAGGAAGCCATCTTGTTCAATGCGTCTTGAATCGAGAAACGATCCAAGGTCAGATGGTGGGGCTGGTTGTAGTAGCTGAGGAGGTCGTCGTAGGTAGCGCGTTCGGTTTGTGTCTCGTCATCAAAGCGGCACAGGTGAATCGCCTCCGCGACGACACGCTGGAACGCGTCCTTATCATTGGCGAGCTCCGACAAGACTCCAAGACTGCCTTCGCTGGCTTCGTAGAGGAACAGATTCGGGGTATCTGCCCCGCCCATGGGTTGGGCGCCAAGTTCGGAAGACTCGATTTGGAAGGTGTTTTCAATGGCGCGCTTGAGGGCATACATCAGTGAGAGGACACCATCACGGCCGAGACCGAGGCTCTTCACCGGCTCGATGTAGAGAGCGTCGGCAGTGGAATGGGTCTGGATGAGGACGGAGCGGATCTCCTCCTTGGAGGGGGTGTCCTGATTGTTGCTTTTCCAGAATCCGGTATTCATGCCGAGCGGGAAGCCTTCGTCCTTGCGACCACGGTCGCGGCGGTTGAGCTGAACGAGACGGGCGGCAGGGATGAAGGCGAGGTTGAGCAGATCGTCACCACCGGAGCGGACGACCGCACGTTGCACGCGGGACATGTCGCCATCGGGCACCGAGAAGTAGGTTTCGATTTCAAAGCCGAGGCGTCGGCGCTCCTCCTCCTCGCAGGTGATGTATTCCCGGACCTCAGCCTTGCACTCGGTGAGTGGCAGGACATCGGTGAAGTCCTCCCTGTTCTTCGACTCGGTGAGGTCCACTCCAGTGAAGGGACAACAATTCAGGGTGCTATCCGCATCAGCCAGCCAGTATCCCGATGATGTGCAGACACGGACGGCACGGAGTTGGGTGGGGATTTCGGGTTGGATGATCTGGTTAATGCGGAACTTCGCGCCATTGTGATAGATGATGTTTCCGGGACCGAACTCCCGCAAGGCCACGAGGCGCGGGCGGGAAATGTAGTCGCCGCCATCGCCTTCGGTGACGAACACGCGGACCGGCAGGCGAGTGAAGTTGTAGCCGGGCAAGAAGCCCTCCGAGGCGAGGTAACGGAAGGCATAGAACTCGGTCATCTCGGTGCCATTGCCCGAACTCTCATTTTTGAGGAGCTTGAGTTGGATCGAGGCTTGGTCCTGAAGGCGCTTTTGCTGGCGGTATTCATCGCTGCCGAAAACGAGCAGCCCGCTTTCGATGCTTTGCGAGGCCTTGCTGAGGCTGGCACGGGCTTCACGGTAGAGGGTGCGCCAGCGGGCAAGTGCCTGGTCCAAGGAATCCGGTAGGGCGGCGATATGTTTGTCCAGCCAGTCCGGGGTGAACCAGCGTTGCTTGCCGAGCTGGGAGTGGAGTGGGCCCAACAGGTCGCGGAAATGGTTTCCGATACGGGTGCGTGTCGCGGGATCCAGCGTGAGGCGCGCGCGGACATCCGGCCGGAGCTGGAGTTGCGGATGCTCGATCTCGAGGATGTCCGTAACGGAGTCGTGGAGCTGGGGCAGTCCGATGTCCGAGAGGACGAAGGAATTGAGGTGGGACTCAACCAGTTCGCGATTGGCGAGGTCCAGACGCGGTGCCTCGACGGAACCGGCGACGAGCTTTTCTCGGTTCTGGAAGTAGTGGCGATCGTGCGGGGAATAGGACGAGCAGTAGGTGAATACCAGCGCTGCCTGTCCGCTCCGGCCAGCGCGACCACTACGCTGTGCGTAGTTCGCCGGGTTGGGCGGGGCGTTGCGCATGTGGACGATGCTGAGGCTGGAGATGTCGATACCCAGCTCCATGGTGGGAGAGCAGAAGAGCGCGCTGATCGAATCCGCTCGGATTTTGGCCTCGTCCGGAGTGCCATCCGGCAATTTCCATTCCGCCCGGAATTCCTCTTCGCGTTCGATGCGCGGATCGTTCTTGAGCTGGCCCGTGTGGTCCGCGCCACGGAGATTCTTGAGAGTGGAGAAGTCGGTTAGATAGAGGATTTGGAAAAAGTGGTTCGGTTTCTCGCCGTAGTTGCGGTAGCTTCGGAGTTTCACCTCGTCGCGGCGCACGGTTTCCTGGTCGCCGGCACGCCAGAGGATGTGGTCGAGCTTGAGTTGATAGACCGGCACATCCTCATTGGTTTCCGAGCAGGCTTTGCGTGTGGCCAGATAGTCAGCCCGGCACAGGGCTTCAAGCAAGGCGGGTAGGAATTCGTCGTAGTCCTTCCGGTTTATCACGGTGCCGTCAAACTCGTCGCGGATGAAATGTTTGATGTATTTCCCAAACGCGCTGGCAAGCCCCAGAGACCCGCTGCGGTTCTCCCGGCGATTCAACTTGCAGGTGCGGAGGAAGGACGGACGGAAGATGTCAGGGCCTTCAAAGGTCCACGGGTTGCGGAGTTTGTCCCTGAACTCCTTGTCGGCTTCGATCAGATGTGAGGACTCCAGCAGCGTTTGGCTGCTAATGGCGTATTCGAGACGGAAGTAATCGAGGACGTTGCGCAGGAATGCGACGCGTTTGGCGGGGCCGAGATCTCTGACGTAAGGGACGTTTTCCCATCCGGGCTCATGGGCGGCATTCTCCTTGATGTGTTCGTAATCGATGCTCAGGAGCGCGCATTTTTCAAGGTTCGGGAGAATGACGCGCCAACCGCGCCGAAGATCGTGAATGGCCTGATAGGTCAGATAACGGCTGAAGGTTTCCTCGTATTGGGCGCGGACGGCAGGGAACGGATTGGGGTCAGAGGATCGCGCGTAACTTGCGAAATCCAGTTTCAGCTCCCGGAAGATGGCTTCTCCGATCTGCTTGTAGTTGAGGGTCTGGTCGGGTGCAGCGGCCAGCGCGCGAGCGATCGCGGCACGGACGCGGACGACACGGATGAAGTCATTGAAGTGACCGGCTTGCAGCGCGGCATCCTGCCGGTTGTCGGTGAAGCTGAGAATTTTCTGATCCTGAAGAGGGAATTTTCGTGCCGCCATTTCCCGGAGGACGAGAAATGAGGTGATGGTCGTGGAAGTGCTGCGGCCTTCGTTGCCGAGGGTTGTGAGCTTGGTTCGCTCGTTGGTGTTGCCATCGAAGAAGAGCCCGGCGGTGGGATCGAACAGCAGTCCTTTGGGGGCGGAACGCATGAACCAGCCGCTAAAAGGAAGGGATGAATCCCCGGATTCCACATGTCCATCCGCATCGTATGAGACCAGCATGGGCATGCGGTCGGCGTAGTCCTTTTTGACCTTCTTGGCATCGAGGTTTTGAATCCATGCGGGTGGAAGGTTTTCGAGATCCTCATCGGGGTTCCAGATGTCGAGCCCCCCCGGGATGATGTAACCGGCGACGTCGTCCTCGCTGGTCGATTCCTGATTGGTGAAATCTCGGGGCAGGAGGCGTCCGTTTTTTGTATCGTGAAAAACGCAGATGAAAGTTTTCCCAGATGCCCGGCTGAAGACATGGGGGAAGATAAAACGCTCGCCAGTCTGATCCGAGTGATGCACGCCGGGTTCGAGGGTGACGAAGCGCTGTCCGGGCAAACCAAGTGTGGCATAGACGGAACCGGTCTGGGCAAAGAACTGGTGAAGGCGGAAGGGCAGAATGGTGTAACGCTCGCCGGCCTTGACGAGGCCTAGATTGATTTCACTGATCCATAGGAGCAGCGACTCAAGGTGTTTGGCGCAGGCTTCTTCGCCTTCACCGCTGTCAGCGGCGAGTAGCTTGGCGATTTCCGCCAGTTGGAGTGGGGTGCCGCGTTTCAACCTACCGCCTGATTCATGATCTACATCGAGGGCGATTCGACCTTCCAGCCAAAGGGCGGTGGGGTAGTCGCGGAGGATCTCAACTCCGGCGGATGACGGCACCGGCTTGCGGATGATGGCTGAAAGGGCGGACTCTGCCGGTGGTTTTTCAGAACCGGGCAGGGATCTGGCCAGAGTTTCACCGATGACTTGGTCGGGCGTAAAGGGATCACCGAAAATCTGTTCCGCCACGGCTGCCACTGCGAGTCGTTGGTCATGATAACTGCCCGAGGTCACCATGGTGGCCGAGGTGCCAATCGTCGTCACAGGCGATTTACAACAGCCACGGATCCGCCGGATTAGCATGCCCACATCAGCTCCCTGCCTGCCGCGGTAGGTGTGGAGCTCGTCAAAAACAAGGAATCGTAGGGACGCATAGATCGAATCCCGAATCTGCCGTTCACCGTGCCGGGTGAGCAACAACTCCAGCATCATGTAGTTGGTGAGAAGAATGTCAGGCGGTTTTTCGAGAATCTGTTTGCGGACCTCCGACTTGGTTTGACCGGTGTAGGCTGCGTATTGCAGTGGGAAAGGCGATCCGGTTTCAGTCTCATAGGCGTCGGCTAGCTTTTTCAGTTCCTCGGCCTGAGAGTTGATGAGGGCGTTCATCGGATAGACGAGGATCGCCTGTACGCCTTTGCCCGAGCCGGAGCGGAAGAGATGATTGAAGATCGAGCCAAGGTAGGTCAGCGACTTTCCCGATCCGGTGCCGGATGTAACCACGAAACTGCGCGGCTTCGCCCCGAGGCGCATGGCTTCGATCTGATGAGAGTAGAGTGAAAAGCCCTTAAATACGCGGCCCACTTCCTTGTGAAGGGTGCCGTCTTGAACCAGTGAATCGACCGATCCGTTCTTCTCGAACGATGGATTGAACTGGATCAGCGGTTCCGGCCAAAGCTTGCGGGTCCTAAGGGATTCCTCGACCTTGACGCGGATGTCGTCGTCGTGGATGTCGATGAAGCTCTGGATGTAGTCCTTGTAGCCGTCGAGAATCTTGGAATGGAGGGAGAGGGCGTCCATGGGGTCACATGCAGGCAATGAAGGCAGAACAGAAGACGGCCCGAAGGTTTGGTTCAATATGGATGATCTGAGGCAAAACTCTGCTAGAATTGACGGTGAATGAAGGCAAAATTCCTGCTTTAACTGACATGCAGTTAAACAAGCGTAAAATATGTTAGAGGCATAGGAGAAAGAGCTTACGGCAAGAGGTCAGTAGAAATTGCTTTTTTTCTTCAACGTCGGGTGTTCCTGAGCAGCTCTAGATCCTCCCAGATTCCGGAAAATTTGCGTGGTGGGCTTCGATTCTGATTCGGCGATCTCTCGTGCTGCCCGCCTCGGGCGGATTGCTTCCAGACAGTCGGCGTGCAAGGCCCAGCGTTGCAGTCCTTTGGTTTGCTTCTGACAGGTTTGGTGGTGATCGAGCATGGGGTCGGAGTTCTTCATCCGGCGTGCTTTTACCACTTGGTGTGGGACAAAGGCGGGGGGTAGGCTCACGAAAGGTCTGAAATCGTAAAAAATTACCGTACCGAAATTGGAAGAGGGGCCGCTGCATCCATTCGAATCGAATGAATTTGCGCTCACGGACGTCTCACCTCCCATGAAGACCTTCTTCCTTCCGGCCCTAATTCTGTTCGCTCTGGCTCCCATCTCCCCGGCTCAGAATTGCCGTGGAGTCGTCCGCGATTCATCCGGGCGGATAGTTCAGACCATCGAGCGGCACCAGCAAGCGGGCGGTACGGTTCGCTCGGTCACCCGGGATGCCTCGGGCCGCATCATCGGGACGGCTACCGCACGATCAAACTCCGGCGGCAGCGCCCGCACCGAATATCGCGACGCCAGCGGCCGCTTGACGGGCTCCGCCTCAACCCTGAGCCCCTCTTCCAACTCGTCCCGCATCACCTACCGGGATACCAGTGGTCGGCTGACCGGCAGCGCCCAGACAAGCACCGCCACCGGAACCAGCAGCCGCACTGAATACCGCGATGCCGCCGGGAGACTCACGGGTAGTCAGACCACTCGCGCTTCGTCCGGGGGATCCACAGCCACCCACCGCGACGCGTCCGGCCGCCTGACGGGAAGCAGCTCAGGAATCAGCAAGTGCCCGAGTGGGGCGCGCGTGCCGATTCCATCTACGGGAGTGAAGTAGTAGCGGCTCCCCTTCCCTCGTGCACACCACGGGATCGCCGAAGCGGTGGAGAAACTCCCGCATTCAACGACCACCTCCGATGTCTCGTCTGAATTGAGCCTTTCTGTTCATCCTTGAAGCATTGAGTTGCATCTAATTGACGGCTGCGATCGTTCTGCTTGGCTATCCCTTAGCCTGTATTGAGGCACCCACCTATGTCAGAGGAAACCAAGATCCAGTGGGCCGATACCACCGTGAACCCGATCATGGGTTGCGGAGGCTGCGAGCTGTATCCATCCCCCGAGGTGGTGATTACCGCCATCGTGGAGGCCATCAACGAAAAGGCGCCCGGGATCAAGACCACCAACAGCTACATTAGGGGAGTCTTCAAGAAGTTAGTGGACGAGGTATTCGAGCACTCGGAGAACCCCCATCCGGCTCACAAGCAAACAGTCAATACGACCAACATCTGGCATCTCAAGGAGAGATTTGCCAAAGTGATCAAAGAGGGGTACAGTAGCTCCTTAGCCCGCGTAGCAAGCGACGCGATCCAAAAGTCCATCACCTGCTACGCTGCTGTCCTGCATCTGAACAAAGGTGCGAAGATCCTGGATCGGGAGGGAAATCCACCGGGCAAGGACAAGCCGCGAAAGGTCCACATAGGCCATGCTCCCATCTTCGAGTCCGTCACCCGGTTTAAGGGGCGCGCAGTGGAAACCGCAGGATTCAAGGATCTGCTGGGCACCAGTAACCCAAAGACTCCGTGGAAGGACCGATTGCCGCGCTTGATCTTTGTCTCCGACATGGGTGACGCCCTGAGTTCCCCGGGCGATCTCCCATTCCTGAAAGACGACCTAATGCCGGCGATTCGCTCCGATGGTGGCAAGCGTCACCTTTGGCTCTGGCTAACCAAGCACGGCGGATTTTTGCAAACGCGCAACCCAGTTACAACCAGAGCCTAGGGAGGAAATGCTGGACATTTCCAGACAGGAAGGGCAGAAAACAGCATGGCCAGTTCCCAGTTCCGCATGCCTGCCCTCTCCGAGCAGCAAAT
>CAZVMS010000166.1:0-8044 GCA_964628795.1 uncultured Haloferula sp. | reverse complement strand
GATAAGGGGCGTGGCAAGTCGGACTCCGGATTCGATGGTCTTGTGACAACCAAGCGATCTCAATAGCACCAAGCCATGGGCGTTCCACGGGCACTTAGCGGGTGGATGGAGGGGTGTTCAACACTTGTCTCAATAGAGCGGCGAATCGCCTGTTAGAGCGTGGAACAGTGAAGGAATCAAACAAGATTGTTCCGTTCGAAGCTGTTTCCGAATTCGGGACGTGTTTGGACCCGAAGGTCACGATGTCAAAGAGGTAAGGATCCGCTCGAAAACCCGCCCAGAGGGTGGGTTTTCACAGCATTCGTGGAGTGCGGCGATTCTGCACTCGCCCGTTCCCGGACTGTGAGCTTGCGACAAGTGCGTCAACTTCGTCACGTTTTTGAGCCTGTGGAGTGGCGAGAATCCGCCAGGGATTATCTTGGTCGTCAGCAGTGGAAAATTCACCGACTCCGACCGAACAAGCGATCCAGCTCACTTGTCCGGGCAAACTGCGGTTTGTCTCGAATGCCTGCCCAAAGTCTCCCGAACGATTTGAACCATGAAGCGCTTCACTCTGTCCCTTGTCGCCCTCTCCACTAGCCTTTACGCCGATCAACTTGCGCTCTGGGACTTCGACGACAACGCCCCGCTTTCCGGCATCGTCTCGGGAACCGCCATCACCCCGGACCAGGAATACGTTTTCGGCGTCCCGACCTTGCAGCCGTTCAATCAGGATATCGATTCGAATGGAAAGGCGGGAAACAACTACACGGATTCGCTCGGAATCGAGCAGGACTCTCCCGATCTCAATGACGCCATCGCATGGAACGACATCCGAGGTAGCGGAGCGGACGGGGAGTTGGTCCTTTCGATCAATACAACCGAATACCAGAACCTTGCGCTGTCCTTCGAATACAAGTATCTCTCCAACAATGACGGTAGCGGAGACCTCATGGAGCTTCTCTACAGTTCGAATGGCGGTGCGAGCTATACCAAGTTCGGCGGTAGCTTCTCGGTGATCGACGACGATTCCTGGCGCAGTGTTTCCTTCAATCTCTCATCGGTCGGCGCAATCGATGACAATCCCAACGTCCGCTTCAAGATCCAGATCGACGGTGCCGCACCTGCGGCCCAGGAGGTCAATGACGAGATCCGCTTCGACAACATCGAGATCACGGGATCGAACTTCCGCTCCAACAGCAACGCCCCCGCGCTGACCGCCAGCAGCACGACCACTCCCTTTCTCAGTCTATTCACCGACCCGGTCGGCTTCGTCAACGGCACGATCGGGGACCCGACCGACCCTGCTGCGACGGACGGCATCATTTTCGATATCGATGATCCGAATGGCGCGGCTTTCGTCAACCTGAGTGCTACGAGTTCCAACACCTCCGTCGTGACCAATGCGAATCTCAGCATCACTTACCTGACCGCCACCACCCGCCGGCTCCGCATCACGCCTACGGGAGTGGGCACCACGACGATCACCGTGGTCGCGACCGATCCCGGCGGCCTCACCGATTTCTACCTGATCGAATACGCCGCGTCAGGAAGCTCGAGCACCCCGGACGAGTCGCGCTTTCACACCCTGCGGGCCGATGCCTCGACGGCGGTCGATATCGGTGCGACCTACATGTGGGTTGCCGATGACGAGGACCAGGTCCTCCGTCTTTATGATCGCCAGAACTCCGGCTGGAGGGTGAAGGGGCTGAACTTCAATACGAGTCTTGGCCTTTCCCCCGGTGACGAAGCCGACCTCGAAGCCTCGGCCAAATCCGGTAACACCGTTTACTGGATGGGCTCCCACGGAAACAAAACCGACGGAACTCCGGCTCCCGAGCGAGCGGTCATCTTCCGCACGACCCTCAGCGGGTCAGGTGCCGGCTCGTCGCTTTCCTATAATGGCCGTAACAACAACTTTCGCAGCGATGTGATCGCCTGGGACGTCACCAACGGCCACGGCCTCGGCGCGAACTTCCTCGGCCTCTCCGTCGGCTCGGTCGGCATCCCCGAGCGGACCGCCGGCTTCAACATCGAAGGCCTCGCCATGATGCCCTCCAGCACCACCGGCGCGCTGGTCGGATTCCGCGCCCCGCTCATCAATGATGGCGGTATCAACAAGGCCCTGCTGGTCCCGGTGACGAATTTCAGTAGCGTCGCGACCGGGTCCTCCCCCACCTTTGCGAGCCCCATCCTTCTCAATCTCGGCGGTCGCGGCATTCGCTCGATCACCCGCAACGCCAACAACGACTATCTGATCGTCGCCGGTCCACCCGCATCAAGCGGCAGCTTCGCGCTCTATCTCTGGAATGGCAACGCTGCCAGCGCGCCGAGTCTGCTTTCCACCGATATCGCCGCGCGTGCCACCAATGCCGATTCCAGTCCCGAGGGCGTCGTCGGTTTGAATGATGACCTTTCGCCCTGCACCAAAGTCCAGATCATCATGGATTCCGGCGGCGGCGATTTCTACAACTTCGGCCTCGAAAACAAGAAGATCCCGGTTCCTCGCTGGAAGAAGTTCCGCACCGACGTCATCGAGATTCCACCCCAGTCAAACACCTACACCGTGACAACGAGTGCCGACAGTGGCGTGGGCTCGCTCCGCCACCTGGTCGAGTGCGCCAACGCAACTCCCGGCCGTCAAACCATCAAGTTCTCCCTCGGGAACAACGCCACCATCACCCTGGCCACGGAAATCAAAATCACGGACGATCTCGAAATCATCGGCTCGGGAGCGCTCGACCTCACCTTGTCAGGAAACGGCAGCACTCGCCTCTTTTCGATCCAAGACACCTCCGTCGTCCTCGAAGAAATGCTCCTGAGCAACGGCAAGACCTCCGGTGATGGCGGTGCGATCCATGTTTCCGGCAGCAGGAGCGACGTAACGGTGGAACTTTGTGAACTCATCGACCATCAAGCCGCTGCACGAGGAGGGGCCATCTACATCGAAGACGGCACCCTCAATCTCCGCGACTCCACCATCGCCGGATGCGCCGCAGGCACGAATGGCGGAGGCATCAACGCCAACGTCGACTCCACGGTCAGCCTCGCGCAGAGCACGATTTCGGGCAACAAGGCCGACGAGTCCGGTGCCGGCCTTGTGGCGTTCAAAAGCACCGTGCGCATCCTGAGTTCCACCATCACAGACAACCTTTGCGACGCCGATGACAGCGGAATTCCCGGCAACGGCGGCGGTTTTGCGGTGGATCCCACCACCTTGTTTTTCATCGGAAACAGCATCGTCGCCGCGAACCAAGATGGCTCGTCCAGTGGCAATAGCTTCCCGGATCTCTTTGGCAACGTCACCAGTTTGGGAAACAACCTCGTCGGAGATACCAGCGGCTCGCTCGGCATCATCCACAAGCAGAACGACGATCTCGCTGGCGACGCCGCGGATCCACTCGACCCGATCCTCGGCCCCCTCGCTGCCAATGGCGGCACGACCCGCACCCATGAACCGATGATCGGCTCTCCGGCGATGGAGGCAGGCAGCGCCGCCCTTTTCAGCGACCCCGCGTTCGGCGGCGTTCCACCTTCAAAAGATCAGCGTGGCCTTGCCAGAGTTCTCAATAATTTTCCCGATGTCGGAGCTGTCGAATTCCAGCCCTATCATGTCACCGTCACGATCCTCGACGGCACCGGCGCCGAATCGGCGGTCGGCTCAAACAGCATCTCGCTGCGCTTCACCCGCGATCGCCCCGGTCCGCCACTTCAGATTCCCTACACCATCCTGACCGGCACCTCCCGCTCCTCCCCCTCGGAAATGATCTTCTCCAGTCCGCGCATCGCCTTTCCACTCAACGGCACGCAATTTGATCTAACCGCCACGCCCATCGACGACTTACTCGTGGAAGGCACGGAAACCTTGACCGTCTATTTCATCGGCGGCCCTCATCACACCACACCCGGCTCCGGCCTCTACGATCTCGATGTTCTGGACAACGACTTTCTCGTCGATACCTACATCGGCTCCGGCACTGGTTCGCTTCCCGCTGCCGTGGCCACACTGAACAGCCTGGGAGGCGGATCTATCTCCTTCGATACCACCCTTTCCGATCCTGTGGCTTTGCCCCGCACGGTGGTTCTTCCTGCACCTCTCACGCTGAAGGGCAAAATCGCCTTGCGTGGCCCGACCGACAACGCGGCAGGCGTCACTCTCAGCGGTAATGGCAGCCATCGGATCCTAACAGTCATCGGTGCCTCGGAGATCCTTCTTGAGAATCTCACCCTTTCCAATGGCAACGCTGCCCACGGTGCCGCCCTCCTCGTCGAGGACAGTGCCCAGGTGAATGCATTGCGCTGCACCTTCAGCAACAACGTCGCAAGCGGCAATGGCGGCGCGATTTCCAGCAGCACCAGCGGCGGCCTCCTTCTGCGGAACTGCACCCTTTCCGACAACCTCGCCGCCGATGATGGAGGCGCGGTCTTCGGCAATGGCGGCACCATCGAGTTCGTCCACACCACCATCACGAACAATGCCTGTGATGCCGACGGAAATGGAAATGGCGATGGAGGCGGGGTTTTCATCCAGTCAGGTATGGCGACTCTCCTCAATACCATCGTGGCGGGAAACACCTGCAAGAACGGCGGCCCGATCGATATCGGGGGCAATCTCTTTTCGCTCAAGGGAAACCTGATCGGTAACAACCTCGGAGGTCCTGCGGGTTTTTCCGCCGGCCAGCCCAACGGCACTCCTGACTACGTGGGATCTAGTAGTAGCCCACTCAATCCCCGTCTCTTCCCCCTCGCCTTCAACGGCGGACCGACGAAGACCCACGCGCTTGGATGTAGTTCACCCGCTCTCGACAACGCCTCCTCCAACGGCCTCAGCCTCGACCAACGCTCCCTCCCTCGTCCGGCCAACTCCGACATCGGCGCGGTCGAGCACCAGTTTCTCCCCTACAACTACTGGGCTGAGTTCGCCTTCCCCAAGGCCCCGAATCCAGCGACTCTCTACGATGCCAAACTCGACTTTGATCAAGATGGCTCGCCCAACGGACTCGAACGCCTCTTCGCGACCGACCCATTGAACGCAGAAAGCAACACCCGTCCGAACCTAACGGTTACCTCCGCCCTGCAACTGGGCCTGTCTTTTCCCCGTGCCTTCACCGTCGATCCCGCCGAGTTCTCCGTTCAACGGTCCTTTGATCTCGACGTCTGGAAAGAGAACGAAATCACTATCCAGACATTGTGCCCGCCGGGAGCGATGCATCCCACCATTCAGGCAACCTTCGCCTCGGGTGGTCCGTGGAATTTCGGCAGGGTGGGATTCCAGCCGTAGTTCTCGCGTGGTGGAAGGAATTTCCGATATGTCACCGGCAGGTTTAAGTTTAGCAGTTCTTCGGAATCGGGCAGGTTTGGGAGAATGTGGGGAAATTTATGTTTCTTATCAGAACTGTTTTCTGAGCGAGGTTCCTGCCTCTGTGGCTTGCGGGCTTTGGGAATCGCGATTACAGGAAGCCAGATGTCGTTTGAATTGGTCAGTAATTATCGTGCGATGGGCGACCAGGCGCAGGCGATTGAGAAATTGGTCAAATCCGTGGAGGCGGGGAATCTGCATCAGACGTTGCTTGGGGTGACGGGCTCGGGAAAGACCTTCACGATGGCGAACCTGATCGCGCGCATCGGTAGGCCGGCGCTGATCATGAGCCACAACAAGACGCTGGCGGCTCAGCTTTACTCAGAGTTCAAGAACTTCTTCCCGAACAACGCGGTCGAATACTTTGTCAGCTACTTCGATTACTACCAGCCCGAGGCCTACATTCCCCGGACGGATACCTACATTGAAAAGGACTCGAGTATCAACGATGAGATCGAGCGTCTGCGATTATCGTCGATGGGCTCGTTGCTGACGCGCGAGGACACCATCGTGATTGCTTCGGTGAGTTGCATTTACGGTTTGGGTTCGCCGGAAGATTACGAGGGAATGATGATTCCGGTTTGGGTCGGTCAGGAGCTCACGCGGGATCAGTTGTTGGAGAATCTGGTAGGGATGCTTTTCGAGCGGAACGACATCGCGTGCGGTCGTGGAAAATTCCGAGTGCGGGGAGATGTGGTGGAGGTGCATCCGGCCTACCTGGATGAGACGGCGGTGAGGGTGGAGTTTTTTGGTGATGAGATTGATCGGCTTTCAACGATCGATACCTTGACAGGTGCGGTGATCGACAAGCTCGACAAGTACACGTTTTTCCCAGCGAAGCAGTTCGTCACGCCGGGCGACAAGATGAAGCGGGCGATCGTGGAGATTCGGAGGGAGGCGGATGAGCGGGTGGCGGAGTTCGAGCGTCAGGGGAAGCTGATCGAGGCTCAGCGCTTGCGGATGCGCACGGATTACGACATCGAAATGATGCGTGAGATGGGATTCTGTCAGGGAATCGAGAATTACTCGAGGCATCTAACCGGGCGACCCCCGGGGGCGCAGCCATACACTCTTCTAGACTTCTTTCCCGACAACTTCCTGACGATCCTCGATGAAAGCCATGCGACCATTCCGCAAATTGGCGGGATGTTTGAGGGCGATAAAAGCCGCAAAACGGTGCTGGTCGATCACGGGTTCCGTCTGCCGAGCGCGCTGGATAACCGGCCGCTGCGTTTTGACGAGTTCATGAAGATGACCAATCAGCGACTCTACGTTTCGGCGACGCCCGGGCCGTTCGAAGTCGTGAACTCACGACCTGAGAACAAGGGCTTCATTCCGGTGAAGAAGCGGGAGGATGGTCGGGGATATGATAAGATCGATTTCAAGAAGCTGAAGATCAAGCCGAGTGGAAACGCCGAGCCGGTCGAGGACTTTGATCCGACGAAGGCGGGTCGGGATTTGATCGTCGAGCAGATTATTCGTCCGACTGGTTTGCTGGATCCGATTTTGACGATGAAGCCGTTGAAGGGTCAGATCGACGAGACGATTGAGCTTTGTCGTCAGCGGGTGGAGAAGGGCGAGCGGGTGCTGGTGACCACTCTAACAAAGAAGACGGCGGAGGATCTTTCCGAGTATCTTCAAGGGGTTGGCTTGAAGGTGCGCTACATTCATGCGGATGTGGACACGGTCGAGCGGGTTGAGATTTTGCGGCAACTGCGGGCGGCGGCTTTTGATATTCTGGTGGGAATCAATTTGCTGCGGGAAGGACTCGATTTGCCGGAGGTGTCGTTGGTTTGTATCCTGGATGCCGACAAGGAAGGCTTCCTCCGGAATGAGACGAGTCTCATTCAGACGGCGGGACGGGCGGCGCGGCACATCAATGGGGAGTGCGTGTTGTTCTGTGATGTGGTGACGGATTCCATCCAGAAGCTGATCGATGTGACGGCCTATCGCCGCAAGCGTCAGTCCGAGCATAACGAGCTTCACGGGATCACTCCGATTGGCGTGCAGCGAGCGGTGCAGGAAAGTCTTCAGCTTTATTCGAACCAGCGTGAGAGCGCGGAGAAGTTGAGTCGCTCGATGGTCGCGGATGATGAAGAGACTTACGACAAGATTCGTGTGATCGCCGAGCTTGAGAAAGAGATGCGTGATGCGGCGGCGAAGCTCGAGTTTGAAAGAGCTGCGCACTTGCGCGATCAGCTGGCGCAGTTGAAGGGCGATGGTGTGGAGAAGCCGAAGAAGAAGGTGAATTACAGGAAGCGGTGAGAGGAGCGGAGGATGCTACTTGAACGGGTTACTACCTGCTTGAAGATCGGGGATCGGTGTTTTGCTTTACGGGCAAATGAGTTCAACACTTGGGAAGTAGCTACGGTATCGAGCGACATCACAGGTCAGAATTGGAATGCCAAGCGCGGCAGCGTGGGCGCCGATAAAGAAATCGGGGAGGGGTGAGGTTTTGTGCCCTCCGCGGTTACGATATAATTTGAATGCTTGAGAGGCTAAGAAGAGAGCCTGACGCGGGAATTCCACCTCAAGAGCACCTTGGTATCGACAAGAATGGCGCTGGAGCTAGACCCTATTCGAAAAGCCATTCGGGCAGGGTGATTTTCGAATTTTTAGTTGAAGCGGGCGGTCTGCAGAGGGTGCCGAGGGCTTGCGGGAGGTGCGCAGCGCCTTTCACTGGGAAAAATGGCCCAGCACCCTGAC
>CAZVMS010000165.1:0-84559 GCA_964628795.1 uncultured Haloferula sp. | reverse complement strand
GGAGAGTTTCTTTTCGTCGATCTTGTCCTTGGCGCGGCCCACGAGCGAAGGAAACCAGAAATCAACTAACAGTACAAGTGACGGTTTTGTCACATTCAGAAATTCGTTTCAACAAGCAGCGAGCATGCCGAACACTACTGTCGTTCGCTCAACTTTATACTTTGAAATTCCGTAATACGTGATCACGTTCCTGCCCGTGCCTCGGCACACTGCTTGCCGATTGCGGCCAACTCCATTTATCAGGATGCGCTCCGGGGGGAGGACATTCTGATTGGGACTGATACTATCAGCAGCACTCAGAAAAGACGCGAGTTGTGAATCCGGGGGGAATCCAACTCGCGTCTTTCGTTCTTACAGGGGGAACCAAAACGACAGCGCTCCATCAAAGCTCGTTGTATTTCAGGTTATTGCCCTTCGCTTTCGAGACCGGATAGCGCTCCTCATTGTAGGCAATCTTCGCCTTCATCACCTCGCCCAGATTCATCCCCAGCAAGTCGGCCATCTCAAAGAGTAGAATTCCCACATCCGCGATCTCCGAAGCGATCTCCTCGCGATGAGCCAAGGCGCGCGCCTCGACTTGATCCGGTTGCTGCCAGACAAAGTGCTGCATCAACTCGCCCGCCTCAGCAGCAATCGCCACGGCCATATCCTTTGGGTTATGAAATTGCTCCCAATCTCGGGCCGCCGCAAAACTCCGAATTCTCCCCGTAAGTTCCTTGATCGAGTCGGACATGGCACCGACTTCGCACCATTGCCACAGCTTGCCAAGCCGATTCCGGGAATCACTCCCGCGCTTGCGACTCTCAGGACCATGACTATCCTTCCCCGTATGAAACGACTCTTGCTAGTGATGATCACCTTCTCGCTCAGCGCCTGCGCCGAAGAAACTGTTATGGAAACCGACGACAAAAAGCCCGAAACCCCACCCACCGTGGTCGAAAAGACCGACGCCGAGTGGAGAAAGGAACTCACTCCCGAGCAATATCGGGTGCTCCGCCAAGCCGGCACCGAGCCCGCCAACGGACCCGTCTACCAGCAGTTCAAAAAGCAAGGTGGCGGAACCTACTACTGCGCCGGTTGCGATGCTGAGCTCTTCTCATCCAAGGAGAAGTTCGATTCCCACTGCGGCTGGCCGTCATTTTACGATCCCGCCAATGCCAACAACGTCAAAACAAGCGTTGACTACCACATCGGCGTTCCTCGCACCGAGGTCCTCTGTGCCGTCTGTGATGGGCACCTCGGCCACGTCTTCACAGGCGAGGGTTTCGACACGCCGACCGACAAGCGCTACTGCATCAACGGAGTCGCCTTGAAATTCGTGCCCTTTGAGGAAGAAAAGGCCGAAAAATCCACGCCCAAAACTGCGGAGAAAAAGCCCTGACCGGTCGCATCAGGCTGAATTGGAGTCCACTATAAACAGCCGCTCGGCTGCCCTCTGCGCATCTCCGTCTTTCGGGATGCATTCGGCACCGAGGGGCAAAGTGTAGCCGAGTTCCCGGACCTTCCTGAAGACTTCGGAATAATTGATCTCACCGGTTCCCGGCTCATGCCGGTCCGGCGAGTCGGCGAACTGCACGTAGCCAATCCATTCGCGACCTTTCTCTAGGTTATCGATGAGATTGCCCTCGAAGCGCTGCATGTGAAAGAGATCCCAATTGAGCTTAACCCACTCGGATCCCACCGCCTTACAGATCGCGATTCCATCGTCGCTCCCGTAAAGACAGTGCTCGGGATGATTGTAAGGATTCATCGGCTCGACGATCGCCGTCCGCCGATATTTCTCCAGAACGGGCACCGCCGCCTTGAGCTTCTCAACAACCGCCGCGTGCATCTCGTCCATGCCCAGCCCATCAATATCATCGCCTGCCACCACACAAAAGCGGTCGCAGCCTGGCAACAGTGAGGACGCTTGACATGCCGCCGCAATCTCCTCGACGAAGCGATCGATGGGAAAACTCGGGTGGTTAGCTTCTTTCCCGAATCCCCACGCGGTGAACTGCGTCGCGATCATCCCGTGGCGCCGCAGCAGTTCCCCGCCCTTCTCAAGATCCTTGTCCCGCCAAGTCCAGAGCTCGATCGCAGGAAACCCCAGACGTGCCGCCTGCTCAATCCGCTCACAAAAATCGCCCTCAAACCACATTTCAATGTTCACCGCGATGGGCGTGTGCGGCGTCCTGCCCGGAAGATCGATGCTTTCGTTCATGCACCAAGCAAAACCACCATTCGCCACAATGCACGCCTCGATCCCGCCTTGATTGAAGAATCATGAAATGGACTGCTCGGTGACCGCGTAGGGGGTTCAAATGGATCGGTCTTTTGCACGAATGCTTCCTGTCATCTCCGCCGCACTGATTTCAACCGGATCGGGACTCGCGCAGGCAGAGACGGACACCGGCTTTCGTGCAGCTCGGCAGATCATGGAGACCAAGTGCTTGTCCTGCCATCATCCGGAAAAGATGAAAGGCGGGCTCCTCATGACCACCCGTGAGGATTTCCTGCTCGGCGGTGACTCAGGTGCCGCGATGCAACCCGGACAAGCCGCAGAATCTCTCCTCATTGAGCGCATCACGCTCGAAGAAGATCATGACGACATCATGCCGCCGAAAGGCGAGCCTCTCAGCCCCAATGAGATTGCGATTTTAGAAACATGGATCAGCCAAGGGGCCCCATGGCCGAATGGAATCACGATGACCCCTCGGCCAAAAACCGCCTTGCCCGAATGGGACGCACCAGCCGACTCGGAGATCGAATCCATCGCCGCTTACCCGTCCAGCATCCATCTCGAATCGGCGGCCGATTTCCACCGAGTGATCGTGATCGCCCAGTTCCAGGACTCGTCAACGCATGACATCACCCGCCAGACAAGGCTCACTCTAACAGACCCCTCACTCGCCAGCCTGACCGACACCACCCTTCGCCCCTTGAAGGACGGAAAGACCACGCTCAAGATTCACTACCGTGGACTCGATACTGAGATTCCGATTGAGGTGAAAAATGCAACCACCCCTCGGGCTGTTTCCTTCCAGCTCGATGTGATGCCGATCCTGACTTCCGCCGGTTGCAATACCGGCTCGTGCCACGGCTCCGCACGCGGACAAGACGGCTTTCACCTCACCCTCTACGGCTTCGACCCGAAGGGCGACCACTTCAGACTCACCCGCGAAAGCCCCGGACGGCGTATCAATCTCGCACTTCCCGAAAGCTCTCTCCTGCTCACCAAAGCCATCGGCGAGGTCCCCCACACCGGCGGCAAACTTTTCGGGAAGGACAGCGACAACTACCGCATTCTCAAACATTGGATTACCAACGGAGCGGGTTACGACCAAGACCACATCGCCCAGCCGACAGCGATCACCATTGAGCCGCCGGAGATGCTCATGAAGGGCCCCAACATCGAGATCCCCCTCACCGTCCGTGCCACCTATTCAGATGGCACCGATCGTGACGTCACAGCGCTCACCACTTTCTCCACCTCAAACGACAATTCCGCCCCCATCGGTGCCCACACCGGAGTCGCAGAATCAAAGAACCGCGGTGAAGCGTTTCTGCTAGGTCGCTTTCACACCTTCACCGAAGGGGTTCAAGCCATCGTCATTCCGAAAGATCTGCCCTACACCCGACCCGAGCTCCCCGTCTTCAACGAGCTCGACCGCCATGTCTACGACAAGCTCCACAAGCTCCGCATCATCCCATCGGAGCTCTGCAGCGACGAAGTCTTTGTCCGGCGCGCCTACCTCGATCTGATCGGACAGGTTCCCTCCACCGAGGAACGTGCGCGCTTCCTTGCTTCCAAAGACGACAAGAAGCGCGTCGCGCTGGTCGATGAACTCATCGACCGCAAGGAATTCACCGAGCTCTGGGTGATGAAGTGGGCCGAGCTTCTGCAGATCCGCACCTTCAATCAAGGGCCCCAGCAGGTCTCCTACAAGGCAGCCCTCGGCTACTACGGCTGGCTGCGTGAACGCATTGCTGCCGGTGTTCCCTTCAACGAAATCATCCGTGAGCTGCTTTCATCTGAGGGAGGCACCTTCGAAAATCCCGCCACCAATTTCTTCCAGGTCGAACAGGACGTCCTCAAACTCACCGAGAACGTCGCTCAGGTCTTCATGGGCACCCGCATCCAGTGCGCCCAATGTCACAACCATCCCTTCGATCGTTGGACGATGGATGACTACTACGGCTTCGCTTCCTTCTTCGCCCAGGTGAAACGCAAGCCAGCCGAAGATCCGCGTGAACGGGTCATTTTCGATGGCGGCGGAGAAGTCCAGCACCCCGTCTCCAAGCAGAACGTCAAGCCCCGCTTCCTCGGAACAGCAACGCCAGATGACTTCGGCAAGAAGTCCCGCCGCGAAGCCGTCGCCGACTGGCTCGCTTCCCCGGAAAACCCTTGGTTCGCTCGTAATGTGTCGAACATCACCTGGGCTCACTTCTTCGGTGTGGGCATTACCGATCCCGTCGATGACATCCGCATTTCAAACCCCGCCTCAAACCCCGCGCTCCTCAATGCACTCGCTGAGAACTTCACCGAGTCCAACTACGACATTCGTAGTATCGTGAGGCAAATTTGCACCTCTCGGACCTATCAGCTCTCCAGCCAGACCAACGAGACAAACGTCACCGACGAAACGAATTTCTCGCATGCCATGATCCGCCGACTTCGTGCTGAAGTTCTGCTTGACTCGATTTCCAAGGTCACCGAGACCCCCAACAAATTCAAAGGCCTGCCGTCGGGAGCTCGGGCCGTTCAGATCGCGGATGGAAACACCTCGAACTACTTCCTCACCACTTTCGGTCGCGCCACTCGGACCACCGTTTGCTCCTGTGAGGTAAAAATGGAGCCAAACCTCTCTCAGGCCCTCCATCTTCTGAATGGCGAATCCACCCACAAGCGCATCAAATCAAGCAAGGTGATCTCGTCGATGTTTGAGAACAAGACCTCTCCCGAATCGATCATCGAGGACCTCTACCTCCGAACCCTTGGGCGCCCTCCGACCACCACAGAAAAGGAAAAACTCGCCCCTCACCTCACCGAAGCGAAGGATCAGAAGCAAACTCGGGAAGTCCTCGACGATGTCTTTTGGGCGCTCTTGAACTCGAAGGAATTCCTCTTCAATCACTGAGGTTTTTGCGGAATCGGGAAATTTTTGAAGACCTGCTATGTGGACGGCACCAAAGCCCTCGCGGCGGGCCACTACACGCGCGGCCAGGCCGCTTTGATCATCGCCGGGAACGTGCCAGCCATGCTCGGAGCGATCCTGATTACCTTCCCAAAGGTCCTGTTTCCCACACCCGGCCACCAAGCCTTCTACTACTTCGCCAATATTCTCAACACGGATCCCACGTCTCTCATTCCCATCGTCATTGCTGCGGTGAGTTCCACCCTGGGGCTGAGGATTCCGCTCGGCTGATTCACATTTTCCATTGGCACCTCAAAAACCTGCGACCTCACGGCGCAGGTTTTTCGTTTTCCGCAAGAATCGTTGAGCTAGGGCGTATCGTCCGTTACTGGTGAAATTTGTGTCCAAACCTATCATCCTCATCGCCGCTCTGCTGCCTTCGCCAGCCGCCGCGAAGGTCACCTTTGACGACGATGTGCTGCCGGTTTTCGAACAAGTTTGTCTGAACTGCCACAATCCCGACAAGACCAAGGGCGGTCTCGATCTTTCCAGTTTCAGTGCCACACTCAAAGGCAGCTCCGGCGGGAAAATCGTCGAACCCGGCGACCTCTCATCATCACTCCTCGCGGTCATCAAACAGACCGCCGAGCCGAAAATGCCGCCCGAAGGCGACCCGCTTTCGTCAGCCCAAATCGAGGTCATCGAGGGCTGGATCGACGGTGGCCTGCTCGAAAACAAATCGTCCTCGGCCCGCAAAGCCTCCAAGCCGAAGTTCGACGCTTCCGTGCAATCCGATCCAGCGGCCAAGCCGGACGGCCCGCCACCGATGCCCGAGCATGTTTTGCTCGAACCAAGCGTCGTGGCACCTCGCGCTTCGTCCATTCACGCGATGGTAACCTCTCCGTGGGCACCGCTTCTCGCCGTCACCGGTCAAAACCAAGTCCTGCTCTTCCACACCGACTCCCTCGAACTCGTCGGCGTCCTTCCTTTTCCCGAAGGAGACCCCGTCTCGCTCGCGTTCACAGCCAATGGCCGCTACCTCATCGTCGGTGGCGGCATTCCTGGAAAGTCTGGTAAAACCGTGACCTTCGACGTCACCAATGGCGAACGCATCCTGATTGCAGGCAAGGAGTTCGATACTGTCATCGCCACCGACCTTCACCCCAATTTGGACAAAGTCGCCACCGGTTCGCCATCGCGACTGATCAAACTCTGGAAGACCGAAGACGGCTCTCAGATCGCCTCCATCAAAAAGCACACCGAGTGGGTCACGGCTCTCGATTTCTCACCCGACGGCATCCTTCTCGCCAGCGGCGATCGCAATGGCGGCGTGTGGGTTTGGGAATCCGAAACCGCCAATGAATTCCACACCCTGCGGGGACACCAGGCCGGAATCACTGCCGCCGCATTCCGCCCCGACTCGAACATTCTCGCCACGGCGTCAGAGGACGGAAGCGTCCGCTTCTGGGAAATGAACAATGGCAACGAGATCAAGAAGATCGACGCCCATCCCGGCGGTGTCTTGGCATTCTCGTGGGCTCGCGATGGATCATTTGCGACCGCCGGCCGCAACCAGATCACCAAGGTCTGGAAGCCCGATTTCGCTCAACTGCGCGAGATCAAAGACCTTCCCGAGATCCCAACGGCGATCTCGCTCAATGCGGAAGGTTCCCGGCTTTTCATCGGCGATTACAACGGGCTCATCGCCGCCTACGACACCCAAAACGGAGCCAAGCTCGGGCAGGTGGACGCCAATCCTCCAAGCATCGAATCACGACTCGCCTCTATCCGGAGAGACATCGCCGCGCACTCAACTTTGGTTTCCGAAAAACGTCAGCAAGGCGATCAAGGCAAGGCGAACCTCGATGACAAAAAGCAGCAGATCGCCAAGTTGGAAGAAGCCTCGAAAGCGGCCAAGGTGGCCATCGATGTCGCCGAGAAAGCCCTCGGAGAGGTCAAGGGAATGCAACCACCCGATCCCACCCGCATCGCAGAAGCCACCTCCGCCGTCGATCAAGCTCGTGAAAAGAGCTCTGCTTGCGACCAGCAACTCGCCAAAGCGCGTGAAGCACTCAAACTCGCCGCAAGCAAACTCGCCGAACTGGAGGCCGAAGCGGTGAAGATCGAAGCATCGATCCATCCGCTCAAGCAAAAGGAAATCCACTGGGAGGCCGCCAGCCTGAATGCCCGGGCCATGAGCAACGCCGCCCACGCCCTCGAGCTCGAGTCCACCACGGAAGAGCTCGCCATGGTCTTCACCGAGCTGGCACGAAACGTCGAGAAATCTCGCAATCAACTCGCCGAGAAACGAAGCGAACTCAAGAAGATCTCAAACCAGCTTGAGCCCGCTAGCGAAATCACCACCGAGGAAACCAAGTCCATCTTCGTCACTCTAGAAAGGGTGATCGCCGATCAGACGAGTGCCTTGGCCAAACTTGAGCAGAACGTCCTCAAGGCCCAGCGTGAGGTCGATCAACAACTCGCCGCCGTCTTCAAGGCCAAGCAGGAAGCCGCTGCCCTGAAAGCCGCCTATTTTGCCAAGCTCAAGCCTGCCCCTTGACGAGCTCGCCCCAACCGCTATCTTCACCACCAACGACAGGGGTGCTCCACGACCGAGGAGCCGAGATTTTCCGCCGCGTGGAAAAGACCCTCCGAACCTGACGCGGATCGCACCGCCGTAGGAAGTCGACCCCGATTCTTCTTTCCTCCGGCCGCACCCTCTCAGGTGTGGCCTTTTTAATACCAAAATATCTCACCCAACTGACCGAAACGATGATCTCGCCAAACCAATCCGAAACCCTCCCGGAAAACTCCAAGCGCCGCAGCGACTACACCGGCAACTTCATCGAGGACATCGACAACAGCGAAGAACTCGCCGCAATCGCAAAGGATCCGACCATTTTCCCCAACTCAACCCGCGTTTACATCGAAGGCCAGATCCATCCAAGCGTCCGTGTCCCCATGCGCGAGATCCGCCTTTCCGATACCGAGCACCCGAACGGCCGCATCGAAAAGAACCCTCCCATCCGCGTCTACGACTGCTCCGGACCGTGGGGAGATCCGTCGTTTGACGGCGATGTCACCCAAGGCCTGCCCCCACTCCGTCGCGAGTGGATCCTCGCTCGCGGCGACGTCGAGGAATACGAGGGCCGCGAAGTCACACCATCCGACAACGGCTACCTCAGCGATACCCACGCCGAAAAATACAACGAGAACAAAGCCGCCAAAAACAAGCTCAAGGAATACCCTGGCCTCAAGCGCAAGCCGCTCAAAGCCATCGGACATCCCGTGACGCAGAAGTGGTATGCCGATCAAGGCATCATCACCCCCGAGATGGAATACATCGCCATCCGCGAAAACATGGGCCGCATCGAAGAGTTCAAAACCATCAGCGATCAGTACGTGGCTGAGCCTTCCAGGCTCATCGCCAAATCAACCCTCCGCCAGCAGCTAACAGACCTGATCGCCAAGAACCTCTCCGAGGAGGATTTCCAAAAGCAAGCTGAACAAATCTTCAACTTTCAATCTTCGGTCAGCAATACCACTCCGGACGGCTACGAAATGCCACGCCCATCGGAAATCGATCCGATGAAGCAGGTCTCGCGCAACGTGATGAACCACCAGCACCCCGGCCAAAGTTACGGCGCGCAGATTCCCAAGCTCATCACCGCCGAATTCGTCCGCTCCGAGGTCGCTCGCGGTCGTGCGATCATCCCCGCCAACATCAATCACCCGGAGAACGAGCCGATGATCATCGGCCGCAACTTCCTCGTGAAGATCAACGCCAATATCGGCAACTCCGCCGTCGCCTCGACCATCGACGAAGAAGTCGAAAAGATGCGCTGGTCGACCAAGTGGGGTGCCGACACCGTGATGGACCTTTCCACTGGAAAGAACATCCACGCCACCCGCGAGTGGATCCTTCGTAACTCCCCCGTGCCGATCGGCACCGTGCCGATTTATCAGGCGCTCGAAAAAGTGAACGGCAAGATCGAAGACCTCACCTGGGAACTCTTCCGCGACACCCTCATCGAACAGGCCGAGCAAGGCGTTGACTACTTCACCATCCACGCCGGCGTCCTCAAGCGCTTCGTTCCGCACACCGCCAAGCGCATGACCGGCATCGTCTCACGCGGTGGATCGATCATGGCCAAGTGGACGCTTCATCACAACGAAGAGAACTTCCTCTACACCCACTGGGATGAAATCTGCGATATCTGTGCCGCCTACGATGTGAGCTTTTCCATCGGCGACGGACTTCGCCCCGGCTCCATCGCCGACGCCAACGACTACGCCCAGCTCGCCGAGCTCGAGATCCAGGGTGAGCTAACCTTGCGCGCTTGGGAAAAAGGCTGCCAAGTCATGAACGAAGGCCCCGGCCACGTCCCATTGCACCTCATCCAGGAAAACATGCAGAAGCAGATCGAATGGTGCCACGAAGCTCCCTTCTACACCCTCGGTCCTCTAACAACCGACATCGCTCCCGGATACGATCATATCACCTCCGGCATCGGTGCCGCAAATATCGGTTGGTACGGCTGTGCGATGCTTTGCTACGTCACGCCCAAGGAGCACCTTGGCCTACCTAACAGAGACGATGTCCGTGAAGGCGTCATCACCTACAAGATCGCCGCCCACGCCGCCGACCTGGCCAAGGGTCACCCCGCCGCCCAAGAGCGCGACAACGCCATTTCCAAAGCCCGCTTCGAATTCCGCTGGCGCGACCAGTTCGCCCTCGGCCTCGATCCCGCCCGCGCGATCGACTACCACGACGAAACCCTTCCCGCCGAAGGAGCCAAGACCGCTCACTTCTGCTCCATGTGCGGCCCGACCTTCTGTTCCATGAAGATCACCGCCGACGTCCGCAAGTACGCCGAAGAAAACGGCTACACCGAAAAAGACCTCCAACCCGCCTAACGGGGGCTGTGATGCCTCCCATCAAGAACCTTCCTCTCAGTGAACATGCCGAACACTACTGGTTTCCAAACCCTTTAGCCTCACCAACGGACTCCGTGTTGTCATCGTCGACCGTCATAGAAAAGACAATCTCCTTGCCAAGCAACGGGCTTCCAAAGCCCGTCTCCATGATCCACTCACCGCGACCATCACGCCTCCGCCTTCTTCAAAACCGCAAGACGCTTCTTCAATTCATCGAGACAGGAATCAACAAGCCCTTCGTCGAGATGATGGACGTCCTGACCGAGACCAAGCTCCCGAAGCAACAAGACCGTCAACTCGCCACCGAGATGCTCGCGAAATTCTTCAAGCCCCTCATGCACTCGGCGCCGCCCGTTTTCATCGCGGAAATCAAGCGCATCGTGCCATAGCGGAAGCTTCAAAGCCTCCACCACATCGATCACCCGCTCGGCATCGCATTCGCGCAAAAGTCCGCACCTCGCCGAGTAGAGTGTATCCAAAGCAAGTCCAACCGCCACCGCATGAGCATGACTCAGAGTGAAACCCGTGAGTTGTTCCAATTTGTGCGCCGCCCAGTGCCCAAAGTCGAGAGGCCGACTGCTGCCGGACTCAAACGGATCACCACCTTCTGAAATGTGGGTCGCATGCTGCAATGCAGAACGCTGAACGCATTCCTCTAACACTTCCGGCTCAAGCGCCGCAAGCGCCTCAGTATTCAAAGCGATCCAACGGAAAAACGCTTGGTCCTTCACCAACGCCACCTTGACCGCCTCGATCAATCCAGCTCGGCGCGTCTCTTCGTCTTGGCTGTGCAAAAACTGAAAATCATTCACCACCGCGAAAGGCACCGTAAACGCCCCCACCCAGTTCTTCTTGCCAAACCGATTGATCGCACACTTCACCCCGACTCCGCTGTCGTCCTGGGAAAGCGTCGTCGTCGGAAATCTCACCAATCTCACCCCGCGATGCGCCGTCGCCAGCGCAAACCCGGTCGCATCAAGAAACGCGCCACCACCGATTGTGATCACATAGGAATGCCGATCAATGTGCTCCTTATCAATCGTCTGCCAAACCGTGCGCACCAGTTCCTCGTCATTCTTCACCGCCTCACCCCCTTCGAGCACACGCACCCCACGCCAATCAAAACCCAAATCCGCGAAATAGCCCTCGATTCCCAAACCAAGATTCGGCCAAAGTTCCGCCACCGTTTTCTCCACCAGCACCAGCACCCGACGCCCCCCCCCTTCTTCCAACAGCTCCGCCAGCATCGAATTATCCGACGAGAATGCATCGCGCGTGAAACACACGCGGTGCTTGAAGCTGAGAGGAATCTGGAAATCGTGACGGGACATCGCTCGCGGGGAAACTATCCCCCAACTACGGCCAACGACCACCAATTCTTAGCACTCCATGACCGAAACTCTTTTTGAAACCCGCTGGCTCGGCGTCTACCGCATCGGACACTGGGATTTTGTCCGTCGTCCAAACTCCGACGCGTGCGTCGGCATCCTCGCCGTCACCCCGAACGATGAAGTCGTGCTCATCGAACAATTCCGCATCCCGGTCCAGCGCTCGGTGATCGAAATCCCCGCCGGCCTCGTCGGCGACGAAGAGGAATTCAAAGGCGAAGCCATCTCCGAAACCGCCCGCCGCGAACTCCTTGAAGAAACCGGCTACCACGCAGGAAAAATCGAGCCGCTCATCGTCAGCCCGACCTCTGCCGGGATGACCAGCGAGTTCACCCACCTCTTCCTTGCCACCGATTTGGAAAAACAAGGAGTTGGCGGAGGCACCGGCTCCGAAGACATCAAGATCCACCTCGTCCCCCGCAATTCCCTCCGCACCTGGCTCCGCGAAAAACAACAAGCCGGCCACGCCCTCGACTTCAAAATCCACGCCGCCCTCTGGTCCGCCGGATTGTGAAGTTCCGGACAACTCCTCTCACCCGTTCCACTCACCGAAGGCCCGGAATTTTTCATAGCGCTGGTCGAGCAACTTCTTCACAGAGAGCTTCGAGAGCTCTTCAATCTGCCCAAGCACCGCATTCTTGAGCGCCGCAGCGGTCGCCACGTGATCGTGATGCGCACCACCCAGCGCTTCCGGGATCACGCCATCGATGAGCCCCAGCTTCAAAAGATCCGGTGCCGCCAGCTTCATCGCTTCGGCCGCTTCCGGCGCATGCTTGCGGTGCTTCCAAAGAATCGCCGCACAGCCTTCAGGACTGATCACCGAGTAGTAAGAATTTTCCAGCATCAGCACGCGATCCGCCACACCGATTCCAAGCGCCCCCCCCGAGCCACCTTCACCGATGACCACCGCCACGATTGGGACCTGAAGAAGCATCATTTCCCGCAAATTGTAGGCGATCGCTTCCGCAATGTTCCGCTCCTCCGCACCGATCCCCGGATAAGCACCCGGCGTATCGATCATGGCAACGACTGGCAGCTTGAATTTCTCCGCCAACTTCATCAGGCGCATCGCCTTGCGGTATCCTTCAGGATTCGCACTTCCGAAGTTCCGTTTGAGATTCTCCTTCGTATCGCGCCCCTTCTGATGTCCGACGACAAGCACCCGCCGACCACCAATCGTCGCAAAACCACCAGGCATGGCATGGTCGTCACCAATCCGGCGATCACCGTGCAGTTCGCAAAAATCGGTGAATGCGTGAGCTAAGTAATCAAGCATGAAGGGCCGCTGGGTATGACGGGCAATCTGCACTCGTTGCCAGGGAGTCAGATTGATGTAAATCTGCCGACGAGTCTCGGCAACTTTCTCCTCCATCTGGGCGATCTCCCCCGACATGTCGATGTCCTGAGAGGCAGAGTGGCTACGAAGCTTGTCCAACTCACGTTCGAGTTCGGCGATTGGCTTTTCAAATTCAAGGAGTTGCATCAGGAAATATATGTCGGCGTGGTGAAAGTCTAGCGAGTCGAGGAACGGAATTCCACCTCATTCCCCGGTCGAAGTAAAAGGGCTAATTCCTCCGCATCCGCAGGCGCTAAATAGAGCCCCTGGGCAAGATCATCGGGATGATCCATCCCTCCCGCGGGCATCGCAGTAATAACGACAGAGACCTTTTCGATACTCAAAAGTTTGGTCGCCCCCCGATAATCCGGAACTGAGGGAAGAATCCGACGATCCCCTAAAACTCCACTCTTCCCATCAATTTTCGTCTTCATGTCTCCCGGTGGCGCTCCGACGACGGCCGAAAGCGGATACTCTCGGACAAAGCGCCCCTCATCCCAAAGCGAGAGCATCTTCTTGTGAGGCTCGACGAGAACTCTGAAATTCAGCGGCATCACGATCAACTCGTCACCCGGCTGCAGGGACTTCAGATCCATCAGGCCATTCAGGTGCATGATCATGTCCAGTGATGTTCCAAACTTTCCTGCAATTCCGAGATATGAATCACCCCGCTTTACCGAGTAGACCTGCTTGTTGTGCATCCGGCCGGCGGACAAGATTTCATCGAGATTCATTTCTCCGACAATCCTCCGCGCCTCACCCGCTGCCTTTGATCGCGGATAAATGCTTACCACGGTCTGCAGTTTATCCCGGGCACCTTGAAGATCCCCGATCGCGATCATCTCCCGCGCCTTCTCGAAAACCTTCGCGCCGGGATCGATCTCCGGCAGATCGGAGTCCGCTTCGGGCAAGGCCACCAGCGGTTTCGCATCGATATTCACCGGCACCCATTCACTGAAGACACCGCCAAGCGGTTCCTGGCGAACATGCTTTACCAGCATCGCCGTGAAAACCACCACACCGAGGACCACGAAGCCCGCGACGATCTTGATCAGCATCCAGAGGCTCATCTAGGCACCATCATTCAGAGAAGCCCTCGTCTCTGGAAGTCGAATCGGTTGATCGCCCATGATCGGACGATCATTTCGAAGCTGAACTTAAAAATCGAGACCTCCCAGGCGTCATCGACTCCTTCGATAATCGCACGAGCAGGGTTTCCCTTGATCCGCGCGTCTTCCATCACCCGATCACGAACGACCTCCATGGAATCATGGACGATTTCCTCAGTCACCTGGCCGCGCTTGAAACGAAATCCGTAGTTCAAGAACGCCATGTCCTGGCCCTGCGCCCGGAGCTTCTCGACCAAAGCATCGAATCTCTCGCGTGCCTTGTCATCGAATCCCTCAAGCTCGATGTCCGAGTAACCATTCGGTCTAACAATCTGTGGCTTGAGAGCCTCCACCTCGCCCGTGCGAATGCGGATTTGCCCCTTGCTGTCCATCAGCTCGCTCAGAAGCTGAAACTCGAATCGAGTCTCACCGAAAGTATCGATCCGCCGATCCGGCTCCATCAGGACCCGGGTCGCCTCCATCGCATACTGAATGTCATCAGGGGAATGCATGATCCATAGTCGGCGAAGACCGCCGATGTGCAAAGAAAACGGGCGGACTCGCCATGGAGCCCGCCCGCCAGCGAAATGATTCTGAATTTAAAATCAGGCCTTCGCCTTGTTGACGTAAGTGATCACGTCACCAACGGACTGAAGCTTCTCAGCTTCTTCGTCAGGCACTTCAATTTCAAATTCTTCTTCGAAGGCCATCACCAGCTCGACTGTGTCCAGAGAGTCAGCACCGAGATCTTCGATGAATTTGGCTTCAGGATTCACTTGGTCGGCATTAACGCCGAGCTGGTCGACGATGATGTCCTTAACGCGGTCTTCGATGCTCTTATCAGACATGGTGTAATTCGTGTTGGAACTGTCAAAGGGCTTACGCAATGAAACGTGATCTTGGCAACCCCGAAAAAACGTCATTCTCGGGGTTCTGAGGCATCATCTGCAGGAGTCTCCTCGGATTCCTCCTCTTCGGCCTCATAATCGATGATTTCACCGGAAAATTTCGCCTTCAGCGCCCGCATCAGATTCTCAGCAGGCTCATCATCTTCAAGCTTGAATCCACCATAAGTCAGCCCATCAATCCGGATTTTCCTCTCCCCACCCGCGCCGTCGCTCACCCAAGCCATCGCCAAGCCCTTGGTGCTCCACTTCCGCAGATCCAGCCGCACGAGATCCTTGATCGGCACCGGCTTGCCGCCAGCGGGCTGAAAAACATCGCCATCAATCACCATTTTCCGACTCAGCGTCCGAAGTAGGAAGAAAACTGCAACCGCAAACAGCAGCAGACAGACCCAGAACACATACCACTGCTCGTTGATCTTTTGTTGCGAGAAGGAATGTTCCGGAGGGCTTTTCGCCAAGCCAGACTCCTGGCGATAGGTATCGAAATATCCTTTGGGATTGCTCACTCCCTTTTCAGCCATCGCGGCGTGATCGCGCAGCATCTCCGGCCACATGATCGGAAGCTCCGTGCCCTCAGGCAAAAGCGCGGGATCATCAGGAACGTCCACTTCCTGAGCCGAGGCATAGGCTTCCCATTCGCTCGGGCTCATCGATGCCCCCTTGGACGTAAAGTCATCTGCCGCCTTCTTGAAACTCTCCGATAGGTAGTAGGAAAGATTCGCCTCCCGGTAGCCGGTTTTGCCGTCCTTATAGAACAACACGGCAAAGACCCCGAACATCACGATCATTGCGGCAGCTCTGAACAGGAACCACGGGGTAGGCTTGCAGACAACACGTTCACTTGCGGGCATGCGGGGAAGAAAACCTGTCTTCTGCTGTCTTGGCAAGCCCCTCTGCACGTTCGCTTTTGACCTCCTGCCCGGGACCGTCCATGTTCCCACCGCCGATGGCCTTCTCAGAACAGTTCCTACCGCTCCTTGAGCACCCGTCCCCGCTTCTCAAGCGCTTCGGAGCCATGATCGAGCCCGCCTCAGACTCACAGCTCGAGCAACTTGCTCGCAAGTCCCAGCGCCTGACGCGCTACCACTTCGGTCGGACGATGCGCCTCTTCGCCCCGCTCTACCTCTCGAATGAATGCGTCAACAACTGCAAATACTGCGGTTTTTCGCGCGACAACGCGATCTTCCGTACCACCCTGACCGTCCCCCAAGTCGTCCAGGAAGCGAAATACCTCCACGCACTCGGCTTCCGGAACATCCTGCTCGTCGCCGGAGAGCACCCGAAATTCGTGTCAGACGGCTACCTTCAGAAATGCATCGATGCCATCAAAAGCTTCATCCCCACCATCGGCATCGAAGTCGGACCGATGGAAGATGATCAGTATGGCGAAATCGTCGATCACGGCGCGGAAGGCCTGATCGTCTATCAGGAAACCTATCACCGCCCGACCTACACCACCCTTCACACCGCCGGGCCGAAAAAGAATTTCGACTGGCGGCTTGACTGCCCTGAGCGCGCCTACGCCGGGGGCTTCCGCCGCATCGGCATCGGTGCCCTTTTCGGTCTCGCCGAGTGGCGCTACGAAGCCATGGCCCTCGCCGCGCATCTGGAATACCTCTACAAGCACTGCTGGAAAGCCCAGTTCACCGTCGCCTTCCCGCGCATGCGCCCCTACGCCGGGAACTACGAATACAAGCCCGATCCCGACCTGTTCCTCTCGGACCGCGCGCTCGTCCAACTCGTCGCTGCCTTCCGCAACTGCTTCCCTCAAGTCGGCATCGTTCTCTCCACCCGGGAGCCCGCCCGCTTGCGCGACTCGCTCGCGCCCCTCGGTATCACCATGATGTCCGCTGGCGCGAGAACCGAACCCGGCGGATACACCGGTGCCGGCCACGACGATCTCCACCTCACGGTAAAAGGCCGACGCGTCGAAATGGAAAATGCCTCCGGCTGCGAACGCGCCACCGAACAGTTCAAAATCGACGACACCCGCTCCCCTGCCGAAGTCGCCGCCATGCTCCAAAAACGCGGAATCGATCCCGTCTGGAAAGACTGGGACGAAGCCATCCTCGGATCCTGAAAATGACTCTAACCATCAACGGCACCCCCCGCACCTTCGAAGCCACGGAGTTCAACATCGACACCCTGCTCAGTGAGCTTGGCCTTGCTGGAAAACCCGTCGTCGTCGAACTGAACCGCCAAGCCGTCCTGCCTGCCGACTACCCATCCACCACCGTCGCCGACGGCTCCGAACTTGAGATCGTCACGATCGCCGCCGGCGGCTGAAATTCTTACTCCGGCAAGGGAACCTTCTCCCCAAGATGCTTGGGCCGCGTTCCCAGCACCTGCACATCAAGCCACATCTTGACGCGCGCTCCGATTTCCCGAAGCCGCGTCTTTAATCCACCTTTCCCCTCCACGTCTTTCGCGTTGAATCCGGTATAATCCATCCCATTTGCCCTCGCTAGGTAGGCCGCGCGTTCGTTTTGAAAGCGCTGGGAAATGAACACGACTTTCTCCACGCCGAAAATCTCCTTCGCCCGCACCACCGAATCCAAAGTACGCAGCCCGGCGTAGTCGCAAATGATCTTATCGGCCGGCACTCCTTTTTCTACCAGCGCCCTTCGCATGCGCTCAGGCTCGTTGTAATACTTCGTTCGATTGTCACCGGAAACGATCACCCAACGCGCTTTGCCCGCCTTCCAGACTTCGGCAGCCGCATCGATCCGGTAGCGGAAATACAGATTTTCCCGACCGTCGATCTGATCATCACATCCGAAAACGAGCATCACGCCATCCCCTGGCAGCCTCTCCACATCATCGTGGACTTTCCCCGCGCCCGCCACCACCGCCGCAACATTCGTCCAAGTGACAAACGCAGCCCCCAGCCCCACAAGCGTGAACAGCAGCAACCCCATCCGCCTGAAGAATCGTTTCCAGCGCCCCGGCGTCTTCACATCGATGTGCCTCCCACCGTCTTCTTGGTCCATGCCATCATGGCTTTCAAGGATTCCTCAAAGCGGGTCCCGATCGGCTCCTTGGGTGCCAGCACCCGAAGGCGTTCCGGTTTATCATCTTTGAAAATCACATGCTTCGTACGGCCCACCAACTCGCCATCGACCTCCAATGGCACCATCCGGTCTGCGGTAACCTCCAAATACTCCGTCTGAAAATACTCCACCGTCGAATTGCTGAAGTCCACACCACCCAGCGCAATGCCCCGCAAGGAATCTAACACCAACCGATAACCCGCTTCCTTGAAAACCAACACATCGAGCTTGTTGTCGGTATTGTCCGCCTTTGGAAACAACTTGAACTGCCCGCCATAGAGAGATCCGTTGCCAGCAAGCACCGCCACCCCTTCCTCCTCCCGTCCGTTATTTGCAACGACTTTCATCAATGGCGGCATCTCACCGAGAACCTTCACCGCCGACAAAAGATACGCCAAAGGCCCAAGCACCTTCTTGCTCTCCCAAGTCGTTTCCTCAATCACCGCCGCATCGAATCCCACCCCGGCCATCTGCACGAACGGCGTATTGTTCGCCTCAAACAAATCCACCTCGCGCACATGCCCCTCCAGAATCACTTCAAAGGCTCGATCCAGATTGTCGTAAGGAATTCCCAACTCACGCGCGAAAACATTCATCGTTCCGGTCGGCAACACCCCGAGCGCCGTCCGCGAACCCGCCAATCCCTTGACCACCGCGTTCAGCGTCCCATCGCCACCCGCCGCGATCACGATGTCCTCACCCCGGTCCGCAAAGCGCCTCGACAAAGCCTCCGCCTCCTCCGCCGAACGCGTCGCGTAAAGCGCCAGGCCCGCCGCATTATCCATTAAAAACTCCAAAGCCCTGCGCCCCCGCTGGCTACGCGCCTTGGGGTTGAATAGAACAGGGTATCTCCGAGGAAGAATCACGTGGCCGAATTCAACTCATCCTTTGGCCGTCCCGCAAGCTCCGAGCCGCGCCAATAACAAAGCAACAGGCAAACCCATCACATTGTCGAAGCTCCCGGCGATCTCATCCACAAGCATCTCCCCATGCTCCTGGATCCCATACGCCCCTGCTTTGTCCAGAGGATTCACCCTCGAAAAATAGTCATCAATCAACGCTTCATCAAAATCCCGGAACTGCACCTCCGTCAGCTCGTGAAACCGCTCCACCCTCCCACCCGGAAAAACCACGCAAACCCCCGTGCAAACCGTATGCACCTGCCCTGAAAGCCGTCGCAGCATCTCCCGAGCCCCTTCCATATCCTTCGGTTTTCCCAGCGGCACGCCATCAAGCCAAACCAGCGTATCCGCCCCAATCACCGCAGCATCCCGCACTTGCACCGCCCGTGCCTTCAGCTCGGCATTCCTTTCGCACAGCTCGAAAAGCGGAATCGACTCATCGTGCAGCTCCTCCGCCGGCGACGCCATCACTTCAAACTCCAAGCCCTCCCGTTCCAGAAGTTCCCGCCGGCGGGGCGATGTCGATGCAAGCACGATCCTCATACTCCTGCCTGTAAACCCCGAACCGTCACCTCGCAAGGCATCCTTAACGCAATTTACTTGCATCATAAAAATTCCCAAGCAAGTTGTCGCCATGCACCGCTGGTTCCACTTCCTCTTCCTCCTCCTGATCGGCTCCTTGCCCGCCAAAGAGCTACAGGTCGCCACCCTCCACCCACTTCTCGGCGACCTCACCCGCCAAGTCGGCGGCGAGCGTGTTCACGTCGTCGATCTCCTTGGCGCAAACTCCGATCCCCACCACTTCGAGCCCACCCCCGATCAACTCCGCCAAGCCCATGACATCGACCTCTTCCTCGCCTCTGGCATGGGCCTCGAAAGCTACCTTGACTCCCTGAAAACCATCCTTCCACCGGCCAGCCAGCTCATCGTCCTTGGAGACGATCTTCCCTCCATCGAAGGCTCCTGCAACGATCCCAATCACGATCACGGACACGATCCCCACGGACTCGACCCTCACTGGTGGCACTCGATCGACACCTTCCGCCGCGCCACCACCCTAACCGCCGCCGCCTTCACCGAAGCCGACCCCGATGGTGCTGAGGTCTATCAAGCCAACGCCCTCGCCTACCGTGCCAAGCTCGACGAACTCGAACGCTGGACCCGACGCCAAATCGCCCGCATCCCCAAGGACCACCGTATCCTCGCCACCGCCCATGCCGCCTTTGGCTACTTCTGTCGCGACTACGGATTCGAAGCCCTCCCCATCAGCGGCATCAACCGCGAGCAAATGCCCGACGCCCGCACTCTTGCCAAGCTCATCAAGGATCTCAAATCGAAGAAAGTCCCGGTCATCTTCCCCGAAACCGCCTCCAACCCCAAGACCCTCGCCGCCCTAACAGACGAAACCGGCATCCGCCTCGCCCTTCCTCTGAACGCCGACGGCTCAGCCGCTGACTCTTATGAGGCGATGATGAGAAAAAACATCACCATCATCGTCGAGGCTTTGAAGTGAGATCAGAAATATCGATCGTGGTCTTCATGGAATGCAAAATACCCAAATTCCGGAATCCCACAAACTCAGATGCGGCACCCTCAAAAATCAGGCCCCAACCTTCTTCACATACATCGCCTTCAACGCGATGGACATCCCATCCATCTTACAGGAAATCTCGTGATCACCTTCCACAAGACGGATCGGCTTCGATTTGGTGCCCACTTTGAGAACTTCGGACGAACCCTTCAGCTTCAAGTCCTTAATCATCGCGACGACATCACCGTCCGCGAGTAGGTTGCCAAAAGCGTCCCTCACCACCAACCCCTGATCTTCCAGCGGCCACTCGTGCCCGCAGGTCACACACTCGTAGTGCTCCTCCAAGGTCAGAATCTCACTCATCTCGCACAGGGGGCAGGCTCGTTCGTTCATGGGGGTGGGGATAGCCCCTCCGACACCCAAGCTCAAGCCTCCTTTCCACATGGCAGCCTCAACTGCGTGTCATGCTAGTTGAGCATCGCTCCCATGCTCCGACTCCTCTTCCTCAGCTGCCTTGCGGTCATAACCAGCCTTCAAGCCAGCGCCGAGGGCCAACTTCTCAAACTCCAAGTCCGCGCCAGCAAAATCGAATCACCTACCAAAGAGCACCCCGAGATCGACTTCGTTTTCACCAACAACGGAAAGTCCCAGGACGGTGCTCCTTGATCTCAAAGTCCGCATCAACCAACGCCCGCGCGAATCAGGCAGTTCACGCCAGGCAACGGCCTACCCGATGACGTGATCACCCATGCCTCAACTCAACAAATCCTTGTTGTAGTAGACCTTGATGAACTTCATGCCCTTCGCCTCATCGAAGCCCTTCTCAAGCACCGCATCCGGCTTATCGACGACCTTGGGCTTCAGCTTGATCTCGACTCCCGTATCGAGCTTCATCATCGACTTCATGCCCTTCTTCGCCTTCACCACATCGCGCTTCGAAATATCGAAAGCCTCTTCAACTTTCAGGCCTTCCTCCTCCTCAAGCCGCCTCTTTTCAGCCGCAAACTTTGCCTTCGCTTGCGGCGTCCGCAGAGCCTGCTCCTCGAACTCCTGAAGACTGAATTTTTTCTTCCCGTCAAAGTAGGACAATGCCTCTTGAGCGGCGTTATTCACCTCCCAAGGCGGTGAGTCGTCGTCGGCCGCAGGAGGATCCGCACCCACTGCTGCCATCGCCATCTCCGCCACCTTCTTGGTCATCAGACTAGGATCCGAGATCTGCACGACGCTCAGGAAATCCCGCACCCAGAAGCGCGACTCTGCACCCGCACGATCAAAAGTCAGCACGTAGTAACCCTTGCCTGAGAAGTGATCGAGAATGAGACATCCCTTGTCGATCTTCTCCGGATTGATCCCCTGCTCCGTGGAAAGCTGAAGATCACCATCCCTCGACGAGATACTCAGAAAAGGAGTCACGCTCTCCGACTTAAGAATGCAGATTGCCCGCTTCGATTCTCCTTCAATGTCGATGCCCTCGATCAGAGAAATACAAAGATCACCCGACTTGATGTTAGGGTGGCTCGATTTCGAATAAAGCCGTTTCGCAATCTCACAACCCCGCTCAAGCAATGCCGCCTCATCGGCAAACATCGCCACTGCGCACTTGTTCAGTTCATGACTATCCAGTGACGTATGATGATGAAAGCGGTGCCCCAGCATTCCCAGAATCCTGAACGGCCTGAGGAAAATCGACGAGAGCATCGCCTGATCCTCATCCTCCACCTTCAACACATGCTTGGAAGTCACCAGTGGTTCCTCCCGCGAAGGATTCCCCACCTTTGCCAGCACCAGACCGGCAATCCGGACATCATCGAAACTTAGTTTAATCGTCATTCAGCAAGGGCGAAGCCCGTATCTCTCCAGTTTGAAATTCAAGACTTAGAATTTATAGTTTAGCCCATCGCCTTCTCCATCAGCTCATTCATCCGACGCACGGTGTCCCTAGCATCTTCGAGTAAGCCGGCGGCGATCAGCGAGTTGTCAAGCAACTGCCCGGCCACGAGCTTTGCAAGATCCGGATTCGAGTCCTTGGTTTCGGAAAGCTTCTTCACCAGCGGGTGGCGCGGGTTGATCTCCAACTCGACCTTCACCTCATCTTTGAAGTTCTCATCCATCGCCTTCATCATGGCGCGCATCTGAGCGGTCATGCCGTCCTGCGGAACAAGAGCGATCACCGGGCTATCGACAAGGCGCTTACCCGCCGCGACCTTCGTCACTCTGTCACCAAACTCCTCCTTGAGAAACTCACACAACTTGGTCGTTTCCTCCTCGGAAAGCGCATCGCCTTCCACTTCAGCATCGTCAAGATCGACGCCACCTTGTGAAATCGACTGCAAGCTCTTCCCCTCGAACTCACCCAAGGCTTCGACCACATACTCATCGACCGCATCCATGAAAAATACCACTTCAAGACCACGTTTCTTGAAGGCTTCAAGGTAGGGGCTCGCCTCAAGTTGCTCACGGCTCGCCCCCACGATGTAGTAGATCTTTTCCTGAGCATCCTTCATCCGCGTCACGTATTCAGAGAAGCTAGTCAGCTTACCCGCATCCGTCATTGAACTCTCAAAACGCAGCAACTTGGCCAGCGCATCCTTGTTCACGAAATCGGTCGCGACACCTTCTTTGAAAAAGCGGTCGAACTTCCTATAGAACGCCTGCCACTTCTCCGGATCCCCGGTCGCCTCCTTATCGAACATTTTCAGCACCCGTTTGCTGATCACGCTGCCGAGCTTTCGCACCAGCGCGCTGTCCTGCATACTTTCACGGGAAATATTCAGCGGAAGATCCGCGCTATCAATCACGCCCTTCATGAAGCGCATCCAGTCTGGAAGAAGATCCTTCGGCTCGGAATCGATCAGCACCTTTTTGCAGTAGAGTGCCACCGCAGGATCAATCTTATTGAGACCCATCCGCTCCGGATTCTCAGATGGCACAAACACCAGCGCATTGATCGCAATCGGCGCATCCGCCGCAAAGTGAAGCCGATAGGCCGGCTTGTCGTAAGCCTTCGCCTGAAACTTGTAGAACTCTTCGTATTCTTCGTCGCTGATCTCGCTCTTGTTCTTCAGCCACAGCGCTTCCACCTCGTTCACTCGGGTCCCATCAACCAGCACCGGGAAGCCCACGAAGTTGCTGTAGGTCTCGATCAAGTGCTTGATCCGGTAATCCTCAGCATACTCCTTCTGATCCTCCTTGAGCTTCAGCACGATCTTCACGCCGCGCTGCGCATCCGGTGATTCCTCAATTTCGTAACCGGTCTTGCCGTCGCTTTTCCAAACGAGCGCTTCGCCATCCTGACGCCAGCTCCGGGTGTGCACCTCGACTTCATCCGCCACCATGAACACCGAGTAAAACCCGACACCAAACTGGCCGATCATGCTCGCGGGCGAGCCACCGCTTTCCTTCATCGCTTCAAGGAAAGCCTTGGTGCCCGAGTGAGCGATCGTGCCGAGGTTCTCGACGAGTTCTTCACGGCTCATCCCGATCCCGTGATCCTGGATCGTCAGCGTATTCGCTTCCTTGTCGGCCGTCACCACCACTTGGAGCGGCAGTTCCGGATCATGGACGTTCTTCTCAGTCGACTCGATGTGCCGAAGCTTTTCCATCGCATCCGAGGCATTCGAAATCAGCTCCCTAAGGAAAATCTCACGATCCGTGTAAAGGGAGTGAACCACAAGATCGAGCAACTGCTGGATCTCGGCTTGGAATACATGCTTTTCAGAGGTCGTTTCGCTCATGGGGGCGGCAAAATAGCGATCCATCACGACCTGTCAACGCCTCCAGAAGGACCATTTTCTCTCATCCATTTTCCCGCCGCCAAAACCCCAAAAACTTTGCGTCCTTGGCGACCTGACGTTTCATCCCTCAAGCTCCCCGCGTGCTCGAGAACCCCCACATCGCCGTCGTCGGAGGAGGCCCCGCAGGTCTCCGCGCCGCCGAAGCCTGCGCTGCAGCCGGCGCTCAGGTTTCTGTCTTCGATGCCAAACGCTCCGTCGGCCGCAAGCTCCTCGTCGCCGGCTACGGCGGGCTCAACCTCACCCACGGCGAAGACCTCGAAACCTTCGTCACCCGCTACTCCGGCCCGGGCCTCCCCGCCGAGCATTTCGCCAACATCATCCGCGCCTTTTCTCCAGACGACCTCAGACAATGGGCCGCCCAACTCGGCATCGAAACCTTCGAGCAACGCACCGGCCGCGTTTACCCGAAGGAAATGAAAGCCGCCCCGCTCCTCCGCCGCTGGATCGAGCGGCTCCGAAAACAAGGCGTCACCTTCCACGTGAACCACCACCTCACGGATCTGCAAACCCACCATTGGCATGACCGTCCCGGTCATGAACCCCAGGAGCAAAAGCCACCCCAGTTAGAAACCCTCCAGCCAAAGAAAACTCCACCCGATCAACTCCGAAACAGACCAACTACCGTCTCCCTCACTTTCCACAACCACCCCCCCCAATCCTTCGACGCCGTCATCCTCGCCCTCGGCGGGGCCTCCTGGCAAAAGACTGGCTCCGACGGCGCTTGGACCTCGATCCTCGAAAAGCACGCCATCCAGATCACCCCCTTCCAACCCGCCAACTGCGGCTGGGAAGCCGACTGGCCCACCGACCTCATCCCCCAACTCGAAGGCCAACCGCTGAAAAACATCGCCGCCTCCGCCGGACCCATCGTCGTCCACGGCGAACTCATGCTCACCCGCTACGGCCTCGAAGCCGGGGCGATCTACCAACTCGGCCCGATCCTCCGCGCGATGCCTAAGCCCACCATCGAAATCGACCTCAAACCCGAAGTCCCCCTCGATAAGCTGATCCGGAAAATGGAATCCGTCCGCCGAGATTTCCTCAACGAGGCCGCCACCCGTCTCAAGCTCCCCAATCACGCCCGCCTTCTCCTCAAGCACTTCGCCGGCCCCTTCGAGACCAGCGAAGCCCTCTGCCATGCCGTCAAATCCCTCACCATCCCACTCACCCGCCCGCGCCCGATCGACGAAGCCATTTCCTCCGCCGGTGGCATCGCCTGGAGCGAACTCGACGACTCCCTCCAGCTCCGCAAGCTCCCCCGCGTCTTTGCCTGCGGCGAAATGATCGACTGGGAAGCCCCCACCGGCGGCTACCTCATCCAAGCCTGCTTCGCCACCGCCACCCACGCCGCACGAGGCGCGCTGCAATAAGGCAAAAAACCTCGCGGCTTGCCTTTTATCCTCCCAGCATCCACTCAGGCGGCGCTGCATGTCCGCTCTCCTCTCCGCCAACGAAATCCGTCTCGCCTACGGTCACCAAACCCTACTCGACGGCGTCACCCTCGCCGTCAAAGCGGGTGAGAAAGTCGGACTCGTCGGCCGCAACGGCTGCGGCAAAACCTCGCTCCTCAAAATTCTCACCGGCGAAAATCAGGCCGACTCCGGCGAGATCGCTTCCCGCCGCCAACTCCGCACCGGATACCTCCCCCAGGAGTTCGAACTCGATCCCACCAAATCGGTCCACGAAAACATCGCCGCCGGAGCCGCCGACATCGTCACGGCCATCCATCGCTACGAAACGGGCGACGGCTCGGAAACCGAACTCGCCGACCTCCTCCACCTCATCGATCACGCCGATGGCTGGAACCTCGACGCCCGCATCCAGTCCCTCTCCAACGCCCTCGGCACCCCACCCCTCGAGTCCGAAACCGGCCCGCTTTCCGGTGGAGAAAAACGCCGAGTCGCCCTTTGTCGCGCGCTCGCCTCCCAGCCGGATCTCCTCCTGTTAGACGAACCGACAAACCACCTCGACGCCGACTCCATCCGCTGGCTCGAGTCCTTTCTCGCGACCTACGGCGGTGCCGTGATCTTCGTCACGCACGACCGCTACTTCCTCGATGTCATCGCCACTCGCATCATCGAAATCGACAACGGCAAGGCCTACTCGCACCCTGGCAACTACACCGCTTTCCTCGAGTCCAAAGCGATCCGCCAGCAAATCGCCGAACAAACCGAACGCCGACGCCAGCGTTTCCTCCGCGAAGAACTCGAATGGGTCCGCGCCGGCGTCAAGGCACGCAGCACCAAATCCCGCAGCCGCCTCGACAAGTTCTACGAAGTCGAAGGCATGGAAGCCCCGCCAGAAGAACGGGAAATGGACATCCTTATCCCGCCGCCCCCCGATCTCGGCAACACCGTCGTCGAACTCGGAGACGTCGGCATGAATGTCGGCACCGAAACCCTGCCCCGCTGGCTCTTCAAGCACCTCGACCTCGTCATCCGCCCCGGCGAATGCACCGGCATCGTCGGCCGCAACGGCGTCGGTAAAACCACCCTCCTGAAAATCTGCCTCGACCAGCTCGATCCCACCGAAGGCACCGCCGTCATCGGCAAGCGGGTCAAAGTCAACTACATCGACCAAAATCGCATGGTGCTCGATGGTACCGGCTCATTGTTAGACGAGGTCGCCGACGGCAATGAAAAAGTCCTCTTCGGCGATCAATGGCTCGGTGCCCGCAACTACCTCCGGCGCTTCCTTTTCGCCGACGAACGCATCAACGAACGCGTCGACCTCCTCTCCGGGGGCGAACGCGCCCGCCTCATGCTCGCCAAGGTCCTCAAAACCGGCGGCAACCTCCTGGTGCTCGACGAACCGACCAACGACCTCGACCTCCCCAGCCTCCGCATGCTTGAAGAAGCCCTCGCCGACTTCGGCGGATCGGTCATCGTCGTCTCCCACGACCGCTACTTCCTCGACCGCATTTGTGACCGCATCATCGCCTTCGAAGAAGACGGTGTCCACATCACGCCCGGCAACTATTCCTACTATCTCGAAAAGCGCCAGCAGCGCGAAAACTCACAACGCATCCAGGCCGCAGCCGCCGCCAAACAAGCCGCCGCCCGTCGCAAAGAAACCGCCTCATCAAGCGACAAACCACGCAAACTCACCCTCGCCGAGCGCAAGGAACTCGAAACCATCGAAGACCGCATCATGGACGCCGAGGAAGTCGTTGCCGGTATTGAAGCCAAGCTCAACGACCCCGACTTTCAAACAAACCACTTCAACGAGATTCCCCAACTCGTCGCCGAACTCGAAACCGCCAAACAAGCCGCCGCCGCGATCTACTCCCGCTGGGAAGAACTCGAAGCCCTCGCCTGAATCACCGCCATGCCCACCGTCTCGATCAAGACCTACTCCTTCCACCCCTCCATCTGGCCGAAGATGATCGGGCAATACTCCAATGACGCGAGAGCCGGTGACCTCGTCGAAGTCCTCGACAAAGAAGGCAATACCTTCGGCTGGGGCTTCTTCAACCCGAGCTCGAACATGCCCCTGCGCGTCGTCAGCCATGGCGAGCAGCCCATCGATGAAGACTTCTTTCTAACAGCAATCAAGAACGCCGCAAACCTCCGCCGCGACCTCTTTCACCTCGATCGCGCCACCGACACCTACCGCGCGATCCACGGCGACGCCGACCAGCTCCCCGGGTTGGTGGCCGACAGATTCGGTGACCTCCTTTCTCTCGAAATCACCACCCTCGCCGCCTGGCGCCGCCTCGACACCTGGATCCCCGCCCTCCACGAAGCCTTCGGCACCAACCGCGCCCATGTCCGCGTTGATCCCGCCCTTTCGCGAGTCGAACGCATCCCCACCGACCCGCATCCCCTTTCCACCGAGTCCCTGAGAAAGGTCAAAGTCAAGGAGCACGGCATCACCTTCGAGATCGACTTCGCCGAAGGCCATAAGACCGGCTTCTTCTGCGACCAGCGCGACAACCGCCGCCGCTTCGCCTCCCTCGTCGAAGGCAAATCCGTCCTCGACCTCTGCTGCTACTCCGGCGCCTTCAGCGTCTATGCCGCGAAAGCCGGAGCCGCAGAAATCACCGCCATCGACCTCGATGAAAAAGCCATCGCCATGGCTAGGCGCAACGCCAACATCAACGACGCCAAGATCAAGTTCACCCACGCCGACGCCTTCAGCTGGGCCCGCACCATGGTCGAAAACGGCCGCCAATGGGACGTCGTCCTCGCCGATCCGCCAAAGTTTGTCACCGGACGCGACGACGAAAAAGGCCGCGGCAAATACAACGACCTCAACCGCCTCGCCGCCCAACTTGTCAACCCAGGCGGCCTCTTCATCACCTGCTCCTGCTCAGGCCTCGTCAACGAATTCGAATTCGAGAAGCTCGTCACCACCGCCGTCCACAAAGAGCAAAAGCGCCTCCAGATCTTCGATCGCACCGGCGCCGGCCCCGACCACCCGACCCTCTCGAACTACCCCGAGTCCCGCTACCTGAAAGTCATCTGGTCCCGCGTGCTATAAACCCGCCGAATTGACAGCCTTACTTCCGCCTTACTTTCCCGGCATAACCGTGACCATTACCAGTAAGGCGTAAATAACCATCCCCTTGGCCCTACGGAACAAGTTGAACCTCAAGATTGGAGATCAATTGGAGTTTGACGAGAATTCGTCCATCCTTACCGCTCGGCGGGTTGTCGATCGGAAGGCTCAGCGGACTACCGACTGCTGCCGTTTTCTATGCCCTCTCACCTGGCGAAAAAATCGAGGTCGATATTTCACCCGCTCAGGTCGTCAAGGAAGGCGACAAGCTCGTCGTCCTCGAGGCCATGAAGATGCTGACGACCGTATGCGCGACCGCAGATCGCACGGTCAAAGAGGTGCACGTCAGAAAAGGAGACCAGATCGACAGCGACGATCTCCTCATCCGTCTTGAGTAAGCCTTGATTAAGGCGGAGGAGCCCTCAGCCGAGGCGCTCCTTCAGCTTGGCCAACTCGGCCTTCCAGTCCTCGAAGTCTTCGCCCTCCTCCCAAGCTTCACGAAGCTCGGACGGATGGTTGAAAACTCGGTCGATGCTGCGCCGTGCCTTTCTGGCGAGCGATTCGGTGAATTCCAATTCATTGTTGTCGATCCAGCCTTCGATCGCATCCGAGTGGTCCCCGCCCTTACCGGGCTGACCAGCGAGCCAAGCTACCAGTTCGGCAGCAGCAATCGCTTCCTCACCGGCTTGAAGCTCGACGCGATCGTCACCAGCTCCGAGCACGCTATCGAAAGCCTCGAGAATCATCCCGAGATCAGACGTCTCCACCACTTCGGCAAGCCAATCGGTCGCCGTATCATTTCCAAAAGCATCCGCGTCCCACGCATCCATGCCCATCCCTAGAGTGACGAATCCGGGCCTGTCAATGCGTTCAATCGATCTTAATTGATCCCGGGTCCCAATCCGGCTTCGGAAATTCAAGATTCAGGCCCTTCAAAGTGTCCCTGAAAAGCCTGGCAACACAGAGGTTTCGATACCATTTCTTGTCACTCGGGATGACATGCCATGGGGCGTAGGAAGTGCTCGTTTTCTCGATCATTTCCTCATAAGCCTTCATGAATTCATCCCATCGAGCACGATCCTTGAGGTCATCGGGATTGAATTTCCAGTGCTTCGCGGGATTCTCCAAGCGGGACTCCAAACGGCGCTTTTGCTCAACCTTAGAAATATGCAGGAAAAGTTTGATAATCGTTGTCCCCTCCTCCGCCAGCATTCTTTCAAATTCGATGACATGGCGATAACGACGCTGCCAGACCTTGTCTTCGTTGAGCTTTTTGACCCTAACCGCGATGATGTCCTCATAGTGGCTGCGATTGAAAACCACGATCTCACCGTTTCCGGGAACGAGGGGGTGAATCCTCCAGAGAAAATCATGAGCCAGAGCCTCCTCACTCGGCTTCTTGAAAGCCTGCACGTGGATTCCCTGGGGATCGACGCGTGAAAAAACGTTCTTCACGCAGCCGTCCTTCCCTCCTGTGTCCATCGCTTGGATGATCACGAGAATTCGGTGCTTACTCTGGGCGTAGAGCGTCTTCTGGAGCACCTGAATCTCGTTCCTGAGTTCGTCGAACAGCTCTAGGGTATTGTTTTTGTCCCCATTCGGACAGAGCTTGGAGGTGTCGGGATCGACTTTTCCAAGATTCACCTTTGCTCCCACTTCAACTCGATATGCCTTCGCTGGGTCTCCGATTTTCATTGCCGCTGATCGTTCCCAGCTAGCCGATCAATAAAAGCCTCAAATGGAGGAATCCGCCCTTTGTCACTTTTTCCGGATTGCATGCCCCCCGTGCTCAATCAGTCTTTTTCCACCATGGCTGACACCCCCGCATCTGAACTATCGACTGGCTCACTGGCGATAGCGGTCCACGTCGGGGCAAGTTCAGTATCCATGCTGATTGCCGAGAAGGCTGAGAATGGAAGTTACCAGCCGCTCGATTTCCTCGAACAGCCCGCCCCGCTGGCCCGCGACATCTTCTGCTATGGAGCGATCTCAGCGGCGACCACCGAGCGCATTGTCGAGGTCCTGAAGGGCTTCCTCTCGGCTGCGGCCGAAGCCGGGGCCACTCAGACGTCGCGTGCCGTGGCCACCAATATTTTGATTGAGGCTACCAATCACGACGTCTTTCTCAATCGCATCCGCATCGCTTGTGGACTGACGATCAACCCTATCGATGACGGCGAAATGACCCGCCTGATTTACTTGAAGACGCGCCGACGCCTGCGCGACATCCCTGCGATGAAGCGACGGAATGCTCTCGTGGTCCACGTCGGTCCGGGAAATACCCGAGCGCTGCTTTTCGAAGACGGAGCGATCACGCGCTACACCAGCTACCGCCTTGGAGCCCACCGTACTCGCGAAGCCGTCGAATCGTCGCATGCCGGCGGTCCCGCGCTCCTTCAAGTCATCCGCGAAAACGCCTCAGGAAACCTCAGCCAGCTCCGATTCGACTACCACGATGTCAAAATTGAAGCGCTTGTCGTCATTGGTTACGAAATCCAGCAAGTCAGCTCGTTTCTCTCCGGTCAAAATGGTCCGTGCCCCGCAAAGAACCTGAGAAAGCTCTCTGAACAGGCTGCCAACATGAGCGACCTTGAGCTCGTCCAGCACTTCAAGATCGACTATCAGACCGCCGAAGCGCTGGTCCCCGCTTTGGAAACCAACTTGGCGATCACCGAGACCCTCGGACTCAAGGAGCTCCATATCCCGCACAGCGACTACGAACAGGGTCTTCTTCAAGATTTACTCATCTCCGGTAACTTGTCCGACTCCCTCGACGAAGAAGTGCTGCGCTCGGCCCGCATCCTTGCGTCGCGATACCAGTCTGACCCGCGCCATGGAGAGCATGTCGCCCGCATCTCCCTTCATCTCTTCAAGGAACTCCAGGATCTCCACGGCATGGGACCTCACGATGCCATGCTCCTCCACGTCGCGGCAATCCTCCATGAAGTCGGCACCTTCATCAGCCCTCGGGCCCACCACAAGCACTCGGAATACATCATCCTTAATAGCGAGATCTTCGGACTCGATCGCCAGGACGTCACCACGGTTGCCTTGGTTTCCCGCTACCACCGCCACTCCGGCCCCAAGCCCAATCATCCGAAATACAACGAGCTTGGAACCAACGAAAGAATCCGTGTTTCCAAACTCGCCGCCATCCTGCGGGTCGCTGATGCCCTCGAGCGAACTCACGATCAACGGGTCCACGACATTTCCGTGACGCGACGCGATCACCGTCTTCACCTCAATCTTCCCGGCCTTAGCGACACGGCTGTCGAGCGCCTCGCCATGCAGTCGAAAGCCGACCTCTTCGAACAAGTCTTTGGCCTCGGGGTCGTCATCGACGACGCCTCATAATTTCCTAACCTTCCACTACGCGACACCGTCCATGCCTATCGCTTATAATAACCGTGAACTCAGCTGGCTTGAGTTCAATCAACGCGTCCTCAACGAAGGCCTGCGTTCCGACCTGCCTCTGCTAGAGCGCGTCAAATTCCTCGCCATCACGGCCTCCAACCTTGACGAGTTCTTCCAAGTGCGGGTCGGAGGCCTGATGCTCATGCGCCGAAGCGGCAGAAAAACACCAGACCTCTCCGGTCTGACCCCGCTTCAGCAGATTCAGGCGATACGTCGGCGGGTCCAAAAAATGCTCGAAGATCAATATCGGCTCCTTTTTGACAAGCTCCTTCCCGCTCTCAATGCTGCGGGGATTCATCCGCTCAACGTGGATGATCTCGACGCCGTCCAATCCGATCAAATTTCAGCCCACTTCCACACCAACGTTTTCCCGCTACTCACGCCCCTTTCCGTCGAGTCTGACGGCGATCAACCTTTGGTTCCGGCCCTTCAACTAACCGTTGCCTGCAAGCTGATCGACGAGGAGACCAAGGTGCCTCGTTATGTCCTGATTCCAATCCCCGAAAGCCTCAGCCGCCGGGTGTCAGTAGCGAGCAGCACCGGCGGGCACGCATTCGTTCTGCTAGAGCAGATCGTTGCCTCTCATGCGGGGAGTATCTTCCCCGGTGAGAAAGTCGCTGCCACGGGATGTTTCCGGGTCACCCGCAATGGAGACATCGCCGTCCAGGAAGAAGACGCGATCGATCTGGCCGGCGAAATGGAAGACGTTCTCGCGGCCCGCAAGCTTTCCGACACCGTGCGCCTCGAAATGCAGGTCCCTCTTTCTCGCGATCTCACACGCGTCATTCAGGACGTTTGTAAGGCAAGCCCTCAGGAAGTCTATCGCATCAATGGTCCACTGGGACTCGCCTCTTTCATGGACCTCGCCTTCCTCCCCGATTTCGATCACCTTCGTGATCAAGAGTGGCCACCCCAGCAGTCATCGTCGATCTCACCCGGTGAGTCTCTTTTCGAAGCGATCGCTCGCCGCGACATCCTTCTTCACCATCCCTACGAAAGCTTTGAACCCGTCCTCCGCCTGATCGAGGAAGCCGCTGATGATCCCAGTGTGCTGTCGATCAAACAAGTACTCTATCGCACCGCCAAGCAGTCGCGCGTGATTGATGCCCTCATCCGGGCTGCGGAAAACGGCAAGCACGTGACCGTTCTCGTCGAACTGAAGGCGCGATTTGATGAAGCGAGAAACCTCCACCGCGCCGAAGAACTCCAACGCGCTGGCGCCCAGATCGTTTACGGGGTCAAAGGCCTCAAGACTCACGCAAAAATTTGCCTCATCATTCGCCGCGAGGCCGGCCGCATCCGACGCTACGTCCATCTCGGCACCGGCAACTACAACGAGTCCACGGCCCGGCTCTACACGGATATCTCGCTGCTCACCTGCCGCCCGGAATATGGAGCCGATGCCTCCCTCTTTTTCAACGCCGTCACAGGAAGATCAAAGCTGCTCCGCTTCCAACGTTTGGTTCCCGCACCGAACGCCATGAAGCCGAAGCTCCTCGAACTGATCGCTTCCGAAGCCGAGCGAGCCCGCCAAGGCGAACCCGCGCGAATCCTGGCCAAAGTCAACTCTCTTCAGGATCCGGAAATCATCGGAGCACTCTATGAAGCCGCAAACGCAGGCGTGGAAATTCTCCTCAACATCCGAGGCATCTGCTGCCTCAAGCCGGGCGGTAAGAAGCGGGCAAAGAACATCCGCGTGGTTTCCATCATCGACCGCCATCTCGAGCACGCCCGGGTCTTCTATTTTCACCAGGGCGGCGACCCGGAAATCTTCATCTCATCGGCCGACTGGATGAGCCGCAACCTTGACCGGCGAGTCGAACTCATGATCCCCATCGAGGACAGCCACGCCCGCCGGCAGATTCTCAAAATCCTTGAAACCTACTTCAAGGACACCCGCCAAGCATCACTCATCCTTCCCGATGGCAGCTCGGAACGCATCGAGCCGGAGCAAGGAAAGAAACCGTTCCGAGCTCAGGACTACTTCTTCCGGCAGGCACGGCGCGTCGCAAAAGCCCGGGAACACGAACGCGCCATGACCTTTGAACCGCACGTTCCCTCCGAGTGACTGGAAGCTCGAGGCAATCGCACCGGCGACTCTAACAAAATCTATCGCGAATGATGACTCATCAGTTCCGACCAATGCTCCGTATGCTCCCGGCTCTTGTCTTAGCCATCACACTTTGCCAATGCGGTCCCCCATCGCCCTCTGCGTGTCGGATTCTCCCCTACAAATCAAGAGGGGATTCGTCACTTCTGATCCACGAGGCCCACCAGGCTTGGGACGAGTTAGGCCGGACCAAGTCTCCAGTGGCGAGACAGCGCTACAACGAAGCCATTGCCAAACTCATCGACCAGCTTCTTTGCGGCCGTGGCGATCATTACAGCAGGGCCACGGCGATGGGCACCGTCATCGACGTCTCCCACTCGCTCGGTGCCGGTGTCAACTTCGAGGATCTTGATGCCATCGTTCCCGCCTCCAGCATCAGCACCGATGAGGTCGGAGAACGCAACGTAATTCAGGGCCTCGGCATCCCCATGGTCGGCTGGAAAGCCAAGCGCCAGGATGAACCACCGGTCTATCCCTTTGCCCCTCCCACCGGGCTCCCGCTGAATCTCACCGCCTTTCTGGATTTCGAAAAGAAAACCCCCACGTGGCGCGTCGTTTTCGGCGGCAAAGTGCCGTCAGTCAGCGTCAATGGGAGCAAGCAAGCCCTCGCCGTCGACTGGTCAGCACCTTCCGCCCTCTACTGGCAAATGAGCGACCTCGACGACTCCGATCTCGCCAAGGTCATCCTTCCCGGCCGCTTCACCAGTCAAACGAACCTCTACGCGACAGCACCCTATAACCCTGACAAGATCCCTGTTATCTTCGTCCACGGACTCTATTCCAGCCCGGGAACCTACAAAGTCATGTTCAACGAACTCATGGGAGAACCATGGTTTCGCGAAAAATATCAGGCTTGGTTCTTTAGCTACCCGACTGGCACCTCATGGGTCTACAATGCGGCATTCTTTCGCGATCATCTCCAGCGCGCGACAGAAGCAGCCCAGAAGGCGGGAGATTTGAACCACTGGAACAAAATGGTTCTCGTCGGCCACTCCATGGGCGGCGTGATCTCCCACGCCTCACTCATCGATCCTGGGAATCGCTTCTACGCAAATCGATTCGATACCCCGATCGACGAACTCCGGGTTTCGAAAGAAACCCGCCAAGCCATTAGGAAGACGACGCTCTACCAGCCGGTCACCGAGCCCTCACGGGTCGTTTTCATGGCTGCCCCCCATCGAGGCTCACCTTCCGCAAATCGCTTCTTCTCCCGCATCGTCTCGAACCTGATCCGCCTCCCCAAAACCATAACCATTGATCTGGTCGATGTGACCATGAGCGAACTTGGAGCGGTCGTAACCGGCGGCTCGGACGCACGCCCCGAACAAACCTCGATTGGCACGCTGGCACCAAACTTTAAGGGCTACGATGCCCTCAATGCCTCACCGCTCCGTCCTGATCTCGAAATCCACTCAATCATTGGTGACCGGGGCCACGGTGACACCCCTAACAGCTCCGATGGAATCGTACCCTACTGGTCTTCCCATCTCGATGATGTTCAAAGCGAACTCATTGTTCCCTACGGCCACACTCTAACAACCAAGCCTGAGACCATTGCCGAGGTGAAACGCATCCTCCAGCTCCACTTGAAGGAGCAATGAAGTGATCAGTCCTGGAGAAAGCGGGTCACCGACGGACGATTGAGCATGACCAATGCAAGGATCGGGTAAACCAATCCAATGATCGGCCCAAGCAGAACGCCCAGCGAGCTGCTAACCGACATGATCCCGGCCATGGCGTCCGAGCTGCCGGGCATATTTTTCACCAGTGCTTCTGTCATCCGGTGGGAAGCTGGCATCACCACCAACAAGCCAACCACGAGACTCACCACCTTCGTCGCGATCGACGTCCAAGCGTAGCGATTTGACCAACGAAGGCCCGCCGCCTTCTTTTTCCAAAGCTTCGGGCCGGAGATCAGTAGCAAGCCGGCCAGAATGAGCATGAAAACGCCCGTCATCACGCTCACCCAGCCCACTTCGGCCATGTATTCCTTCTGAACTTCAATCATCGAGTCCCGCTGCGGACCTTGAGGCATCCCCACCCCGCTCATCGCCGAGCTGAAGAATACCCCAACGATGCTCCAAATACCGAACAGGATCCCCATCCCTCCAAAGATCATGTGAATGACTCCAAATGCCTGAGCGGCACTGGATTCCGTCTCGCCCGCTGGCAACGGAGGGACACTATCTGACTGCGGGCTTTGATAGGGGGACGCTTCATTCATGATTAGAAATCAGCCCTAACGCCCGCTCCTTGTCGAGCCTCGCCCATCACAAGGTCGGAAGTTGCCTCCAAATTCCCTTGAGAGACGAAGAGTCTTCAGGGCAAATGCACACGTCCAGTTCGATGGATGGAGATTTCAATGGCTCCGGCTGGACAAGCGGGCCACCATCACCGCTAACAACCGACCTGAAACAGACCTGATCATGAAAACGACTTTGTGCCGGGTGGCGCTAGCGATAGGATTATCGTTGATACCATTTCCCTACTTGCAGGGGACAACCTTGGCGGGATTGGATTCCGGGGAATCGATCACTTATGTGGTCGACAGCAGTGACCTCCTTGGTCCGGCCGCGTCTGGAATTTCGCCCATCGGCGGGACAGGGATCGTTTGCCTCAACCACTTCAGCGTTCAGGGCGATTACCCAACGATATCCCTCGTCACGGTTCACTGGAGCCTGATGTTTGGTACTTCCTACTTCACGGCTGGTATTTGGTCTGATCCGAATCGAGACGGCAATCCTGACGACGCCGTGTTGCTTGCGACCAGCGCACTCACTCCCGCAGTCGCCGGCGAGTATCTCCAGCAGGTCCAGTTTCCATCCCCACAGTATATTGGCCCCGAAGGGACATCATTCTTCGTTGGAGTATTCTGGCAAGAATCTGCTCAACAAGGCGTGGATCTTTTCATGGGCAAGGACCGACCGCTTCTCCTTGCATCCCCGTCCTGGAGCAAGAAATGGACGGACACACCGCCTGACCCTTCCGACTTGAGTGGCGCTTCCGTCTATCAGGGTACCCACAGGGCTTTCGTTATTCGGCCCACCGGAATCGTGCCAGAACCATCCGTAGGCTTGTTGTTTGCGGCAGGTGCCTCGCTGCTCTCCAGAAGAAGCCGAACAAGACGTCCAACGAATGAGCGTCAAAGGCTTACATAACTCCATCCTCTCACCCTCACAGAGGCTTCTAAATTTGCCTTATTCTTGGCGAAACCATCCAACCTCTGCTTCCTCTGCTTCCTCCTGATCAATTGAATCTTGGTTTCTCGCATGGGCCCAACCCTCCAAGGTCTAGGTCTCGCCTCTTGCCATAGCCCTCCGCTTGCCATAGACCATGCGCCGTGACGCCAGAAGCTCAGCTTGAAATTCTCACCGCAGGGACCGCCAAGGTTCTGTCCGAGAAAGAACTCCTCGAAAAACTCCGACTTGGCCGCCCCCTTCGGATCAAACTCGGCGTCGATCCCACGGCTCCCGACATCCACTTCGGGCACACCGTCCCGCTGGAAAAACTCCGCCAGTTTCAGGAACTCGGCCACCAAGCTGTCCTGCTGATTGGTGATTTCACCGCCACCATTGGTGATCCATCCGGCCGCTCGGCCACCCGACCACCCCTGACCCGCGATCAGGTTCTGGAAAATGCCAAGACTTACACCGATCAGGCTTTCAAGATTCTCGACCGTGAGAAAACTGAAATCGTTTACAACGGCGATTGGTTCCGGAAGATGAGCTATGAGGACGTGCTACGCCTCAATGCCCGCGTCACCCTCCAGCAGATGCTCCAGCGCGAAGACTTCCGCACTCGCATCGACTCCGCCACGGAGGTCCGTCTTCACGAGCTTCAGTACCCCGTCATGCAGGGCTGGGATTCCGTCGAAATTCGCTCCGACGTCGAAATCGGCGGCACCGACCAGCTCTTCAACATCCTCGTCGGCCGCGACCTCCAGAAGGAAGAAGGCCAAGCGCAGCAAGTCGTGATGCTTGTGCCGCTTCTTGAAGGACTTGATGGCGTCAAAAAGATGTCCAAGTCCTACGACAACTACGTCGGAGTCAACGACCCGGCCCTCGACATGTTCGGCAAGTTGATGAGCGTGTCCGACGACCTGATGGCCCGCTACTACCAGCTGCTTCTCGGCGAAACGCTCGACCTTGGCATGCACCCGATGGAGGCCAAAAAGGCCTTGGCTCAAAAACTGACCAGCCGTTACCACGACCATGCCATCGGCCAGGCAGCCCGCGACGATTGGGACACCCGCTTCTCCAAGAAAGATCTCGCCGCCGCCGAGCTCCCCGAGCTCAAACTCGCCGCGCTTCCCGCCGATCTCACCGTGCTCAGCCTGAGCACCCATGCCTTCGAGTCCGCCTTCGGCATCACCAAGTCGAATGGCGAGCTCAAAAAGCAGTTCATCACTCCCGGATCGGTTCAACTCAATGGCGAGAAACTCACGGACCCGAACGACGCCGTCACTCTATCCGCTGGTGACGTCCTGAAGCTCTCGAAAAAGCACGCGGTGCGCTTCATCTGAGTCATGAGAATCGTCTACATCAAGCCTGGTTGCCCATGGTGCGACGACGTTGTCGCCTTCATGAGGCAAAAGAACATCGAGTACGACACCGTGGTCGTTTCTGGAAACCGGGCAGCCATGCAGGAAATGATCGATCTCTCCGGCCAGACCAAAGCCCCGACCATGAACTGGGAAGGCGACGTGCTGGCCGACTTCGGCGTCGAGGAATTGATCCCCTTCCTCAAGGAGCGCGGCGTTCTCTGAAGGAGCGCTGCGTCCTCGGACAAACCATTCCGCCAAAAACAAAAAGGCCGGGCTGCACTGCTTCCCCAAGGAGTGCAAACCCGAACCTTTTTCGTCGGCTTAGTTAAGATTGCCCCGAAAGGCACAGGATCAATTGGTGCCCCCCAGCAACCTTTGATCGATGAATACTACCTTGCCTGAAGTCCTAGAAAAAAACTGGGGTCGTCGTGGACGTAAGCCCCCCGACTTCGTCCACGATCGATCCCGACCGCTGCTTGTAATTGATGACGGAGCGAAGGTCCCTGACGCTGTCGAAAGGCCCCCCGACCTTCTGACTGGCAATCTTTGTGGAATCCATCTCCGCGCCCCCCATCAATCGGGTCAGCTGGTGAAATTGGTTTCCTTCCCGGCGGCGCGTGCCGTCATCGAGAAGGGCGACTCCCACCCACCCAAGCTCGCCGCTCGGACGTTGCGTTCCCCCCAGATCGTTTCCGACCGTGTGGTGAACTTGGGTTGGGGTGGGATTCGGCATTAATTTATCAATCGCAGTCCGGGAAACTCGATTTCCAAAAAAGGTGAACTTTCTTAGAAAATTGATCATTGGGATCCAACGCCCCTCAAGAATCAGGGATAATCAGGAAACCTCAAAAGGTAACCATGAGCCCGAGATGGCTCCGGTTTTCGTTCTCATCGAGACGCCAGCCGTGATCGACCCTCAAATCCAAGTGTTCAGTGAACATCATTCGGACCCCGAATCCCGTGCTGGATAGAGACGTCGAGCTCTGCCCCCGGTTTTTCAGCCAAGCGTGATCCACAAATCCAAGAAACCGCATCTGGCAACGGTCGATAGGCGACCAGCTCGGTGTGTAGGCCTCAAAACTGGTCTGCCATCCATTGTCAGAAAAATACTGGCGCTCTGCGACGCCGCGAACGGTGGTTTCGCCCCCGGCAGCAAACTGCTCCACTGGCAGTAATCGAGAATCCGTCCACTGCCCGGCCCCCCGAAGCAAAAGTCTCCAATCGCCCCCTGGAGACCACCAACCCAGTCCGCTCAAGCGCGCGATCCGGTAGCTTGAATCTGCTCTGGGATCATAGGCTCGGAAGTCCGCGTCATGATTCCCGCTGATCAAATTTCCCGGCGAGACCACAAGTGATGCATTGAAGCTCACGCTTCCGTCCTCCCAGGTCTTCCCGAGGTCGTAGAGCGTCTTGGCACTCACGAACCGCACTTCACCAGGCACCACCCGCTGCGCGCCGAAAAGGACAAACTGATCCGTCGCCTTGACCTCAATACCTGCCGTGAGACTCTGGCTCCAACCGCCAGGCGTTGCAAAGTGGAAACGCTGACCCGCCGACAAAGACCACGACGTCCCATCATTCTGCACCACGTTGAAGGTCCCCGGCGCCACCGGGGAAAGTGTCAGGCTCGAAACTTCAGCATAGCCCGCATCCAGAATCAAACTCTGGTGAAGGTGGTGGAATGGAACCTCCCAATGCAAGGCATGCGCCTGCAATGAGGACACTGGAGCCCCAAGCACCGTCTGCCAGGCGATCAACTGCTCGCCGCTGGTCATCCCCACCGCTCCAAACAAGAAGCGGTCCACCCCTAGCACATCCGCGCCGCTGTTTTCGTAGCCAAAAGTGACCCGCCACGGCTTCTGCTCCTCCATCGCGATCAAAATATCAGCCGTTGCCGGCTCCTCGCCTGGAGAGACAAACAGCCGAGGATTTCGGAACACCGATCGCCCATACCAAGACAGCTGCTCACCAAGATATCGACGTTCAAGTAGAGCCCCGCTCTGAAGCCACAAACCGTCCTGGAGGGCCTCGGCGCTTCCATATTTCGGCCGAGTCACCCCAACCCGCCCGACTCGCCCGATTTCCACGAGCCAATGCAGCTTCCCATCGCGGAAATCCTGCTCAGGCACCTCAAGTCCCACGACTGGATAACCCTCCACATCATAGTGGATCAGGATCATATCGGCCAAGGCCATCAAATCGCCCTCGGTCAAAGGTCCATTCAACCATTCTCCAAGCTTTTTGGACAAGGTCTTGGGCGAAGGAACTCGCAGATCCGTGCTCGCACTCAGCCCATCAGCCAACTCCTCGATGCCCGCCCCGGACCACGACTCGAGGACGAATCCTGACAGCTTCTCGACCAAGACTGACCCGGTTCCTTCCAGTCCCCCCCCTCCAGCGCGAATCGGCGGCAAACTTTCCACAGGCTCAGGAGCCGGTATTCGCGGGGCCAAATCAGGCAGCAATTGCCCGTCTACGGTCGAAATCAGGAGGAATAGTGCCAACCAACGCATGATGTTCCGAGGGAGTTTGGGGAGGGTCTCCCCCCATTTCGCTGCGCAGCGGAATCCATTGAAAATCCCGCGTCCCAGCAATGGCCTTCTAAAACGGCGATGCCTCAAACCCAAGCCAAAAACCAAGGCATATCTACTTCTTCCATATAAAGATAATCAATAAATCCGTATTTTCAGCACTTAAAATATTTTTAACCCACTTGAAATCAAGCATATATTGAAATTCAATGTTATGTAATGATGTTAGTATTTTCTCGACCGAACCCACGAGTCGGGATATACCACCCGACAAATACCCGAAGTCCTCTCATGATCCGATCTCTTCAGAAAAACCTTCCATGCCTTCTGGCAGCAGCATTTGCGGGCACTGCGACGAGCAGCGCGCAGCTGGCGGATTCCGCCATTTGGTCGCTTGATCGGAATGTGAATAAGTCGGTTCTGACGGACTGCGGGCTCGATCTTCCGATCGTTCCGAACGGACAGCTCACCAATTCCGGTTGGGCGCTCGCCCGTCTGAATGATGGTGCCAACCCCGTCACCGCCTCGACCTACCTCTTTCCTGAGACCAAGGTTCCGGTGCGGCTCTACCTCATTGATACGGCGGTGGACAATTCGAGTGGTTGGTTCGACTCCAACCCGAATCTCAGTGTCACCACAGAGCTGATCAGCTACCCCGGTGGACCTACGACCTCCAGCTCATTCGCGCACGGCACCCGCATGCTCGGAATCATCGCAGGACCAGAAACCGGCACCGCCCAAGGCACGCCGATTGAGGTCATTAACTACGATATTTACCCCGATGGTGAGGGCAGCGCCACGACGTCTAGCCGTCTAATATCAGCTATTACTGAAGCCTACTTCCATCAATCATTTAATCCTGAAGTCCCCGCCGTTCTCTGTATCGCAGCGGGGACTCCAACCCCGGGAATAAGTGCAGCTCTGAAGTCTGCGATCACGAATGCGATTGAGGAGGGAATCACCGTTATCGTTTCCGCTGGAAACTCATCTCAACCCGCGTCGGGCTTTGTTCCATCCGCCTACGGAACCATGGACGGCGTGATCTGCGTGGGGGCGAGCGACCAATCAAACGGGAGACTCGCCATGTCCAACTACGGCGCTGCCGTCGATATTTACGCACCAGGCCAGGATATCAGAACGGTGAAGGTTTCCGCCCCCGCCAGCGGATCTTATGAGACATCAACCGGCACCAGTCCCGCAAGCGCGATGGCCACAGGTGCCGCGCTGGCGATGCTTTCAATGCACCCCGAGCTCACCCCAGCCGAATTGGAGGCCAAACTCAAGAGCGCGAGCTACACGGGTGCCGTGGAACTTGTTCAGCTCCCTCCCATGGACTCAGATGGCGACGGAGCCCACGATATCCTTGAACAATTCGCAGGTTGCGACCCACTCGATGCTTCTGACGCGCCGGCGAGACCAAATGTGTGGGGTTCAGGCGAGGCCAATGGAAATACCTCGATGTCCATTGGCTTCGCAATCAACGCGAGCGAGTTCAACCTTGGAACTCCAAGCCAACTTTCAAGCGGTATCACTTGGAAAATCAAGGAAACCGCCGACATGGAAAACTGGAGCGACTCCACAAGTGGAACGCTCTCGTTCGGAACCGCGGTGGAAGGGAAAATCCCCGTAACCTATACCCGAATCGGCGGAGAAACCTGCTGCTTCCTCAAGCTGGAAATCACCCCAGCACCGTGAGAATCCCGAAAGCTTTCGGTTTGAGTCCCTCCGGCTGGCTCAAATTATCGTTTTGAGACCGTCTTGCCGCCGCGAACTCCAAAAAAGGACGAACGCTGGAGAAGAGACCGACTCGAGTCGATCTTCGCGACCTGACGATCCTGACGCTTCGCCGTGCGGCCCGCATCGCTCGAAGCGCTCATTGGAGCACTATAGGTCAACTTCTTAGCGGTCGAAACGACTTTCCCGTTTGGTCTTTTGACCGTCGGCACTTTGATGCGGGACTCACTCACTAGTGGCGGAACATCTCCTTCACCACGACCAATGATTAATCCCTTGTCGACCAGCGCTCCTTCAAACACAGCGTGTCCCACGATGAATCCATTCGTCTCATTCGAGATCGCACCCCCTTCTCCGACTTCAAGAAAGATTCTTCCGATCCCAGCATCAATTCGTCCATCGTTGACAATATGCTGTCTGGCAGCAACTTCAATGGTCGGTGCCTTAATCGTTCCAAACTGCCCGATCTCACCAATAGTCCCAACAATGCTCAATTTGCGAAAACCGGACGACCTGACGGAAACCTTTTCTCCACTACCCAAAAGCGCGCTGCCCGAAGCAAAAACTGCGGATTCCTCCTTCATTACAAGGACATTACTAGCAAGCACCGCATCACCCTGTGTTGCTTTAATTTGACCTCCTATTTTAAGCGCGTTCGTCCCGCCCCCAGACATCACGTAGCTACCACTCGCGAAGTCGACAGGATTCACATCCAGCGTCGCGATGGTCACGCCTTTGGCGGTGATACTGCCATTGACTTGCAAATGGGCATTCGGCGAAAAGAAGCCCACAATGCCATTGGAGGTCACACTGCCATCGATCCGGTGGGACTTCGTTCCCGTCAGGTTGTTCACCACGCTCTCTCCTCCGAGAAAATCGAAGACCAATTCGTTACCCGCTGCCAAATTCATGCGATTCCAATCGAGAACCGTGTTCCCCGTGATCGTAAAAACCGTTCGGGTTCCGGTTGCCGTCGATTCGGTGGACCAGGTCGCAGTTCCGGGCGTCGAAAGAACCGGCCCCTGAGCATGCATGGACGTGGTGAGGAGACCAAGAAGGACTCCACGAAAGGCTAGTGGGACAGCTTTCATAGTGTGGGACAGAGTGGACAGCCTTGGCTAATGGCTTTTCTAAAATTTAAAGAAAAGTTAAGGGATGGAAAGATCTCCTTCATACGAGATCGCGTAGGGCTGGACCCCGCATTTCGCCATTTTCATTAAAAAAGACCTTCACCTGTGATGGCGAAGGTTCTTTTTTTAACAAAACCAATAGGGGATCAGGTCGGAATCCGCGGCTTCCCCCCGGATATGACGGATTCCGACCCGGCACTGACTGAGTGCCCCTAATTCACAAGAATTGGACCGAGTCGATCGGAGCCCCCCGACTCCACGCCTCCGAACAAGTTCCTGCAAAGAAGAATGAAAAAGAACGGAATAGACCGGCCCACCCCCCGGTGGGGCCTGGTCTTTCCGATTGTCAGCGGAAGCCTTCCGACGAAGCGAATCACCCTAGAATGACGGTCAAGCCCCCCGGCTTCCGAGCACTCTAGTTTCTGACTCCGCTCCGATTCCCCCTTCGGGCAATCGCTGTTATGAAACATGGACAAGCTCTCCAATCTCGAAGCCACGTCACTCATTGCCCCCCCCGGAGCCATGGACTTGGTTGTTTCAGATGTGATGGAGATGCCCGTCATCTCCACTTCAATCGCGATTTAAATTCCCGATTTCCAAAATACCTGAAAAAGTTCATAGTCTGCTCAAGTCGCCAATAAACCTCTGCATGCTATCCCCGCCGCGCCTCCTCTTACCGCTCGGCCTCGCGTTCATTTTGAGCGGGACGGGCTCCATGAAGGCTCTGGACTTCAACGATTTAGGAGCCGCCGAGAAAGAGCTCGAACAGCTTGCGGCGGAGTGGCAAAGCGCTCATCGCGAAAACCCGAGTGCCGAAGCCGCAGAGAACCTCGCCCTCACCCTTCAGACACTGGGGATCGTCGAACGTCAGGCCGGCAAACCCGACGAGGCTCTCGTGCATCTCGAAAAGGCCTGCGAGTTGCTCGAAGCCCATGCTCCGGGGCTCCTGGTGGATGGCCTTGAGGTCAAGGCCCTCACTCTTCAGGATCTTGGGAAATTGGAGGAAAGTGGTGACCTGCTTAGGAAGGTCGTTGAAACCCGCGAATCCAACACGGCTACTTCAGATCAAGTAGCTCTTTCGGCGAGTCTCGACCACCTCGCACTGAACCTTCTCTACCAAGGTCACTACGCGGAGGTGGGGCCTCTGATCGACAAGGCAATCGTCGCTATTGGAACCGACGATGACCCTGACGGCCTAGCTCAGCTTCTCGGGCATCGGGGCCGACTCCACCACACGCTTGGCAGCCACTCCCGCGCAATCGACGACTTTCGAGAAGCGTTGAGACTTCCGTTCGACAATCCGGAGATGAGACTCACCTTGGAGAGTCAAATTGCCCTCGCCCAATTGCGACTCGGCAAGATCGAAGAGGCTCGCAGCGGAACTGACGAAGTTGCGAAAGCCGCCCGCGAGTATTTCGCCACCGATTCGATCCGTGCCGTTCCCTATATCAACAACAGCGGAGAAATGGCGCTTTCACTGGGTGAGTATGCGGAAGCCCGTGCGCGTTTCCAAGAGGTGGTGGAGATTCTCGAGGCCGCGCTCGGCGGGCATCACGCCCAACTCATCGGCCCGCTCAATAACCTCGGCGTTACCGAACAGGCCATGGGAGACTACGCCGAGGCCAAAGTTCATCTCGAGCGTGCTGCCGAACTTCAGTCGGAGCACCTGCCAGCCATCCACCTGCGAGTTGCGGAAACCGAACGCAATCTTGCTCGTAATTCCCTGCTTTCGGAAGCCCCAGACGCCAAAAAACATGTCGCGCGCGCTACCAAACTGGGACTCGATCTACTCGATCAGCTCATTTCTAACGGAAGCGAAAAGGAACGTCTCAATTTTCTCGAACGCTTCGATCTCGTGTCGCTTCCCTGCGCGACCGGCGATGCTGAACTTATCGCAGACGTCCTTCTTGCCAGCAAAGCCCGATTGCTCGACACGATGCTTTCTGAGGCTACCCCTGCGGGCAGTGTGAAGTGGCAGGACATTCAATCATCGCTCGAAAAAGGTACGGCCTTCATTGATACCTGCCGCTACTTCACCATCGAAACATCTGCTGAGGAAAGCTACGGTGCCATATTGATTCTGCCTGAGGGTCCACCAAAGTGGATTCCTCTCGGCTCAGCGGCGGATCTCCAGGGTTGGATGGATGCCTTTCGCAAAAGACTGGTCTGGCGTTCTTCTTCCAGCGGTGGAGCTTCCGGACCACCGCCTCCGCTTAAAACTCGTGGTGTTCTCCGTGCCCTACACCAAAACTTCTGGCAGCCAATTGCCGAATTCCTGCCACCCGAAACCCAACACATTGCCTACTCACCAGCCGGCATGCTTCACTTCATGCCACTGGCTGCATTGATGGCGCCGGACGGTCGCACGCTCAGCAACACCTACCTGCAAGTGACCACCGTTGGAAGTGGCCGCGACCTTCTCAATCATGCTTCGGCTGGCGGACTCATGGATCGAGCTTGGTCCGTGCTAACGGTTTCTGATTTTCCGGATGCCAAGGAAAGCGAGAGCGAGGACCCTCTTTTAGACCTCCTCTACCATCTTCAACCCATGCCTGGAACCCAGGACGAGGCGTCGCGACTAAAACGCATCGCCCCCGTGGGATCACTTTTCCTGACAGACAAGGAATCTACTGAGGAAACACTCCATCATTTACCTAACAGCCCATCCGTGCTCCATCTCGGATCCCACGCCTTCTTCCTCGATGACCCGAATGCATCGAGTGAATACCCTGTCGACTTCGATGAACGCTCAGACCTCCTCTTTTCCAGTGGTCTGGTGCTTTACCACGGAACCCAGAGGACCCTCGACAGCTCGCGTCTTTCTGATTCCGATGATCTACTATTTCCATCGGAGATTGCCCAGCTCCCGCTTCAAGGAACCCGCCTCGTCACTCTATCCTCCTGCGAGTCGGGCGCAGGAACCCCCGTATCCGGTGAAGGAGTGCTCGGACTTCGTCGCGCATTCTCCCTAGCCGGTGCTCAGGAGGTCGTCGTCGCCCTCTGGCCCGTATCCGACGTATCCACACCGACCTTCATGGAGCATTTCTATCGTCGCGCTGCCGCATCCGACCGTCCGGCGCAGGCGTTGTGGCAAACTCAAGGCGACTTCCTTGCCGCAGCCACCAGCGAAGATGAGTTCGAACTCGCAGTGCTGCGCTTCGCTCCTTTCGTGCTAAGTCAGAGCTCAGCTCTGGTTTCGGGACCGAGTCTCCCTTCCTCCGACATCCCGAAGACCAGTTCGCTTTCCACGTCGCCGAGGCGCTACCTCCTCGCCGTCATCCCTCTGATGATTTTTCTCCTGGCTCGCTTGACCAAAAGCTCACCAGAGCAGTCGTCCTGAAATGGGCGAGGCCGGACACCCAGGAATCCCCCCGAATTCCAGCGGCCGACCTCGTCAATTGAGCCTGGGCAGGGAAGCGGTGCCGCAGAAAATTTCTTTGATCTCTGTAAATAACATTGGAACTGGGATATTTTGGAAATGCGTGGTATCGGTCTGCGATTGGAAGATTAGAAAGCCATGAACATCGAACTTCCCGAACATCTAAAGGCCACGGCAGACTTGCTCTCAAGAAGCCTCAAGCTGCATTCGCAGGATAGCGCGCCGGCAGTTCCCAAGAGCCTGGTCAACGACTTGACCTCATCCTCCGCGCCAATGCCTGCGGCACAAGCGAGGGTTTCTTGGCTTACAAAGATCCAATCACTTGTCGCCACTCCTGGTTTCGGCCTCGCCGCCGCAGCCCTGTTGGTAATCGGGTTCGCTCCTATCACGAAGACCACTCAGCCTCAGGAAACGGCATCCAAAGAGACCTTCCGTGGTGCCAACGTCTCCTATTCTCAATCAAATGCGGTGATCGTTCTTCTCACCGACAATTCCGAGACACGCCAACTTTTGAAAGAATCCGAGCTTTTCGACATGAGCGTCGTCATTGAAACATCGGACCCATTGGTCGCCACCGAGCTCCAAAGTGCCAAGCTGCTTGTTGACGTCGAGGGAGGGGCGATCGTCGGCTACAATGCCCAAAGCCGGGAAGTCGTTGCCATGAACTCCCCGCAGAACGCGCAGAGATCGCTGAACGAATCGCCCTCGCCTTTGGGAGCACTCCAATGACCAACGGCCACTAGAGCCCCCTTGAAACGCTCCCGACTCGACTGCTGTCGAGCCGGGATTTTTTGCGATTAGATGACCAAGCGCTTCTTGACTGGGTTTCAGACAGGTCCCGAAAACATCACTTCTGTGCGCATTGCCGCTCTACCAAATCTCGAAAAGCCTTGAAGATGGGTGGTTTTTAGTAAAGAAAACCTAGAGAGTTGCGACGATTTTATTTTTAGTATTTTTTCTGTTCTGTCCCACCCCAATGTCCCCCAATTTTAACGAAAGGCATCTTGAAAAGTGCTGGAATGCCTGCTGGCACCGTGCACGGCGCCCGGTAGAGGGAGTCCTCGTTTCCAAGGAAGAGGCCTCGAAGATCGCTGAGCAAGTGATTCGGAATATCGCAATCGACTGTCTTGACGGCCCTGATTCCGAGGCGGACTTCACGGTTAAGGTCCTCGAGGAAGCCTCCTCAGCCACCCGCAGCGTCGTTGCAGAACAGCGTCGATCGATCCACGACCCTCAAGTTTATCACGATCCTGACGACCGGCGCTACGAAGAGAACCTCGATCTCGATCGGCTCAAGAAGCGCGACCCACAGCGTGGATTTCAGGATCGCGAATGGAACAGACTTCCCAGTCTTCTACGCCCACTCGCCTTTGCCACGCTGAGTCGTAAAGGGATCAAAGGGCCTGATGCTGAGGACGTCTTTAACGACACACTGGCTGAACTGGTTCGTGAGCGCGAGGACGGCAGCGGTGCGCCGATTATGGATCCAACCGTCTTCGAGGAACTCATTCCCCTTCACACCCGGATCGTTGGCTTTCGCGCGGTTGATTGGCATCGCCGCCGTGGCACCCTGAAAAACCAGCCAAATACCGGCGAAAGTCTCGAAGCTCTCACCGACAATCCGGATCGACCGGTTCAGTTCGTGGATCCTTCCTCAGATCCCGAGAAGACCACATTTGAAAGCATCTACAATGAATGTGAAGGCGCTCTCAGCCCTGCTGAGTGGGACCTCGTGTTCCGTCTCTACGTCGCTCAGAGCCACACCATTCAGGACCTCATTAAGGACGATGCTTTCTGCATTCGCGCCGGGATTAAGGCCTCAGCCTCCGGATCCACTCGCCGCCGGGTTCTTGCCGACCAAGTAACGACAGCTTTGGAAAAAATCCGTGAACATTTGGAAAATTGAAAACCAACCCTGACTTTCTGCGATTACAGCAATAACGATGAATCTTGATCTTCCTCAAAACCTGCATTCTACCCGCGATCTACTGATGGCAAGCATGCAGCCCCCTTCCAACGAGCATGCACCCGCACTCCCGAAGGGTCTATTGGAAGACTTGACTCGCTCCGTCGCCCATCGGTCGGCCTCAGCCCACCAAGGTCAGGTCGCAGGCTTTCTGACCCGCCTCCGCACGATGCTCGCCAGTCCTGCTTTCGGCTGCGCCGCTGCTGTCATTGCCATCCTGACCGTTGCCTCGACGGTGGCCCTTCGTCCTGCTGATTCGCAGCCTACTGACACTTTCCGCGGAGCTGCCAGCTATTCTCCGGCTGATTCAACTCAAGTGATCCTCGTTGGCGCACCTGAGGGAATGATGCGCCATTTAGTGTCGGCCACCAATTTCGAGGATGGGCTCTTCGCTACTGCGAATTCGACTGAAGCCACACAGACCATCGAAGGACCTCGGGTCATTGTCGATTTCGTCTCGGAGACGATCACCTCAATCAGCTCCGATGGTGAGACACTTTACCGGGCTGAGCTCCCCGCAAGCACCAGCGGGATCTCGCTGGCGATCTCCTCGGCATTGACCCGATTCTGATCACCTCGCTTCTGGATTGGACCTTCGCGTCGGTTTGATCATCTTTCCGGCATGCCTCGCATCGCCCTACTGCAATCCCGCGCATTTCCCACCAAGGAGGAAGCCTTCGATCATCACGAGACCCTCATTCGTCGCGCCGCCTCGGAGGGGGCGAACATCGTGGTCACCCAAGAACTTTTCCTGACTCCCTACTTTTGCACAGTCGAGGATCCGGACTTCTTCGATCTCGCCGACACCCTGCCTGGTCCAGTTACCGATCGCCTCGGTAAGCTCGCTGGCGAAAACGGTGTGGTGATTGTCTCATCGCTCTTCGAGCACCGTGGCCCGGGGCTCTACCACAACACGGCTGCCATCCATGACGCCGATGGCTCCCTGTTAGGCTTCTATCGCAAGTCGCACATTCCCCAGGACCCAGGCTTTGAAGAGAAATTCTACTTCACTCCAGGCGACAGTGGATGGCCCGTGTGGGACACGAAGTTCGGGAAACTCGGAGTGCTCATCTGTTGGGACCAGTGGTATCCCGAAGCCGCCCGATTGATGGCTCTTGGAGGTGCCGAATTACTGATCTACCCAACCGCCATTGGCTGGCTACCTGAGGAAAAAGCGCAACTCGGCGAGGCCCAACACTGCGCATGGGAAACCGTTCAGAGAGGCCATGCCGTCGCAAACGGCTGCTACCTCGCTGCCGTCAACCGCGTCGGCACCGAAGGCGAAAGTGAATTCTGGGGCCGCTCCTTTGTCGCGAACCCCTATGGCGAACTGGTCGCAAAGGCATCGACTGATCAGGAAGAAATTCTCCATCACGACCTCGACTTCAAAAACGTCGAGAACTTCCGGCGCATCTGGCCGTTCTTCCGGGATCGGCGCATCGATGCCTACGGCGAAATCACCACCCGCTGGCGCCAATGACTCCCGCATCACTCGGATTTTCCATGCCGCCGGAATGGGCACCTCAGGAAGCCATCTGGCTTTCATGGCCCGTCGATGACCCGCGCCACTGGGGCGGGGAAAAGCGCGCGACGATCCACTCCCGCTTCGCCGCCTTCGCCGCAGGCATTAGCCGCTTTGAGTCCGTTCGGATCAATGCTCCGGCCTCTTCCCACGAGGAGATCCGGCAGATCTGCAACAAAGCCATGATCGTCCCAGAGCACCTCGAACTCTTTGATCACGCTCACGACGACGTTTGGTGCCGAGATCACGGCCCTATTTTTGTCAAACATCGCCAAAATGGCGAGGTCGCTCTAACCGACTGGGAGTTCAACGCTTGGGGCGGAAAATTCGCACCATGGGATGGCGACAATTCAATCCCCTCGCAGATCGCCGAGACATTGAAGCTGCGTCGATTTGAAGCCCCGATGATCCTCGAAGGCGGCGCGATCGAAGTCAACGGGGCCGGCCAGCTTCTCACAAGCGAAGCGGTGCTATTGAACAAAAACCGCAACCCGCAGCTCAGCCGAGAGGAAATCGAACAGAACTTGCGCGATTACCTAGGAGTAAATGACATCCTGTGGCTCGAACGAGGGATCGAGGGCGACGACACCGATGGACACATCGATGACCTTGCTCGCTTCACAGACGGCAACACAATCGTCGCCTGCGTTGAGAACCACACCAACTCCCCAAACCATCGCGTCCTGAGCGACAACTTCCATCGGCTTTCCGAGTTCCGCAATGGATCAGGAAAACCATTCGAGCTCGTCGAAATGCCGATGCCTGAGGCATGCGAGGTTCCAGGATGGCGACTTCCGGTTCTGCCCGCTGCTTACGTCAACTTCCTCATCGTCAATGGCGGCGTGCTCGTCCCGACCTTCCGCCAGGCCCGCAACGACGACCGAGCCTGCGGCATCCTCCGCGAACTTTTCCCCGACCGTGAAGTCGTCGGTATCGACGCCCTTGACCTCGTGGAAGAAGGTGGAACTCTTCATTGCCTTTCCCAACAACAGCCACGCTAGCATGTCAGCCCTTGAACATCTCAAACGCCTCACCACCGAGGCCGCCATCGTCTCCTCCTCAGCCTCGGTCCTTGGTTGGGATCAGGAAACCTACCTTCCCGATCAAGCGCACGATTGGCGAGCCCGGCAGCTGGCATGGTTGGCGGGTCGCAGCCACGAACTCTCAACCTCGCAGGAGCTGAGCGAAGCCTTGCAGGCCGCACTCGATGAAGTTCATCCCGCAGACGAACGCAGCCTCGGAAACCTGCGGGAAATGCAGCGCCGCTTTGATCGCGCCACCAAACTCCCGGCATCGCTCGTCGAGAAATGCTCTGAAACTTCCTCACGTGCCAAGCACGCTTGGGCGGCCGCCCGCAAGAAGTCCGACTTCAGCCTCTTCGCGCCACACCTTCAGTCGACCCTCGATCTGAGCCGTGAAAAAGCCGAGCTCTGGGGCTATCCAGAGGAGCCCTACGATGCCTTGATCGAAACCTACGAGCGCGGAGCCACGACCGCCAGCGTCTCGAAAGTCTTCGACGAACTTGGTCCGGAGCTTCAAGAAATCGCCGCTGCCGCCGTGGAGCGCACTCAGGCGAAGCCCGCCAAGCTTGCCGCAGGCCCCTACCCGATTCATCAGCAGATGGCTTTTAACGAAAAGGTCGCCCGCGCCTTTGGTTTCGACTTTGACCGCGGCCGCATCGACACCACCACTCATCCTTTTTGCACGACTTTGGGACCCGCTGACATCCGTCTAACAACTCGTTACGATGAAGGTGACTTCACCTCCTCCCTTCTCGGAGTCTTGCACGAAACCGGGCACGGGCTCTACGAGCAGGGACTTCGCGCTGAAGATTTCGGACAGGCTGCAGACGACTCCGTGTCACTCGGGATCCACGAATCCCAATCACGTCTTTGGGAAAATCACGTCGGCCGCTCACGCGAATTCTGGGCCCACTGGCTCCCAATTGCAGCCGATCACTTCCCACAGCTCAAAAGCACCGCTCTCGATGATTTCCTCGCCTTCATTCATCGCGCGGAGTTTTCCTTCATCCGCGTCGAAGCCGACGAATCGACCTATGACCTCCACATTCTACTCCGCTTCGATCTCGAGCGGCGATTAATGCGTGGCGACCTGAAAGTCTCCGATGTCCCAGCCGCATGGAACGAGTCCTTCGAGAAAAGCTTCGGCCTGACTCCGCCCGACGATGCGAATGGCTGTCTTCAAGACATCCACTGGTCAATGGGCGGCCTCGGATACTTTCCGACCTACACGCTCGGAAACCTCAACGCCGCGCAGCTTTTTCATGCCTCCATGCGCGATGAATCGATCAAGAATGCATGTTCAGAAGCAAACTACGCCCCTCTTCTTCACTGGCTCAGAACAAAGGTCCACGACCACGGAGCGACACTCGATCCTGCGCAAATTGTTAGAAGGGCCACCGGCAGCGAAGCGTCCGCTGCCGCTCATCTGAGGCACTTGCGGGAGCGCTACACCAAGTAGATCACTTGATTTCCATGCCGCTCTTCGGCCAGATCCACTTCGCAATCTTCCCCTCTTTGATCAAAGCCTGAGCCTGGATGTTCTTCTCGCCAAAGATCGTCTGGGCCTTGTACGAAGCCAAGCCTGTCTGATAGATCTCGCCATCGGACTCCTTGTCCTCATCGGCCTTCCATCCAAGAACCTGATCAAAGCCGAATTCCTTGATCTCTCCCGCCTTCACACTGGCTTGCATCACCGCAACGATCTCTTCGGGAGAAAGCTGCTGGCCCCCTGGGGAAGCAGGAGGAGTCACTGGTTCGGGAGCCACCGGCGGTGCGGGAGTTGCTGGCGGTGCGGGAGTTGCTGGCTCCTGCACCGCTGGAGGACTTGGCTCCACAACCGCCACAGGAGGCGCAACCGGAGTTTCCGGTGGCTTGTTTCCGAGGAGCTGAACGAGATCGGTCGACATCACAAGCACTTTGCCCTCCGCCGTTCCCGCGAAATTAATGACCAACTCATTGCCTTCGACACGGACCGGCGTGACCTGCACTCCAGATGGGACAAGCATCGGTGCCGACGCACCTGCAACCGGAAGTGCCGCCTGAGTTTTCAAAGTGACAGCTGCAGGGAGCTGCTCAGGCGTCAACGTCGAAACCCAAGCCGGGGCCACGGGCGCCGGAGGAACCACAGGAGCGGCAGGCGGGGCAGGCTCTGACGGAGGAACACTGCTCCCCTTCTCTTCCTGATCGGTGGCCTTTTTAGGTGGTGCTATCAAGGCGGGACGGACCGAAGGCTCCAATAGGTAGCCAAGGCCCCCTGCGATAACGATTCCAATGACTGAGGGTCCGAGCTTCATGTGTGGTTCTTACGTAAGAAGCTTCGGCAATCTTTGCGAGAGTTTTGTCAGCGGTCGAAATCCAAGCCCTTCTTCTCTCGACTCCCACCCGCCCACTCTGGTCTCTTTCCCCCATGCCCCGCTTGTTCCTCCTCGATGGCATGGCGCTCGTCTATCGAGCCCATTTCGCCTTCATCACCAACCCCATCCGGAACTCAAAAGGGGTCAACACCTCCGCGCTCTACGGCTTCACCAACACCCTCCTGACCATTCTCGAAAACGAGAAACCGTCCCACATCGGCGTCGCCTTCGACACCTCGGCCCCAACCTCCCGGCACGAGAAATTCCCGGAATACAAGGCCCAGCGCGAGGACATGCCCGAGGAACTCGCCGCCGCCATCCCTCACGTCAAACGCCTCTGCCGCGCCTTTCAAATCCCCGTCCTCGAAAAAGACGGCTTCGAGGCCGATGACCTCATCGGCACTTTGGCGAAAAGAGCCGAGTCCGACGGCTTCGAGACCTACATGGTCACTCCCGACAAGGATTTCGCCCAGCTCATCAGCGCCACCACCTTCATGTGGAAGCCCGGTCGAAAAGGCAACGATCACGAAGTCGTCGGCCTTCCCGAGCTCTCTTCCATCTGGGGAGTCAAACAACCGGAGCAAATCATCGACCTCCTCGGCATGATGGGCGACTCGGTCGACAACATCCCCGGCATCCCCGGCATCGGCCCCAAGACCGCCCAAAAGCTCATCGCCGAGTTCGGCTCCCTCGAAGCCCTCCTTGCGAATACCGACAAACTCAAAGGCAAGCAAAAGGAGAAAGTCATCGAGAATGCCGACCTCGCCCGCCTCTCCAAAGACCTCGCCACCATCATCGTCGATGCCCCCATCGAGGTAACATGGGACGACCTTGTCCTCTCGCCGCGCGAAAACGATGCGGTCAAAGATCTCTTCACCGAGTTTGAGTTCCGCACGCTCACCAAACGGCTCTTCGGAAACGTGGCTGAGGCCTCCAGCCCCATCGCCAATGACAAGGAAGACACCCCCACCCTCCAGGAGACCTTCAAAACCCTCAGCGAAGTTCCACACAGCTACCACCTCGCCGATACGCCCGAAAAGCAGGCTCAACTCTTCGAGCTTCTAACAGCCCAAAAGCACTTCTGTTTTGACACCGAAACCACCGGACTCGATCGCTTTGAAGCACGGCTGTTAGGGATCGCCTTCTCATGGAAATCCGGGGACGCCTGGTATCTCCCCTACTCGGATGCCATCAAGCCAGCCCTCGAAAAAATCCTTTCCGGCCCCGCCGAAAAAATCGGCCATAACCTGAAATACGATCTCTGCGTGCTCCAGCGTCACAGCATCGGCACCAGTGGTCCCTACTTCGACACCATGCTCGCCCACGCCCTGGTCCATCCCGAGCAGCGCCACAGCATGGACTACCTCGCCGAAAGCATGCTCGGCTACTCGCCCATCAAGCTAGCCGATATCGCCACACAAACCGAAGCCGAAGGCGATCCCGACGACCTCTTCGCCCACGCGGCAAAAAAGAAAGCCAGCAAGGAACTCGACATCGCCGCGATCCCTCTCGAAACGCTCGCAGAATACGCCGCAGAGGATGCCGACGTCACCTGGCAACTCTCCGAACTTCTCCGTCCGCAGCTGAACAAAGCAGGTCAGGCCTCCATCTTTGCCGACCTCGAATCACCGCTTCTTCCCGTCCTCGTCCGCATGGAAATGGAAGGCATCGCGATCGATACCAAATCTCTCGCCGAGATCAGCATTTCCCTGGAAACCCGCATCGATGAACTCAGCAAGACCATCTCCGAGCAAGCAGGACGTCCCTTCAATCTCAATTCCCCAAAACAACTCGGTGAAATCCTCTTCAACGACCTCAAGCTCATCGACAAACCGAAGAAGACCAAGACCGGTCAGTTCAAAACCGACGAGCAAACGCTTTCCTCTCTAACAGGCAAGCACCCGATTATCGACTCCATCCTCGAATACCGCGAAGCCACCAAACTGAAGTCCACTTACGTCGACGCCCTGCCCGCGCACATTGCGCCCGTGACCGGACGCATCCATACCCACTTCCATCAACTCGTCGCCGCCACCGGTCGCCTCGCTTCCACCGATCCAAACATCCAGAACATCCCGGTTCGCTCCGCAGCAGGTCGCGAAATCCGCAAAGCCTTTGTCCCGAGCGAAGGCTTCACCCTTCTGAGCTGCGACTACTCCCAGATCGAACTCCGCGTCATGGCATCGCTCGCCGATGACGAATCAATGATCGACGCCTTCCGTGACCAACGTGACATCCACACCGCCACCGCCGCGCGTGTTTGGGGAGTCAAGGAAAGTGAAGTCACGCGCGAACAACGCAGTGGCGCCAAGATGGTGAACTTCGGGATCATCTACGGCATCTCCGCCTTCGGACTGAGCCAACGACTTGGCATCGGCCGAGCTGAGGCGGCTGAACTGATCGACAACTACTTCAAGGAATACCCGGCGATCAAAGAGTTCATGGACCGTACCATCACGGAAGCGCGTGAAAGTGGATTCGTGCAAACCCTCAGTGGTCGTCGCCGCTACTTCCCCGACCTCACATCCGGCAACCAGACCATCCGTGGAAACGCCGAACGCGCCGCCATTAACACCCCGATTCAGGGAACCGCCGCCGACATGATCAAGCTCGCCATGATCAAAGTCGATGCCCTGCTACGGAAGAAGCAGTATCGGACGCGCATGCTGCTGCAAGTTCACGACGAACTTGTCTTCGACCTCCATCCAAGTGAAGAAGCCACCCTCATCCCCGAGATCATCGGACTCATGGAAACCGCCCTCCCCCTTCCTAACCACGTGCCGATCCTCGTCGAACACGGCACGGGTTCGAACTGGCTGGCGGCTCACTAGTCGCTTGAAATGAGCTTGTCCACATCCAGCCCTTTCCTCAGCATCGACCTCAGAAACTGGAGTGAAGAGCCTCCTCCGGGAGGGCCAGTTTCGTGTGATGCCGTCGAGCCCCGCGCTCCGTCTTCCCTATCTCCACCACGATCGGGCATCGACCGAGTTGAGTCCTCCTCCACCAGCCGGTCCTCTGGATGTTTCAAAAGACTTCCAATCTGGTTTCGCGGGAGATTTTCCACTCGGCATCTAACATTTTCCTCGGACTCCTCAAGCCTTCCTCTTGTCGAGAGACCAAAACCAAAACGGCCCCGCATCAGCGGAGCCGCTTGGAAACATCGAAGGCAATCTGATCAAAGCCCCATCACGATCTCACAGCCCGGCATCTTCTTGCGCAGTTCCTCAGCACCAGCCTCATCGACCTGAGTCTGCCAAAGATAAAGACGCTTCAAATTGGGCAGCGTCACGAGCTTCGCGACACCTGCAGTGGTCACTTGGGTTCCGTAGAGATTCAAGGATTCCAGCTCCGACAAGCCAGCAAGCAGATCGAGCGAAGCATCCGTGATTCCCGTTTCGGGAAGTCGCAGGACCTTGAGATTCGGTGCCTTGCCAATCACTTCCACCCCTTTGTCGCTCACCTTGGTAGACGAAAGATCGAGTGAAACCATCGCCTCCATCACAGGAGCCAACTTAGCCAGCTCCTGATCTGTGAAATTGCTACGCATACTGACTGCCGTAAACGTCACAGCACTCGAATTCTGCGACTCGAAGTTCAAAGCGGATGGAAACTCATCACGAAGCTTCTCGAGCTTTTGGGCAATTAACTTTTTAGCCTCACCCTCTTTGTTTGCTTCCTCGACCCGTGCCTCTTCCTTTGCCTCACTAACCTCGGGACTTTCGGCAGGACCGATTTTACCAATCGCATCCTTTACCGCATCGGGCATTTCCACATCGGACACCTTCGCATCGGGCGAAGCGCCGGTGTTGATCCACCATTCGATGATAGCAAGTTCGTGAGCCTCCACCTGCTCCTTGTCCTCTGGCGGCATGTGTTCGTCGTCCTCCAAGGGCAAATGAATCCGATAAAGGATATTGCTGTCCTTAGCATTGCCAGGTTCAAAGCCTTCACCCTCCTTACCTCCGGCAAGCAAGGCCTCATAACTGTCCATCCGCAGCTTCCCTTTTTGCTTGTCTTCCCCGTGGCACGAGACGCACTTCGCTTCGAAAATCGGCTGCACCAGATGCGTGAAAATGACCTGTTCCTCTGCGGAAACGGGGGTCGGGACAGCCGGAGGCTCTACGGTCGCATTGCTTGGTTCCTCGACCTTTTGATCGGGTTCTTTCGGCACCTCTTCCTCACCCCCTTCGATCGGAAGCTGCTTGGCTCCCGGAAGCTGATTCACCCACTGACGAACTTGGGGAGGCTCCTCCTTGCGAAGGTAGCCCTTCCCGTGAACACTTTCACCACCGTCGTGGCTCGCCACGCCCATGACTCCGGCGCTTCCGAGCAGGGTAAGAAGGTAGAAAAAGCTCCCTTTTCCACCGGATAGATCGACCCAATTCTTCACGATGAAGGCGGCAACAGCGCAGGAGGCAAAACCAATCCCCCACCACATGTGATCCTGGATCAAGTCCGAGGTATCGTCTCCGCTCTGATAGAGAAGAAATCCCGCAATCACCGCCACCACGGCCGAAGCCGCCGTGAAGAACATCGGCACCAGAGTTGAGCTACCCTTGTCTTTGCGGAAGAGCTTTCCCAGTTCCATTAGGATCACCAGTGAGAGCATCCCAATCGGTAGATGCAGAATCACGAAGTGAAATCTTCCCAAGTAGCTGACCCACTGGGAAACTTCATCGCTCTTCGGTTCGCCTGCCAGAAATGGCATGGAGAACATCGCGACGATCGTCGCAAAGCCAAAGGCGGTCAAAAACCAGCCATTCGAAGGGCGTGATGGCGATGGAGCGTTATCGGTTTCGGGTGACTCAGACATTTTCAGCCATTCCTACGTTGGAAAATTAGGGATGTTTCGTCTCGATGAAAAACTTGTCACACATCCACCACCGCAGCATTTTTCTCAGGATCTTTCGGCTTTTTTTTCCCGATAAAGGGCAAAAAACGGGAAATGTCGATACCCAAGACCGACAGCGACTTGACCAAAACCAACAGGGCGGTGGCCTCGTCAATGATGATGATCGGATCCGGAGCAATGCCGATCGTCAGCAAGTAGAGGCCAGAAAGGAGCGCGAACAAGAAGGCGAATGCTTTTTTCACAGTGTTGAAGCATACGCGCCATCCCACCGAAATCAATCAGCGGATTGGCGCAGCCCTATCTCCCTGATGATCAATCTTTTTCCTCCCGCTTCGCGGTCTTGATCGCGGTCTTTTTGGTAGCCTTCTTCGCCGGCTTCGGAAGATCTTCTTCGTCCTCGCCTCCGTGGTTGAGAATGAACTGAAGGTCATCGAGACCCAAGTTCGAAGCAAATCCTTCGTCTCCAAGCACATTGGTGACGAGTTGGGTTTTCTGGTGCTGCAGGATCCGGATCTTTTCTTCCACCGTGTCGCGGGTAAGCAAACGGTAGGCGATGACTTTGTTCTTCTGACCGATGCGGTGAGTCCGGTCGATCGCCTGATTTTCCACGGCAGGGTTCCACCAGGGATCGTAGAGGATCACGTAAGACGCGGAGGTCAGGTTTAGACCGGCACCACCCGCCTTGAGCGAGAGCATGAAGACCGAGGCATCCTTGGTCGTCTGGAAGCTTTCGATTTCGCCCTTCCGGTCCTTGGTTTGCCCCGTGAGGTAGTGGAACGGACGTGCTTCGAGCTCGAGACGCGCCTTGATCAGGTCGAGCATCGAAACGAACTGCGAGAAGACGAGCACCTTGTGACCTTCTTCGTAAAGCTGGTCGAGCAGATAGAAGAGCGACTCCATTTTGGCGCTTTCCTCCTTCAGATACTTCGGATCGATCAGGCCCGGATGACAGCAAATCTGACGTAACCGCATCAGGCCCTGAAGAATCGCGAACGAGTTCTTCTTCACCGCTTCGTCGGAATCGAGTCCGAGCAATGCCTTCTGAATACGCTTCAGTTCGGCCTTGTAGAGCTCTTGCTGAACGCCATCCATCTTTGAGTAAACTTCCTCTTCCGTTCTTGGGGGAAGGTCCTGCGCCACCTGAAGCTTGGTCCGGCGGAGCAGGAACGGACGCAAACGCGCTGCAAGGCGGTTCTGCGAAAGCGGATCCTTGCGCTTGTCGAAGCGCTTCTTGAAGTAGGCGCGACTGCCGAGCACACCCGGCATGGCAAAGGCCATCAGCGACCACATGTCGAGCAGGCGGTTCTCAATCGGCGTTCCTGTGAGAACAAGGCGGTTGGCGGAATCCAGCTCGCGAGCGCACTTGGCGGCCTTCGAATCCGGGTTCTTGATCTGCTGTCCTTCATCGAGGATGACGGTCAGCCACTTGATCTCGTTAAGCAGGTCGCCGCAAACACGAAGCTGGGCGTAGTTCAAGATCAGCATGTCGACATTCTCCTGAATGTGCTTCACGTCAAGATCGTCACGGTTGCGCAGGATCTTCGAACGGATGCCCTTCGCAAACTTATCTCCCTCACTCTCCCACACATCGAGCACCGACTTCGGACAGACGATCAGCGCGGGGCGATGGGATTCACCGGCCTTCTCGCGTTCTTCGTGAAGCCAGAGGATGTAAGTCAGCGATTGGATCGTTTTGCCCAGTCCCATGTCATCAGCCAGAATCCCACCGAAGCGGTTGGTCGCAAGATAGGCGAGGAATTGGTAACCCTCGACCTGATACGGACGAAGAGTCGCATTGAGGCTCGTAGGGACATCTGGCTTGACCTCGATGGTGATCTCGCCAGCGCTGTCCTTAATCCGTTTCCAAGCCTTCGGATCGAAAACTTCGGCAGCTTTCGGATCGGCCAATTGAAGGGCGTGCATCCGGTGGGTTTCCCCGGAGAGATCGAAGGGATCGAGACCCAGTCGTGTGACAGCATCGCGCTGTTCGGGATCGAGTTTGATCTCAAGCCGCATCCACGAGCCATCCTCCATGCGCACATAGCCACCACGAGCGGCGACGAGCTGGCGGATCTGTGCCTTGGAAAGACTCACCCCTTCGACGTCGATGACGATCTTGAGGTCGAACCAGTCGATGTCCTGATTGACCACCTCGAAGCGCACTGCCGCGGTGACCGGATCGGCAAGGATCGACTTGAGTCGGACATCGATATCGAGTTCGAGGGACTTCGGCATAGCCGCGATCCACTCGGCGAACTTCTCAGGGAACTGTTTGGTGATGCGCGATTTGAAAGCATCGAGCTTCTCATCGTAGGTCAGGCCCATCTCTTCGAGAATTCCAGGAACCGCATAGAGCTCTTCCCGAGCGAAGCGTAGCAGCTGTTTGCCCTTGAGGGTCTTCTGCTCGACAAGTTCCCAACCTTCCTTGACCAGTTTCTCCGTCCGCCGATCCTTCGCTTCAATCGCCGTCACCTCGATCACAAGGTGCTCGGTTTCCGCTGCGGTCAGACCGGCGACCAACTTCAGTTCGAAGCGGGGTTTCAGTTCAAGATCGATCACCCGCTTCTTGAGCGACTCCGGCAATGATGCCCCGATCTTGCGAAGAAACTCCACGCCCTCCAGCGAATCGATCACCTTCTTCGGAATATCGTAACGAGGCATCACCTCGGTATCCTCAAGCCAACGTGGCGGACCCGGGAAAACGGTTTCATCGGATTGATAGAGCTCCTGGCGACCTGGAAGCATCCGCACCGAGTGAGAAACGTGTTCGCCATCGGCAGTCACAAGCTGAATCGCAAAGCTGCTTGGATCATACGGATTATCCTCGCAAATCCAGCGCAGCGCCTCATTCACCACCTTGAACTCGTTTTCGTCGAGGTTGACGAGATATCCCTTCAGCGCCGGTTGGCGGAAGACCCGGTTCATGAAGCGGCACGCATCTTCAGAGTCAAAGTCAAAGGTTGTTTCTCCGTATTCACGATAATAGGCGAGGAAGTGTTCCCAGAGCACCTGACTCGGAGCATCCATGCGCAGCGCCGCTTCAGCGAACAGAGGAAGCAGACGCTCGATGTCGTTCTTCTCGCGCAACTGGACCCACTCGCCCTCAGCTTCTTTGCACTCAAGACGAGCTTCGTTGATCGTCGCAACCAAACGGAAGGCAATCTCAACCGGCTTTCCAACCGGAGGACTTTCATTGACCTGCTCGATGCGGTCATACCAAGCAGCGACTTCGCGCTCTTGCTCCCAGTCAGCCATCTTTTTCTGAACGTAGTTCAAGTCAGTGACCACATTCATGAACTCCGGGTAAGGGAGCTTCTTCTTATAGAACGCGTAGCCCAAATAGTTCCAGAACTCGAGAATGTCCCCAGGGGGCATCGGCCACAGTTCAAGCGGCTCGTAAGTGGTGATTTCCCAACGCGGCGTCAGGCGAACCATGTCGTGATCGTGGATTTCGCCCTCGATCACATAGCGGCGGTAGCGCTTCTCGACTTTGGAAACGAAGTCCGCCTCCTTGTCATCAAGCTCACGACCCAGCTTGTCCTCAATGATGTCGAGGATCGGTGTGTCATCGAACTCATTGGGCGACTCCGGCAAGTCCTCACCGCGGTGCATCCGCTCCATCATCGTCGCATACTGACACGCTCCGGCGATCATCTCATCCTCAGCGGTGCATGAGCCAAACCAGCGGTTGCCCTGAAGCCTCAGGCTTGTCCGAAAAGTGCCAGCCTCGTCCTCGACCCGGCCCTGGATGAAAAGATGATTCCCGAAGATTTGAGTGACAGTCCCCTCCTTCTGGAGCATCTCGCCCCTAGTGCGGGATTCTTCGGGAAAGCTATTAAGAAAATTAAGCGTCGCGCGGTCCGGATTCATGGCCTTGGTTACAGAAAAATCGCATCAGCTACCGGTGCTCATACTCTAATGCACCGATGGCGGAAGCGGGCTGCGACTCTACGCTTCCTAAGCGAAATCCCGCAACAAAAACCTGAGACAGGATTCTGCGTAGATCCCGCAGCACGAGGAACGCCTCTGCGGCCGAAGCGGATGGAGTGGCACGCTCCCGCGCAACATGGCTGGGCAAGGCGACTTTCAGGCGCGTTTTCCCCAGATCCAGGAACAGCGCCTCTCTCCTTCCCATCGAACCCTAGCTCCACCCATTCGCCAAAACAACCCACCTGCAGACCCCGTAATGCCCGCTCTCCAAAAGGGCCCACTCCAAAAACTAAGCTTTTCTTGTTGCAACTCGGTCTCAATTGCTCAACCTTCTCAACGTCATGCCGCAAGCACTCACCAACGATTTGGAAACTGACAGCCTGCAGAGCCTCGCTCAGGCGACGGTCGGATGTGATTTCCACATCAGAATGCTGGAAGGCCCCGCATGCGATCAACTTCGTCGCCTCGGCTTTTGCGAAACCATGCAAGTCCGCAAGCTCGCCAACGGCCGCAACATGATCTGCACCGTCTGCGGTACCCGGATGGCCCTGAGTCGCGATCTCGCCGATCAGGTGAAAGTCTCTCCGATTTTTCCCTAAGCCTCTCTGGCACCATGGAGGATGGATTTGAAACGGTCGCCTTGACCGGCAACCCGAACGCTGGGAAAACCACGCTCTTCAACGCCCTCACCGGCTCTACGGCAAAGGTCGGCAATTACGCCGGCGTCACCGTTGAAGTGAAAACCGGCCACACCTTCACCCCTCACGGTCGCAAATTGCAGGTCATTGACCTCCCTGGCTGTTACTCGCTCGAAGGAGGATCACCCGACCAGCAGGTCGCCCGGCGCACGCTACTTGGCGAAATCGAAGGAAGCAAACGTCCCGACCTCGCCATTTGTGTGGTCGACGCCTCAAACCTCGAACGCCACCTGATCCTCGCCATGGAGATCATGGAAATCGGTATTCCAGTGATCCTCGCCCTCAATATGGTCGACCTCGCAGAGCGAAGCGGTCTCCGTCTTGATCCTCAGAAAATCTCCGAGGAACTCGGCATCCCGGTAGTCCCCATGCAGGCCAATTCCGGGAAAGGAATCATCGAGCTCAAGCAAGCCATCCAGCACCCCATTCCGCCCACGGCCTCAACACCGTGGACCAGTAAAGACGATCCCGCCGCCGCCCGCCGCAAGACCGCCTACGCGATTTGTGAAATCGCCGCGCGTCGTCCGACCACTCACACCACTACCCTCTCCGACAAACTCGACGCCCTGTTCCTTCACCCCATTTTGGGATGGTTCTTCCTCATCGGCATCATGCTCGCCGTGTTCTGGTCGATCTTTTCATGGGCCGGTATCCCAATGGGCTGGATCGAGTCCGCTCAAGGCTGGCTTGAAAGGCTCGTCGAAAACGCCATGGCCGAGGGTGACCTGCGCGATCTGATCACCGGCGGCATCATCGGCGGAGTCGGATCCGTCATCGTTTTCCTGCCGCAGATCCTAATGCTGTTCTTCTTCATCGGCCTGCTTGAAAGCTCAGGCTACATGGCTCGCGCCGCCTACATCATGGACGGTCTGATGTCGAAGGTCGGCCTTAGCGGCAAAGCCTTCCTCCCTCTACTCAGTTCCTTCGCCTGCGCCATCCCGGGTGTGATGGCCACGCGCACGATCGATTCCGCAAAAGAACGACTCGTCACCATCTTCGTTGCCCCTTGGATGAGCTGCTCGGCCCGTCTCCCCGTCTACCTGCTGCTGGTCCCCATGCTGCTCGGCGGTAGTGAAGGAGGGCTTACCCAGGCCCTCGTCCTCACAGCAATTTACGTCCTCGGAACACTCACCGCCTTCATCGCGGCAAAAATTCTTCGCCGCCGCCTCGGCCCCGATGAAGGCGTCCACCACTTCATCCTCGAACTCCCTCCCTACCGAGCCCCGCAGTGGAGCTACATCTTCCGTCACGTCGCCGACCGCGGCTGGGCCTTTGTTCGAAAAGCGGGCACTGTCATCCTCGGACTAATGATCCTCCTCTGGGCCGCCCAGACTTATCCTAAAACCGACAGCGAAGATCCTGCCGAGCAACTCGATCATTCGATCGTCGGCCGCATTTCCCACGTCATCGAACCCGTCGTCCGACCCATGGGTTTCGACGGCCGGACCGGCACCGCCATCCTAACATCCTTCGCCGCACGTGAAGTTTTCGTCGGCTCGATGGCTCAACTTTTCCACGTCGATGAAAGCGACGACGATGCCGAAACCCGCAGCAACCTGCGCCAGACACTCGCCCAGCAAACTTGGCCGGACGGCAGCCCGATGTTCACCCCGCTGACTGTCATTTCCCTGCTCATCTTCTACATCTACGCCCTCCAGTGCCTGCCGACCTCCGCCGTCGTCGCCCGGGAATCCGGATCGTGGAAATGGGCAGTCGGACAGTTCTTCTTCATGTCCATCTTCGCGGCCGCCGCATCACTGACCGTGTATCAAGTCGGATCCCTGCTACGTTTTTGATATGGAAAATTGGCAATCATGGACCGCCGCTGGCATCGTGGTGATCACTCTGGTGATCTTCCTCATCCGAGGCCTAAGCCCCAAACACGGCAAAGGTCACTGCGACGACTGCTCGTGTGGGAAAAGCAAGCAACCCCGACTTTAGCCGCGCGTCATAGGAGCACCGACGGGAGTCGATACTCTCTGTTTCAGTTCTCCACCTTCTTCAAGCCCTCCACTGGCTTCTCATTTGCTGCCTGGAACTTCTCCACCGTGCGGGCGATCAAACCGAAGGCTAACAGAATTCCAACCAACCCATAGAGCAGCCAGATATACTGACCGCCCTCGGCAAAGCCATAGCTGTGAAGACCAGTTCCCAACAAGTTCACGCCCCACCACGAAAAGGTCACCACCGCAGCCATGAAGATCGCTGCCAGATGAATTCCCCACTCGCACAGGAATCCCCCGAGCCGCCCATGCAAAATCGCAAGGTTCATCAACACGATTAGTAGAGCTCCATTCTCCTTCGGGTCCCAACCCCAGAATCGGCCCCACGAATCATTTGCCCAGATGCCTCCAAGCACCGTGCCGACCAGCGACAGGAACAAAGTTAAACAGACCATTCCATAAACCGCTCGCGTCAGCGAACGACGCAGATCCTTATCACCGCCATCAAGACGCAGACCACGCAGAAGGACATAAACCATGCCGAGCAAAGCCGTCACCAAACCACTGGCATAACCAAGCGTAATGCAGATCACGTGAGTCGTCAGCCAGTAGTTCGAACGCAGCACCGCCACCAGCGGATCCATGTGATCCTTCGCGTCTCCGACCTCAAACATCCGCGCCAAAAGAATCAGCATCACGCCCGAAATCGGCAGCACCCCGAGCGCGAAACGCCGCTTTGTTAGAAGCTCAATCAGTGCCCCCAAAATAATTACTGCAGCACAAATAAAGATGATCGTATCGTAGAGATTCCCTATCGGTGGTCGCTGCATGATGATACAACGCTTGACGATGGGAATGATCACAAAGACCAATCCCGCAAACGTCGTCCCCCACACCCCCCAAGAAAGAATCCTTCCCGCCAGATTGCGACCCGTCATCCACATGCCGATCGCCAGCACCGTCCCCATCAGGAAAAACACCAAGGCATAAAGGAACCAATTCATCCGGTAGTATTCCGCCTCAAGCGCAACCTGCCCATACTCACCCCGAGCCTCCGCTCTCTCGACAACGCTATCCTTGAACTCGCCGAGCTTCACTCGGAACATCGCTTCGCTCTCCGACAGCGCTCGTGAAGCATCCTCCATCAGAGCAATGTCGTTGATCGACTGCTCGGGCTCACGGGTGGCCATCTGCATGGCGTTCATCACGCGTTCACCCGGGCTCAGCCATTTGACGTCATCCTTGTTGGCCGGAGGAAAAACGAATAGTCCGAACTTCGCGGCGTTCGCCCCACTAATCACCTGCTCAAGAAGATTCTGAACGTGAGGCGGAATTGGCGTCTTCTCCGCCTGACTTCGCTGGAGCACTCCCTGAATCACCTCCGCCGTCGCCATCACGGAGCTCACATCCGCACGCTTCGGCTGCTCATCCGCACCGCCCAGCGGCTCCATCATCAATCCACTGCGGGCCATCCCGAAGGTGCCGAGCAATTGCTCATAAGTCTGGTAGTTCGAAGCCAGCGCGATGATCTGCTTCTCCATGGTATCTCGACGATCCGAAGGAATTTCGCCATAACCTCTGGCGAGTTCGAATAAGCGGTCACGCCCCGGCTCAAGATCATGGTAGCTGTAACGATCTCGACGATCACCCGGCTCGACTCCGATCGCCCTGAGAATCTCCGAATCCTCAATCCGAAACGAAGGCATCTGAACCGAATACTGCGGACGGAAAAACGCATCCATCAGCCAGGCCAGTGGCTTGATCCTGATTTTCTCGCCGCCCTCAACCGACATGATCTCCATCGATCTCGCTCCATAAATGCGCAGCATCTCAAATCCAGCATAGGTCGTCAGCGGCTTGATCCGCCCACCATCTTGGACCGGCAAAGTATCCGCGATCGCCAGAGTTTCCTTGTCCCATGCGGTGTAGCCTTCGATGACACGAACCTCATCCGGAGGCGTCGCATTTTCATAAGTCTTCCACAGAGCCACTGCAAACAGCAGCAAGCCAAGGGCGAATAGTGTCCAGCGGGCAGGTTGATTCATCTCAAGCTTTGGGTTGGGAGCGATTCGACGTACCGAGGTACGACGAGAATTTCATGACAAAGTGAATCAGCAATCCAAGCGTGACTACATAAAGACTGTATTCCGGCCACTTGTCCGCCGGATTGGAAACCACCTCAAAACCTGAAAATTGTGGTCCCTGCTGCATCTGCGGGCCACCACCCATCGTCCGCTGGAAAAAGGTAAACCCACCGGCACGCATCGGCTCATTCATCTCAATCCGCAGGCTCACCGGTTCGTCGTTGCCAACAATCCGCTGAATATCACTGTGGAATGACTTCGGCTTGCTAGAATTCGGATAATATTCGGACACCGCATCCTCAAGCTTTACCGTAAAAGGAACCGGAATCGTCTGCTTCACCATCCTAACGGCAAATTTCCTGCCGGCGGCTTCAATCGACACTGGAGGGTAGTCACTCATGCCACTCCGCCCATTCGGCACCGCCAGAATGAAAGAATCACCCTTCGTTCCGTCTTCGAAAACTGCTCGCGCGTAGCAGGCCGGGCCATTCAACTCACCCTCCTTTTCCTTCTCTCGCTCTTGCAGCGTCCAGCCATCCACCGTCGGATTGGGCGACCCTTCCCCCCCCGGACGAACCATCGCATTGGTCAGCCATCCGGTGATCTCCAGATCAAAGGGCTCGCGTGGGAACTTCACCAAACGGAGGTCGGTTTGAGCCAGGCCTCTCAGTTCCCTTTGGCGAGCCACACTCACATCGCCACTCACTTTTCCGTCGACGATCTCCAACACCTCGATCGTCGGCTCCGTCAGCGAGATCGCGTAATCCGCCTGATCCCCCTCCACCAGCATCATCACACCGCGCTCCTCATAGAGCTGCGCCACACCACCCGCAGCGATCATAAAAATAATGCCAAAATGGGACAGCAGCACACCCGCCGTCTTCCAGCCCTTTCGCGCCCGGATCAGACCACCGCAAATCATATTCACCAGCAGCAGCGCACAAACCCAGTAACCACCCGGAAGCGGAATGATCAGCGGACGCTTCAAAGTCTCTGGAAATACCCAAAGCTCCGCCGGCACCCACCAGGCCCGCCAATGAAAATATTTATCCAGCGTTGCCAGCAAACCGTGCTCGACCTGCTCCAGCGTCGCCAACCATGTGAGAAGGCCGAGCAACACCAGCAAAATCGTCGCTAGTCCGAACCCGGACAGCCATTTCCATACTCTGATCGGCAGTGAATTCGCGTGACTCATGAAATCGTTTGTAATTAACGCCTCGACCTTACGTCGCGGCCGTCTCGTTTTATTCAACCAGCTTCAAACCTTCCACGAAGGCCCTGAGATTGACTTCCTGAGCCGCGACTTCAGCGGCAGGACCCACCATTTTCACCGTCAAAATTTCGCCTCCTTTTTCGGCCACGATGCCCCGCAGCCCGTAGTCCGATACCTTCGTTCGACCCATCCCCGGCGAGTAATCACCCTCAGCCTTCAGCCAGACACCCTCAAATCCCACAACCGAAGCTTTCTCCAACTCCGCCATCCCCGCCGCATCAATCGCCGGACTGCTAAACTGCTTCATCCACCGATTCACGTTGTCAATCACCCCACCGCGACTCATCGACACCGAAACCTCCCCACCATCGCCAAAGCTATAATTGAGCAAGCGGAACGCATTCCCCGGCAACTCCGTCCAGCCATCCGGCAAATGACCCGCCGCAACCGGCGACTCCGGAGCTTCACCCGCAGGCATCTCTTTCACCATGGGAGCAGGCATCCCTCCACGATTACCAAAGCGCTCGTTGCTACTCGCATCGAGCTTCAGATGGTCGTCCCGCATTGTCACCGGACGCGTCTCCGAGGCCGTCGTTTCCGACCGCTTATTGCAAGCCCCGAGCAACAGCACCGCAGGAACGACCAAACAAACTATTCTCATCCCGCGTCCGATAGCCCCGCAATCCAGCCCGCGCAAGGGCTGATCGGTAACAAGCAGGCAAGTAAATCATCCCACCAATCAAGATCGACTCCCACGCCATCAGCCGTCACGTTTCCCGCCATGGAGCCCATCACCTATTTCAACCGTCACAGCGGCCAGCTCGAGACCGAAAAAATCTACGGAGAGGGCTTCCTCAATTTTTCCTACGCGAACCCGCTCGGAGCCATCCCACTCCACGCCATGGTCAAGCGCGCCGGCTTCTCAAAATGGTACGGTCACCGCATGGACACCCCCAAAACTCGTGCTAAAATCGTCCCCTTCATCGAAACCTACGGACTCGACCCCGCCGACTTCGCCGATTCGCCAGACTCCTACGCCAGCTTCAACGAGTTCTTCTACCGCAAGCTCAAACCGGCAGCCCGCCCGATCGATCCTGACGCCCCCGCCGTTTTTCCCGCCGATGGACGCCATCTCGGCTTCCCGAAAATCAGCGCCATCGACTCCTTCTTCGTCAAAAACCAGCGCTTCGACCTCGGCCGTCTCCTCGCCGATGACGTGCTCGCCTCGCGCTTCGCCGATGGCACCCTCGTGCTCTCCCGGCTCTGCCCCGTCGATTACCACCGCTTCCACTTCCCCTGCGCCGGCACCCCCGGAGAAACCCGCCTCATCAACGGACCGCTCTTTTCCGTCTCCCCCATCGCCCTACGCCGCCGCCTCGCCTACCTCTGGGAAAACAAGCGCACCATCACCCGCCTCGAAACCCCCGACCTCGGACTCGTCCTTTGCCTGGAAATCGGCGCCACCTGCGTCGGCTCCATCCAACAGACCTACCCCCCCGGCCAGCCTGTTAGAAAGGGCGATGAAAAAGGCTACTTCGCCTTCGGTGGCTCCTCCACCATCACCCTCTTCGAACCCGGCACCGTCACCCTCGCCTCCGACCTGTTAGAAAACAGCGCCAAGCAGACCGAGCTCTACTCAAAAATCGGCACGGCGATGGCGGAGTAAGGGGCTGTAAGTCAAACCCTCTTCAAAAGCCGCTATGCTCGGTGATACTTCCGGAGCCTAATCTGGTAGGCGGGAGGCTTTAGTGGCAAATCGCAACGTCAGTTACTGATCAAACTGGAAAACTCGCGTCAACTCATGGCTCCACCACGATCCGATAAAACCTTCTTGGAACGTCACTAGAAAATTCCTCGGTCAAGACAGCATCCATGCCATCACCCGTTACTGTCATAATCTTTATCCAGGATTCGGGCAAGAGAGTGTCGCTCTTTTCAAAACTGTAGGACCTTCCTAGCTCGGTAGGAAAACTGGTGGTTGTGGTCGTCATGCCACTAAGAGTCGATACCGAGAAACTTGGTCTTATCACCAGAACCGGAAGCGAAATCGTTATGTCTGAAACATCGACTGATGGAGTGAGCGTGATCGGAGTCGCTCGCAATGGGTCGGCGGTATCTCCGAAGAATGAATCGACGTAAAGCGTGCTCAGCTGTGCGTCGACTTTAACAAGGTAGTTCCCCGGGGGAAGTGGACCAACGATGAAAGCCCCATCCATCTGCGTGGTAGCACTTTGGTCCATACGCGATAGATCACTTCGAAATACATCGATATCTGCGCCTACGATTGGAGAACCATCCGCCCGACTCCGAGCGAAACCACGGATCGAACTGCCTTGAGAAAGTGTGAAATTGATATTGGTGGTGCCAACCCCGGCAGAAACTGCAACTGGATTGGCGTCAGTGCGAACCGCTTGTTCGTTGAAATATTCCCGAACCCTCATCTGACTTGCCGAAGGATCAGCTCTTACCAAATAGCTTTGAACCGCCAGCGGCCCGATCAGGTAGTGTCCATCCAAATCGCTTGTTGCACTCTGGTCTTCGTGAAGCAACGTGACCGCATCAAAAAGATCAAGGTCGATTCCTTGCAACGGCGAACCAAATTGGTCGGTGACAAATCCTTCGATCCATCCTGCATCGGGCAATGAAAAATCAACCATGGCTGTCGTGGCGGAAACATTCACCACGACCAGAGATGCAGTCGTTGCGTCAGGAGAATCGGGGTAATACTGGAGAAGATACCCGGAAGTCGATTTAGGGTCGGCGCGCACAACATAGCTACCACTGGCAAGGGGACCCAATCGATAGCTTCCATCAATTCCGCTCCTCGCCGACGCCTCAAGACGAACACCCAAGCCATCGAAGATGTCCAAATCAATACCGGTGAGGGCGATTCCGTTCGAGTCTCGAATCGTCCCAGAGATCCAACCGCCTTTGGTTAGTTTAAAATCGATCGCGGGAGTATCGGCACTTGCCGTCACAGTGACAGGAGTCGCGGAAGCCTTATCTAGGACGCCATCAAAATAGCGATCAGGATAGTCGGTTGAGGAAGATGGATCGCTCTTAATCACGTAGTTCCCTGCTGGGAGACGAGCTATTGTGTAGCTTCCATCTGGCCCGGTCAGGGCGGAGAAATCCAGTCGATTGCCGACGACGTCGAAAACATCGAGATCGACATCAGCCAGAGGGACCAGAGTCGTGGCATCTTCGATCGTGCCACTAATGGTGCCAGCAGCTTCAAGGAGAAAATCGATAGCTAAAGTGGTCTGACTAGAGGATACCGGAATGAGAGACGCGGTATCGAAGCCAAGCGAGGCGGGATAGAGAGCTCTCGCAATGCCGCTGGTAATCGAGGGGTCAGCTCTCAAGTAGTAGCTCCCGGAGGCAAGAGGCCCAATGGTGTAAACCCCGTTGGTACTTGAAGCAGCATTGGCGGAGAGACGATTTCCTAAAGAGTCAAAAACATCGAGATCAATACCAGAAAGTGGAGCATTCGATGAATCGAGAATCTTCCCGGAAATGAAACCCCCAACAAGAAGGTTGATGTCCTTGTTAGAAACTGGGGCGTCGGCAATCAGAATCACTGTGGCCGACCCAATATCGGGGGTGTCGCCAAAATAGGTTCTGACGAATCGCGGATTCAGAGCAGGATCAGGATCAGCATCCACATAGTAAGCCCCTGAGGGCAAGGGGCCAATCTCATAGCTGCCGCTGGCGTCGGACACTCCCGGATAGCTACCGAGAAACTCACCAGTCATTGAAAAGACATCCAAATCGATAAGTTCCACGGGCAAGCCTGAGTCAAGAATCTTTCCGGATAGCGTGTACCCAGGAAGCAATGAAAAGTCGATTCCAGTAATCACGCTCGTAATAGTCGGAACGTTAATCGGAGTTGAGTCGTCCATCGAAATACCGCCACCGTAGTATTGATCTGCCAGAGCCTCTCCAACTTTCATATCCACCCTCAAGCGATAGACGCCAGGACCAGGAAGCGTGATGGAATAGGTCCCATTCGCACCTGTTGTCCCACCGACAATGACAACCGAACTGCCATTTTCATCAAAGGCATCCAGATCAGCACCACTGACAGGAAGCCCGGTGACCTGGCTTAACACCCTACCTGAAATCGTGCTCTGGCCATGGCAGTTTTGAATATTTATAAAAAGGATGAAAGCTAGGGCGATCATCTCGACCTGAAATAATTTACGATTCATGATCAGATGCTTGATGGGTCGGTCAGTGTAAAATGGGAATATGCTATCAGGATATGACTTTCTTCAGGCTTCCGACGCCATTGTCTTGGCCGCTCCGGTTTGCAAGTTAAGCTCGCTATCGACATTCAATCCCGAGGGCTTTCGGTTGGCCGCAAGGATGATGCAATGGCTAGCTTTCAGACGATTAAGCATTTTCACAACGGCACGTGACTTAACGTCCCCGAGTTTTTCAAAGGAATTGTCGAGCAACAGAATCTTCTTTCCAGTCATCAGAGCCCGAGCGAACTGCAGCAAGGTGGACTCTCCATCCGAGAGGATCTTATCCGATGAAGATAGCCGGAGGTCGAGCACGTCGTCTTCAGCATCACCTTGTTGGAAGCCCAGACACCCCAGAATTCGCGCCGCCTTTTTCCTCTTCTCGGCTTTTGGGCGGAAGGAAATCGCCTCAAAAACGGTTTTCCCGATCAGCGGGGTATCACTGGATACGAGAGCCAACAATTTCCTCGCCTCAAAGGGAGTTAGCTGGTCAAGACGGAGCCCACCAAGGGTGATACTACCGCCAGCGGGCTCCGCGAACTTGAGCAGCAGCCGGAGAAAGCTGCTCTTACCATCTCCAGATATGAGCGTGATCGAACCTTGCTTGAAGTGAAAATTGATGTTCTCGAAAATCGGGCGGGCGTCCTGATAGCCGAATGTGAGTTCTTGGACTTTGACCTCAGCGCGTGCACCGAGCTTTAGGTCCTCGCTCGCTGCATCGTCCGGCGATGGCTTTCGAGGCTCGGCCTCAAGATTAAGCAGACGAGCGAGGTTTCCGAGCGAGTGCTGTCCAGCCTGCCAGTGGATGGTTGCTTCCTGAATGCGCCTCAATGGTCCCCTGCTATAAATGAGCAGGAGAATGAAGGCGAGGACATCTCCAGTAGCTAATGGCCCCGTGCCCGATTCGAAGTCCCGATAGGCAAGCCAAAGCACGCAACCAACCGTGCTGAAGAAGAAAAATGGCGTCACTGCTGCGATGAAACCTGCCACCAAGGCGTGACGTCTGGCGGCAGCGTGCTGTCGTCCGGTCTGCCGCCGAAACAATCGAAGCTCCCGGTTTTCCCGATTCATACTTTTCACGGTGAGAAACGCTTGCAATCGCGAGCTGACAAAATCGATTGTTTTGGACCGGTGGCTGTCCCGAGTAACGGCGGCACGCTTGAGCATCCTGCCAAGCACCATCACGGCGGTGGCGGAGCTGGCAAAGATGCCAGTCACCACCAGAGCCCAGCTTGCGCGCATCGAAAAAAGCAGTGTAAAAGCACCCGCCAGCATCACCGTGTCGCCTGCAAATCCGAGCAGGCCTTTGGTCAGGAGGTTTCGAGCTGTTGTAAGATCGCCAGAGTAACGAAGGAGATAGCGCCCGACCGGTCGAGAGCGGTGGGATTCCATCGTCTGCATCATCTGCGAGGAGAACGCCCGGTTGCGCAGATCGTGCGAAAATGCCTCGCCCGCAATGCCGACACCGAACTTCTCGAAAAATGCCAGCACTCCCTTCAAAAGAACCAGCACACCAAAGAACTTGAAGAAGGCATCAGCGGTCTCAATCTTCAGCGGGATCATATGCGTTAGCCGTGCTTTCGCTCCGGAATTCCCAGCCGAGATGATTTCGACGAATAGCCCAATGCTGAGAGGCAGAAGGACATTGAGAAGTCGACTGACGAATAACGCGGCAATGGTGCCGCTCAGCAGCAGCTTATGGCTTCTGGCAAAGCCAAAAATAAGCGATCGTGGCGAATACTTGTTCATGGGGAGGTGATCCGCGCGACGCGTGAAACTCATGCTCATGCTTCCAACTTCATCGCAACTATCGGCTCCTCAACGAAAAGGTGGTTAATCCTTCCTTCAGATGCATCCTCCATCGTGAACACAGGCATCTGAAGATATTCGGAGACTTCCTGAACCAAGAGCGGCGACATCGTCATGCGTCCCGAGATGGCCGTCACACTCAGCCCCCACTCGCCGAGAAGCTGCACACCATGCATTGCACTCAGGCTATCACAACAAGAGAAGATAATACGGTCAATGGTCTGCATGAACACCTTGTCCCGCAGGAGAAAATTGGTCTCCCGTTGCATCAAGCCGTCAGCGATCTCGATGACGATATAGTCAAGATCGTGATCAGAGAATCGATCCATGAGCGTCTGGTAAATATCGAGTATCTCACTCTTCGAGCACATGAAAGTGGAGGGAAAGCCCACAAGACTGAAGTCCGCGACGACGTGCGCGCCGCAATCGAAGACGAATTCCCGGTCGCGTGGGTAACAGGTGCCGGTCAGCTTGACGAACCCGACTCGGTGGCCATCCTTGACAAGACCACGGGCCGTGAAAGCAGCAGTGGTCGTTTTACCACTGTCCATTGTGGAGCCAATGCTGAGAATAACTTTTGCGGGCGTATGGCAGCGGAACTTGCTTCGCTCGCAGTTGTAGAATTTCGTATTGATCACGCTTCCATCCTGTTCGCAGCAATAGCCGACCAACCGCACGGTAGTCGGATCGATTTCCTCGAGGCGGGTGTTTTTCGATTTCAGACGCCCGACCACGCCGCCGCCACCTAGCATCTGATACTCAGCATCCGTGCGCGGCACCTCGGGGACATAACCTTCAAACTGGGAAGTCGCATAGCGATCGCCGAAAGCGGCCATCAGAAAGTCACCGGAGAAGATCGTTCGATTCCGCCCATCGGTCATCTGGACTTTTCCCGGCTTACCGACTTCAAGAACTTCAAAAACGGCCAGATCTCCCGACTTCATTTGATGACTCGTCACAATGTCGGTATTTAGCGAGAAGTCACCGACGTTTTTTGACACGATTGATTTTTTGAGTTTCATGATTTAATTAGAAAGAAAGCAGCCGGACTAACGGCTTAGGGAATGACAGCGATGACGCTCCATCAATCAAGAATGGATCACAATGAGAACATCGTAACGGCGTGTTAGGAATCTCACCGCGGAGTACGGATCCACCCCAAACAATGGACACCACAAAATCACTGAACTGTTACGAGGCATGGCTCACGTGAAGCAGGTATTTCAAATAGACTAGCAGGGCTTACAGCATGATTCAAAACACCTCTCAGTTAATGAAAAGATTCTCTCATACGCTTAGAACGGCTCTGCCCGCTGTGATCTTCATAGTGATAAACGCACCGACCATGGCCGACGAGCGACCTAAAGTCGCGTCATCCTCTAAAACAAAATCCAGCGGCGACTGGTGTAAGCGGCTATCAAAGAAACCCGGATCGATCTACAGAGATACGGACAATCCCATCATTCAGAAATTCGTTTTGACCGGCCGACTCCAATGGCAGGCAGCCTACCTGACGGGCGAAGACACCAATGGATACGGATTTAGTGATTACCATACGGAAGTTCGACGCTTCCGGCTTGGATTCAGGACCAAGTTCCTCAACTACTTCTCGATGAGTGCTGATGTAAACCTTGTCGATGACGCCAGCAATCTCATTACCCCATGGCCGGGTGGCCAGAAGCTCGGCTGGGGCTATGAAGACTTCGATGTGTCGCTTCTGGCCTTCGATATAAAGAAGGCCTTCGGTGTCGATGCCGTCGATAAATTGTCGCTAAAATATGGCCGTCACAAGCTAGCGATCGGTACTGAATCATGGGAATCGTCAAAGAGGCTACTAACTTTGGAGAGGTCCGCCATCGCAGACAAGATCTATGGGGGGGCACTCCCAACAGGTGTCTCGATCGGCTTAGAAAAGGGTGACTGGGATCTCACTGCGGCGCTTTACAGCACGGATGCTGCTACTCCACTCGGCGGGAATACCGAGTTCCTTGGTGGATGGAATGACGGCCTAGCCTACTATGTGAGTGCGGGCTACCGAGCGACGAAAAACTTCAAACTTCGCTTTGACTACATCTACAATAATGCGGAGGGGAACGGTCTTGTCGGTGACGATAGTCTGTTCCGCTTCAATTGGGCCTCATCGCTAGCCGCTGAGTATGAGAATGACCAGTGGGGGATGATTACCAATCTTTTCTACGGAGACAACGGCGATATATCAAACGGCGTCTTGAGATCGAATCGGCAGGGCGAATTCTGGGGTGCTGTTGTCATCCCCTACTATTGGCTGGTTGAGGGCAAGCTCCAAGGGGTTGTCCGCTATCAGTATCAAGGTTCGTCGGAAAGTCAGGGAATTCGGGTGGATAGGCGCTATACGAGATCCGATCATGGTTCGGTCGTCAACGCTGCAATTAATCGACGGCGTGGAAATGAGCATCAATCGATCTACGCCGGCGTGAACTACTACGCCTGCGATCACAACTTGAAGTTTCAGACCGGTCTGGAGCATGAGTGGCTGAATACCCCGGGTGTCGGCACCCAAGGGGAGGTGAGCACCCTTACCTACTGGTTCGGGGTCAGTAGCTACTTCTAAGCGGTCCACCGTTTTCCCGGTCGTGCGCTGCTGTCAAGTCCCCGCCGCCAAGATCATCTATAGAAGAAGAGAGATGGCTGAGCTTGCATCAGCTTCGGATGAAATGAAGCCTTGGGTGATGGACCAGACGATGTCACGCGGATAAGCAGCCATCCTCACTTCGGCTCGACCCTCTTCGTCTGCACCTTGGAAATCGCTTGCTGAGTGCCGGTGGGCAAACCACCCCAACTCGCATCGAGCCAGTCCTGAGCGGAGGCGTCGTCGCGCTTTCTCCATTCATTGAAGTAGCGGGCCACCGAGTTATCTCGCACCGCTGGCGATTGCATGCCGAGGGCGACATCGAGCGCATCCGGCAAATTCGATTCACTCAGCACATCGCCGAGGCTCTGTCGCGCTCGGTCGCTTGTCGCATCGGCTGGCACTTGATCGATCCACTCCTGAAGCCCGATGGGATCCGTGCCAGCCCATGAGTAAAATGCTCCCGTAACACCATCTCCCGCGATCTCTGCGGGTAGCGAATTCAGCCATTCCAGAGCGGCATGAGGCTCGATCGCTCCCCAAGTTGTTCCCAGATGTGAGATCACCTGCTGGCGCATCGACTCGTCACTCAATCCTTCGCTCCAAGCCACCGCCGCCTTGATATCACTAGCAGCCCAGACGGTCGCTAAAGTTGCAGCGGCCTCCGCTTTTGAGGCTCCATCTGGCAAGCCCGACAGCCATTCCGCCGTCGCCGCCGGATCAGTGGTCGCCCAGATATCCGTGATCGAAATGGTGAGATTCAAATGCTCACCGTCTGCCAACTCCTTCGAATAAAGGGCGGCCGCCTCTTCCGGGCTGTTGGCCGCCAAGGTTGAAGCCACGGCAATTTGGGCCGTCTCCTTTGCCTTTCCACTCGGGAGTTCGGCAACCCACGCCGCGGCCGCGACCGGATCGTTCTCTGCCCAAGTCCCCGGCAGCGCATTGAAAAGCGGCTGCGATGTGAGACCGGTATTCGCCAACCAATCGGCGGCCTCATCCGGTGAGCGCCTCGTCCAACCCATCACCAGGTCGGTCAAGGCCCGCTCCTTGAGCGGACCCGACAAATTCTGTTCGGCCCAAAGCCATGCCTCGCGCGGGTGTGCCTGAGCCCACTTGTTCATCGCGAGCCCGACGGTGTCGCCCTGCAGTTTGCCGGCGGGGAAATTGGTCTGAGCATAAGCAAGGGCACCCTCAGGGTCGTCACCCGCCCATTCCGCGTAGATGCCGCGGTAGAAATCCAGTTGATCCTGCTTTGACTCCATCGCCTCCGCCCCGGCCAGCGCTTGCTGGAGGTTCTTTCGTGCCGCCGCTGCGCCCGCTTCACGGAAGTGCTCGCCGCGAGCACGTCGGTCCATCTCTCCCGTAATTCCTGTTGTTTTCTGACGCGTCTGACGGCCAGTAGCGCCCTCTCGCGCCGGGATGCCGCTTTCCGCCTGATTCGCGGTCATTTCGCCATCGACAGCGGCAGGGATCGAAAGCCACATCAGAAATGCGCCGACAGCCATCCCCGCCACAAGGAGCGACATGTTGGCAAAAAGAGATCCGTTTCGTGGTAAAATCATCGGCCCGAAGCTTAAGTTGCGGCGTGGCAAGCTACAGAACAAATCATTCAAAGTAACCGATCGGTTACAAGCACGAGATCGTAACGGCACTCGCCGAATTCCTAGCACTTTGTTACCTTTCACCCCGATGCCCTTCATCCGTTCCCACCTACTCATCTTTTCGATTGCCGTGGCGATGGTCGGATGGGCCCGCGCGGAATGGACCTACGAGCTTCTCCAATCCTTTGAAAAGCCGGGAGCGAACTCCGTCGCACCGCTTGCCCTCCACTCCGATGGCCTATTCTATGGCACGACGACAAGCGGCGGGGCCAATGACAACGGCACGATCTTCCGCTTTTCCGCAGGGGTGGTGGAGACCCTCTTTCAATTCGAGACCAGCGATGGCGTCGGCCCGATCGCCGCGCTGACCTCCGCCCCGGGCGACCTCCTTTTTGGAACAACTTCCGCTGGCGGCAGCAGCGGCTTCGGCACGATTTTCACCATCGATAGCGCCGGAAACTTCACCAAACTCGTCGATTTTACCGGGACCAATGGCTCGATCCCCGGGCCGCTGCTACTCCACAGCGATGGCTTTCTTTACGGCACGACTCAGGCAGGTGGCGCCAATGGGCTCGGCACGATTTTCAAGCTCTCGACCTCGGGCTCACTCACCACCATTGCCTCCTTCACGGGAACCGGCGGCCTCAACAAAGGCGCGGAGCCGGTCGGCCGACTTTGCCCACTAGGCAATATGCTCTTTGGCCTCACGCGCCGCGGTGGTGCATCAAATCTGGGCACGGCTTTCCGGATGACGACTTCGGGGGGCTTCAGCAGCCTTGTCGATTTCACAGGAAATGCAGGCACGCATCCCGGCGCGAACCCGAGTGGCGGCTTGATCCTCCACTCGAACGGGAAACTCTATGGAACAGCCGAGTTCGGCGGAACGAATGGCTTCGGCAGCTGTTTTTCGCTCACCACGGCGGCGTCGCCTGGATTCAGTGTGCTTCATCACTTCAGCGATCCCACGGGCTCGCAACCGGCGGGAGAGCTCGCCGAAGGAAGCGATCAGAACCTTTACGGCTCGGCCGCCACCGGAGGAAGTGCGGGCATCGGCGGCCTCTTTTCGATTTCACCGACGGGTACCCACACCCTTCTTAAGAGCTTCATCGGCCTCGATGGTTCCGCACCGAGAGCCGGTCTAACAACCGATGCGAGCGGGCTTTTCTTCGGGATCACCTCCGCCGGCGGCCCTGCGGAACTCGGCTCGATTTTCAGTATTTCAACGAGTGGCACCTTTTCCTCCGTCGCCAATCTCTCACCCCCACTCGGCTGGATGCCATCGGGCGCGCCGAGCTCCAACGGTCTTGGCGGCATCGTTTTCCCCCTCGCGCATGGCGGAAGCAGCGGCGGCGGAACCGTGCTCACCTGGGATGGCTTGCTGCTCAGTCCTTCGCCCCTGGGTCACACTCTCGGTGACCAGCCGACCGGCTCGCTCCTCCTCGAAAACGGCACTCTTTTCGGCCTCGCCGCTCGCGGCTCATCACTCGCCCGAGGATCAGCGTTTTCTTTCACACCCGGGGGCGCGCCAGCATTGGTCAACGCCTTCAATACCTCTGGCGGCTCCCTTCCCGAAGGCCCACTCGTCGCAGGGCCGGACGCGCTTTATGGCATCGCCCGTGAAGGCGGCGCGACCTCACGGGGCACGATTTTCAGGGTGACCCCAGCCGGAGTTCGGACACGGATCACCTCGTTCAGCGGGACCGCCGGTGCCGCGCCCGGACGAACGCCACGCGGCCCACTGGCTTTCGCGGGCAATCAGTTTTTCTACGGCGTCACCGAGATCGGCGGCAGCTCTAATCTGGGGGTGCTCTACAAAGTCAATTCGTCCGGTTCCTACACGGTTCTCGCTGAGTTTACGCAAACAGGTCCGCGCTTGCCCCAGGGCGGGCTCGTCCTCGCCGCTAATGGCCTCGTCTACGGATCCACCAGCAGGGGCGGAACTTTCGACGCTGGCACGCTTATTCGGATCGATCCTTCAAACGACTCCTGGTCCGTTGTCGCCTCCTTCGATCCCGCAATAGGAGCCAGCCCCCGCGGCGAACTTCATGCCGCTCCCGACGGGGCCATTCTGGGGTTTGCCACATCCGGCGGAGCGGAAAATGCCGGAGCCATCTTTCGCTACCACCCGAGCACCGGACTCGAGATCATTTCGACCCTCTCCGGCAAGCTAGGTGCCGCCCCCGGCATCGCCAGCGCGATCGACGAGTCCACCCTCAATTTCACCGCCGGACTCCACGCACTTCCCAGCGGAGAGATCCTCGGCCTTGCCTCAGGTGGTGGGCCCGATGGAGGCGGTGTGTTTTTCAAGCTCAATCCACGATGGACTAACCTCCAGGCTTGGAAACTTGAATATTTGGGCGATTCCAACGCCATCGATACCGATGACCCCGACCACGATGGACTCGCCAACTTGATTGAGTTCTACCTCCATACACTTCCCAACGTCCCCGACCGCGAAGCACTTCCCTTGCCGGAATTTGTCAGCGGTGCCCTTCAAATTACCGTCCCAAGAGACCCCACCCAGCCAGAACTAACGATCACGGTGGAAGCGACCACAGATCTCTCAGGCCCCTGGCAAGCGCTTGCTAGCAGCCAAAATGGAGGCCTGCTTCTCGGCCCCGGTTACATAAGTGGAGAGAACGACGACCCCAACCCAAAGGCCGTTCTCATCCGCGACACCCTGACGCCCCAAGGTGTCGCTCGCCGCTTTATCCGCATTCGCATCGAGAATTGATTCCCTGACCATTTTCCAACCATCCCGTTACCGCAAAGCTTTTGCCAGACGCCCCCCTGCCCCCTAGACAAAAAGGCACAGAGCAAAATCAATTCGACTCTCGCCCCCACCTAACCATGAATCCTAGCCTCCAAAACAAGTCCGATCGCGGCCTTAAATGGATGGCTGTTGCCTTGTTTTTCTTTTCAGCCCTTCACCTTCAAGCAAGCGACGCCCCCGATTTGGACGGCGACGGCGTGCCGAATATCGTTGATCCCGATATCGACAACGACGGCATCCCCAACGCCCTCGATGACAATGTCGATGGCGGCATCGCCAAGTCAGGCCCCTATGCCGGCCAATACATCGGCGACCATATCAACAACGACAATCCGGCTGAAAAGGACATCGACGGGGACGGTCAAGCTGATGACTCGCTCGGCGAAACGGATATCGACGGAGACTCAAAGAACGACGACGACTCAAGTGAGCTCGATATTGACGGGGATCGTCGGGACGACGACTCCCCCTCCGAAATGGACATCGACGGCGATGGCCGACTCGACGATGCCAGCAACGAAGACGACATTGATGGAGACTCCCTTGATGATGACGACCTCCTTGAAGAAGATATCGATGGAGATGAATCATCCGACTCTCTCGATGGAGATATCGATGGCGACAACCGCATGAACAACGGCGCACTCGATGATGATACCGACGGCGACGGAATTCTCAATGCCGATGACCAAGACGCCGACGGCGACGGAGTGGATAACCGCGACGACGACGACGACGACAACGACGGAGATACCGACGAGGATGACGAGGATCATCACGACGAAGACGACGAACACGAAATCGCCGCCGAGCTCATTCCGACGGTCAATGCCGCACCTGGTAGCAGCGTCGAGGTTCACATCCGCCGGATGTCGACCGGGAAAATCAAATTCGAAGTCGAGACGCGTGACTTTGACCTCGGCACCTATGAGGTCATCATCGATACCATCAACATCGGCGCGATTACCATCACCGACAGCAGCATCCTGACCGAGGTCCACTTCGAAACCAATGCAAACGATCCGACCGAAATCCTTCTCGACATCGATCCCGCCGGACGCCCTGTGAGCCTTGTCAAAGCGGGCCTCACCTATTTCACCGGCACGGTGCCAAACACACCGCCCGTACCACCAAACAGCGAATCCACCACGACACATTCCGTGACCCTGACCCGTGCTCCTGGCACCTCATCAGCAGCCAAGGCAAAAGCGGAGCTCCGAATTGGTTCCACCGGTGCAAGCAGGCTCGAGATCGAGATCGAGTCGATCCCTGAGGGCACCTATGACATCGTGATCTCTAACTTTATTCGAGGCACCATCACCCTATCCGGACAATCGAGCCCAAGCGGTGACCGCACTTTCCGACTGGATCCAGAGTCGGGCGAGCTTCCTCTCAATTTTCCTTCAATCGGAGAGCCGATCGAGATTTCGCAAAGCGGCAATCTCTTCTTCTCAGGAACACTTCCCTCCGGATCCTGAATTGATCAAAGCGTTTTAACGCAATCTTCCACTCAGACCGACACGCAGATCGGGCGCGCGGCGGAGTTGCTCGACAAGCATCGTTATCTTGGCGCCCCGAATCCCGTCGGCGAGCGCTTCTGGTATGCGGCGACCGCCCTCGACGGACGATGGCTCGGCGTGCTGCTCTTCACCGCCGCGTCCCGCGAGCTGCGCCACCGCGATCAATGGATCGGCCGGAGCGACGAACAGCGGCGGTGCCGCCTGCCGCTGTTGGTCAACAACTCCCGATTCCTGCTGCTGCCCGATCAAAGCAGCCCCAATCTCGGTTCTGCGGTCTTGTCACGCGTCGCCGCGCGTCTGAGCGACGACTGGATGGAGCGCTACGCCCACCCGGTTGACGAGCCAACTGGTGTGCGCGCCAACCACCGGCGAAGAACTACTTTTCCCCTGCGCCGCGCAGATCGCCCGGCTGCACCGCCAGCGCACCGGGCGCAAACCCGAAACCGTCTGCCTAGTCACCAGCCGACCTCTCGATGTGCTGCCGCCAGCGCAATGAATTGAGGCCAATATCGACCACTGGAGAATGGAAACCGGCCTGCACGCCCGTCTGGACGCCTCGCAACATGACGACCGCTGCCGCCTGCGCAGCGCCAAACCGCTGCGGTTGCATTCGATGTTCACGCGCGTGGCCAACAGCATCTGCTACGAATGGTTGTCGCGCCATCACAAGCCGCAGCACGTCACCACCACCGACTGCTGCGGGGCGATGGCCGCCGAGCACGACCGCACTGCGCCGCCATTTCGCTCGTCACCAGCGCCAGACCGCGACTTCCAGCCCCGAAACCACAACGCACCTCTCGTGCATAGGCGCTGCCCCCGTCGCATCCTACTTTTTGCCGGGCATCTTTTTTCGCGCGGGCATCTTTTCGCGCGGGCATCTTTTCGCGCGGGCGTCTTTTCGCGCGGGCATCTTTTCGCGCGGGCGTCTTTTCGCGCGGGCATCTTTTCGCGCGGGCATCTTTTCGCGCGGGCGTCTTTTCGCGCGGGCATCTTTTCTCGCGGG